>JASLLV010000020.1 GCA_030746935.1 Rhodospirillales bacterium | reverse complement strand
TCACTTTCTTGCCCATACCGCCAGATTCGCATCAAATCCGCCTGTTGGGAATCCTTTGTTTCGAGCGGAACACTAGCCGAGCGGGATGGGCCGGGGAAGTGGGTGTGCGCCGATGGGGCCGATTCCTTGAAAATCGCGGGCAACGGGCGTATAGCCTTGCGTCTTTTCAGGCCCCCGACCGGCGAGATCTTCGATGGCCAAGAAATGGACGCCCGAAAGCTGGCATCGAAAGCGTATCTGCCAGGTGCCCGAGTACCCGGACCCCGCCGCGCTGGGCGTGGTGGAGGAGCGGCTTCGAAATTATCCCCCGCTGGTCTTCGCTGGCGAGGCGCGGCGGCTCAAGGACGCACTCGCCAAGGTCGCGGAAGGGCGCGCGTTCCTGCTCCAGGGAGGAGATTGCGCGGAAAGTTTTGCCGAATTCCACCCCAACAACATCCGCGACACCTTTCGCGTGCTTCTTCAGATGGCCGTGGTGCTGACCTATGGCGCGGCGTGCCCGGTGCTCAAGGTGGGCCGGCTCGCGGGCCAGTTCGCGAAGCCGCGCTCGTCCGACGTCGAGACCATTGGCGCAGTCACGCTTCCGGCCTATCGCGGCGACATGATCAACGGCATGGAGTTCACGCCCGAGGCCCGCAACCCCGATCCCCAGCGCCTGGTTCAAGCCTACAACCAGTCGGCGGCGACCTTGAACCTGCTGCGCGCCTTCGCCCAGGGCGGATACGCGGACTTGCACAAGGTGCACCAGTGGAACTTGGGTTTCGTCGCCGACAGCCCGCTCGGCGCGCGCTATCGGGATCTCGCCGACCGCCTCGACGAGACGCTGGAATTCATGGCTGCCTGCGGTCTGACTTCGGAAACGACGCCGCAGATCCGCGAGACCGATTTCTTCACCTCGCACGAGGCGCTGCTGCTTCCATACGAGGAGGCGATGACGCGCGTCGATTCGACCACCGGCGATTGGTACGACACCTCGGCCCACTTGCTTTGGGTCGGCGACCGGACCCGTCAGCCGGATGGCGCCCACGTCGACTTCCTGCGCGGGATCGGCAATCCGCTGGGCATCAAGGCCGGCCCCACGACGGACGCGGACGAGCTGATCCGCAACATCGACACCCTGAATCCCGCGAACGAGCCCGGACGTCTGACCATCATCGCGCGCATGGGCTGGGACCAGGTGGAACGCGAGCTACCGCGCCTGATCCGCCGCATCGTCGCCGAGGGCCGCACCGTTGTCTGGGCTTGCGATCCCATGCACGGAAACACGGTCAAGAGCTCGAACGGTTTCAAGACGCGTCACTTCGACCGAATCCTCGCCGAAGTTCGGTCCTTCTTCGCCATCCACAAGGCCGAGGGAACCCACGCCGGCGGCGTCCATTTCGAGTTGACCGGCCAGAACGTCACCGAATGCGTAGGCGGCGCCAAGGCCATTACCGAGGCGAATCTTTCGGACCGCTATCACACCCATTGCGACCCGCGCCTGAACGCCGAGCAGGCGCTGGAACTTGCGTTCCTCGTGGCCGAGATGCTGAAGATGGGCCGCGTCAGCGAACGTGCCGCAACGGTCGGGGCGTCCTGAACGCGGGCGCGCGCAAGCCATGAACGACAAGCGAGTTCCGGGCGAGGGCTGGCCGCACACGGACGAGATCGCGCGCTGGACCGACCGCTATTTCGTCAAGACGAAGGAGACGGTGCAGCGCTTCGGCGACCGGCGCGTCACTTACGCGGTCTTCATGCGCCGCCCCGTCATCTTCACGCCGCGCCTGATGGTCGAATGGTTAGACGGCGTGGCCGAGGCGCGCGAGACCGCGTTCGAGATCCAGCAAAACTTCGCCGAAGGCGATTGGGTTGGCGCCGGCGAACCGCTGGTCTACGTCACCGGATCGTTCTACCACCTGGTCGATCTCGAGACCCTATATCTCCAGAAACTCGGCGCCGCGTGCGTGGCCGCCTATAACGCGTTCACCATGTGTGTCGATCTGCCGGGTGTCGCGTTCCTCGCCATGGACGCGCGGCACTGCGCCGGCACCGAGATGGAGGAGCTCATGGCCTACGCGGCGGCCGTCGGCTCGCAAGCCGCCAAGGCGCAAGCCGGCGCCAAAGGCTTCATCGGCAACGCCAACGACGCGACCGCGCACTATTTCGGACGCGATGCAGGTCTCGGCACCATGCCGCACGCATTGGTCGGCTACGCCGGTTCGACCATCCGCGCCGCCGAGATGTACGCCGAGACCTTCCCCGACCAAGGCATGATCGTGCTGGTGGACTATTTCGGCCGCGAGGTGACCGACGCGCTCGGCGTCTGCCGGCGGTTTCCCGACATGGCGGCCGATGGAAGGCTTGGCGTCCGTGTCGACACCCACGGCGGGCGCTTCGTCGAAGGGTTGGGTCCGGCCGAATCCTATGCTGTGCTCGAGCGTCACGTGCCGCTCGCGGTGCGCCGCTACCGCAGCGAAACCGAGCTCCGCTACCTCACCGGCACCGGGGTATCGGCGGCCGCCATCTTCCACATGCGCGACCGCCTTGACGAGGCCGGGTTCGACCGGGTCGAGATCGTGGCGTCGTCCGGCTTCAACGTGGAAAAATGCAAGGTCATGGCGGACGTGGGCGCCCCCATCGACGTCATCGGCACCGGGTCCTACTTGCCCGACACCTGGGCCGAGACTTACGCCACCGCCGACATCGTCGCCTACGACGGCGTCCCCAGCGTCAAGGCCGGCCGCGAGTTCCTGCTCCGCCGCAAGTGAGTTCGCTCCGCCGGCACGGCGTCGGCGCGGTTCACGCACCTTCGTTCCCGCTCACACCTCTTCGCGCTCAATCGCGGCATCGATCCGGGCCATGATGTCGGCGAGCTTCGCGCACGCCTCGGCGCCGTGCATTCGGGTGATCCTGAGGCGCCCGGTCTCGGTCTCCATGGCTTCGCGCAAGTCCCGGAACAGCGCCTTCAAGAAGCGCATGAAGTCGTGGGGGTTGAACTCCCACGTGGCGGCAGCCTCGCCTTCGCGTTTGGGGTCGGGCGGCGCCAAGTGTTCGTTGACCAGCTCGACGAACCACCCGACGCGTTTCTCGAGTGCGTCGAAATAGAGCGCCATGGCGGCCAGCGCCTCCAGCACGACGGCGTTCGCCTCGTCGTCGTAGGCCCAGTACCAGTCGAGCTCGTTCGTCTCGGGGTCGGTGAGCCTCTCGATGATTTGGCGGCAGCGTTCCTGGTAACTCTCCACCACCTCTTCGCCCAGCATCATTCCCAGCGCGATGAAAAAGCCCGGCAACATCCGCCGCGAGATGATCCCGCCGCCCAGCCTGGTGGCTTCGTCCTGGGGAAACAGATGGGCGAATTTGCGGACGATCAGGCGGTCGAACGGGAACTCGCGCGATTGCTCCCAGCTCGCGCGTTCGCGCACCTTTACGTACGCCTCGAAGGATTCCTGGAAGATAGCTTGAAGCGTCTCGATCTTGCCCTGAAGTTCGCGCGCCAGCGAATCCAGGTCCTCGAGCGAAAGCATGCCGCCCTTGCGCCGAGCCTCGGTGCGCAACCTTTCGATGAGCGAGGCCACCACGGTCTCGGCGAGGGCCCGGCTCTGGGTAGCCGGCGTCGCCCCGCCCGCCGTGCCCGGCGTTTCCGCCTCGGCAGCGATCCCGGCGGAGTCGTTTTCGGCAGGGGGTTGCAGGTGTTCGGACATCAGGATTTCGAGCCTAGAACACTATCCGACCAGATTGAACCATATGAGCGGAGTTATTTCGCGCCGTGGTCAGAAAGGATCGCCGGGGGCGGTCTCGGGCTGGGAATCGCAATTTTCCACTCCGCTGGGCGGCCTCGCAGGCGGGTTCCGGACGCCGTCAAGAGGAGGCGTCGAGCTGCGCGAGCAAGGCCTCGAGGGCCTCACACGCGCGAGTCCCGTAGCGTCGTTCGACGTGCCTGCGCGAATCGTCAGCCTTGAGCTTGTCGTTGAAGTCCGAGAACAGTGCCTGCAACAGCTCGAGAAGTGCCCGATCGCCGAGTGTCCAGTTGTCGACGGCGGGCCCCTCGAAGGCATAGTCCTCGGGCGGGGCCAAGTTGGCGTTGATCAGGTCCCGCAACCACGCGAGGCGAACTTCGATGTCCCTGAAGCCCCAGGCGATCACCACGAGCAAATCGTCGACCAGGTCGTTTGCGGATTGGTCGCCGTAGAAGTTCATCCAGCGGAACGTGTCTCCGCGTTCCTCTTTCACCTTGCGGAAGATCCCCCGGCCGGTGGCCTCGCACTGCTGGATGAACTCGGCTCCCGCCATCCGCTCGAAAGCGAGGAAAAGACCGGGAAGCGCGCGCCGCGAAACCGCGGTGTCGTTGGCGAGCGATTCGGCGGGCGGAAAGAGGTACGAGAATCTGTTGACCAGGACCCGTTCGAACGGGTGCTTGCGGGTCTGGTCCCAGATTTCGCGCTCGATGCGGCTCAGCCAGTCTTCGGCGATCTTTTGCGCCCGATTGAGGTACTTGCGTCGGCCCCTGATCTTGAACTCGCGCGCGAGATCGGCGATGGCGTGGTGGTCCAGCACGCCGCTCGCATCCAGCTTGACGGCGAGCAGCAGCTTGTCGACGAAGAGGTCGAGAACGACCTCCGAGACCGTCTCGCACATCTTGCGCGTGCTGCGCATGGCTTGCGGGTGATCGTCTGGCATTGCCCCACGTTGCCCCGTTATCCGCCGGGCGCGCAGTGTTTCATATCACTTGCTGGCCCGCAACGGGCCGCGCCGCGCGCTCGAAAGCGAAGGGCCGTGAACGGGTGCAGGGACTTACGGGCGCCGGTCGAAGGCGGATTGCATCTCTTCGATGTAACGGGTGGCGGCGGCGCGCACATCGGGCGCGTTGATGATGGGCCGGCCCACCACCAGGTAATCGGCGCCGGCCGCGATCGCGGACGCCGGCGTGCCTGCGCGCTTGTGGTCGTCGGCGCTTTCGCCCTCCAGGCGGACGCCCGGCGTCACGATCAGGAAGTCTCGACCTGCGAGGCCACGGATGCCGGCGACGTCGGCGGGCGCGGCAATCGCGCCGTCGCAGCCCGCCGCCATCGCCATCGAGATCCGGTGGCGCACCAAGTTTTCGACGGAGACGTCGCGGCCGAAGAGCTCGCTGAGCCCCCGCGAATCGAGGCTGGTTAGCACGGTGACGCAAAGCACCTTCAGCTCCGATCCTTTCTTCGCCCCAACCGCGGCCGAGACGATCTCGGTCTCGCCGTGGACCGTCAGGAAAGAGATGCCCATCTTTGCGGCCCGTGCGGTTGCGTCGCCCACGGTGTCGGCGATGTCGTAGTACTTGTAATCGAGAAAAACCCGTTTTCGGTTCTCGATCAGCGTCTCGATCAGCTCGCCCACGCGCGGGTCGATCTGAAGCTGAAGCCCGATCTTGAAGACCGAGGCCAGACCTTCGAGTTCGCCGATAAGCTCTTGGGCGTCGTCGACCGTCGGCGAATTCAGCGCGACGATGAGGCGTTCGCGGGCATCCCGTTCCGGTCCCGCATTCGGTTGCGCCGAAGCTTCGGTCGGGGTGTCGATCATGGGAACCGCCTGCGCCTGCCCGAGACATGAAAAATAGAGGACGCAGCCCCGATGCTCAGGTTCCGCCCCGCCTCTGTCAAGGCCGGCCGCACTGCGGCCGCAGCCCTTGGCGTTTCGTTGACAGCCAAGGGGCCTCCCCCTAGGCTCGCCGGACGCTTGGCGACGCTGGCGATTGCACGGATCCCTCATGACCGAGTCCCTGGCGCTCGCCCTGGCTCAGATCAACCCCACGGTGGGCGATATCGACGGCAACGTCGAGCGCATCCGCGCGGCCCGCGCCGAGGCCAGCGCCGCGGCCGCCGATTTGGTGATCGTGGGCGAGCTTGCGGTCTCGGGCTATCCGCCCGAGGACCTGGTCCTCAAGCCCGCGTTCCAAGACGCCGTCGCAGACAGCGTCGCCCGGCTCGCCCAGGACACCGGCGATGGTGGACCGGCGCTCATCGTCGGCGCGCCCTGGCCGCGCGATGGCAAGCTCTACAACGCTGCGCTCTTGCTCGACGGCGGGAGGATCTCGGCCGAGGTGCTCAAGCACGAACTTCCCAACTACGGCGTCTTCGACGAGCGCCGTGTCTTTGCCGCCGGACCGCTTTCAGGCCCGGTCGCGTTCCGGGGCGCACGCCTCGGAATCATGGTCTGCGAGGACATGTGGATCCCGGACGTGGCCGAATGTTTTCACGAAACGGGGGCCGACATCCTGGTGGTGATCAACGGCTCGCCGTTCGAGACCGACAAGAAGGACGTGCGCCTGGGTCACGCTACCGCCCGAATCGGCGAGTGCGGGCTGCCGCTCGCTTACGTCAACCTGGTGGGCGGCCAGGACGAGTTGGTGTTCGACGGCGCCTCGTTCGTGCTTGGCGCCGATTATTCGCTCCGCGCCCAGGCCCGCGCGTGGGAGACTCAGGTGCTTCTCACCCGCTGGCGCCGCGGCGAGGCCGGGGGCGCCAACGCCGGCTGGGTGTGCGATCAGGGCGCAATCGCGCCCTCGCATCCCGATCTCGAGGCGATCTACCGGGCGCTGGTGCTGGGTCTCGGCGATTATGTGGAAAAGAACGGCTTTCCCGGTGTCCTGGTCGGGCTTTCGGGCGGGATCGATTCGGCACTGACGGCCGCCGTCGCCGTCGATGCGCTGGGCCCCGATCGCGTGCGCCCCGTCATGATGCCGTCACCGTACACGTCCCGCGAAAGCACCGAAGACGCGGCCCGTGTGGCCGAATTGCTGGGCTGCCGGCTCGAGACGATCCACATAGAGCCCGCCATGGACGCGTTCGCTGGTATGCTGGCCGAATCCTTCCAAGGATTGCCCGCGAACGAGGCCGAAGAGAACGTCCAGGCCCGCGCCCGCGGCATGGCCTTGATGGCGCTCAGCAACAAGTTCGGCTTCATGGTCTTATCCACCGGCAACAAGTCCGAGATGTCGGTGGGCTACGCCACGCTGTACGGCGACATGTGCGGGGGCTTCTCGGTCCTGAAGGACGTCTACAAGACGACCGTGTTCGAACTCGCGCGCTGGCGCAACGCAGATAGGCCCGACAACGCCCTCGGCCCGGAAGGGCCGGTGATGCCCGATCGCGTGATCACCAAGCCGCCGTCCGCCGAACTCAAGCCCGACCAGAAGGACGAGGACAGCCTGCCGCCCTATGCCGATCTGGACGCGGTCTTGCGCTCATTGATCGAGGACGAGATGTCAGCCCGCGAGCTGGTCGCGCGCGGATACGATCCTGCGGTCGTGAACAAGGTCTGGACGATGCTCGACCGCGCCGAATACAAGCGACGCCAGGCGCCGCCCGGCGTCAAGATCACCAGTCGCTCCTTCGGGCGTGACCGCCGCTATCCCATCACCAACCGCTTCCGGGCCCCGAAGTGAGCGCCGGGCGCGGCGCGGTGGACGGGAATCCTTAGATGGTGGATTTGCGATTCCACAACACGCTGACGCGCGCCAAGGAGCGGTTTGAGCCCATCGACCGCGAATGCGTGCGGATGTACGTCTGCGGGCCCACCGTCTACGACTACGCCCACATCGGCAACGCGCGCCCCGTGGTCGTCTTCGATTTGGTCTACCGGCTATTGAAGCGGATTTACCCGCGCGTCGTGTACGTGCGCAACATCACCGACGTGGACGACAAGATCAACGCCGCAGCCCAGGAAAGCGGCGAGCCCATCGGCGCCATCACCGAGCGCACCACGCGGGTGTTTCACGAGGACATGGCCGCCCTCGGGGCGCTGGACCCGGAGATCGAACCGCGCGCGACCGAGCACGTTGCCCAGATGATCGAAATGATCGCGACCCTTCTCGAAAAGGGGCCCGCCTACGAGGCCGAGGGGCACGTGCTGTTCCACGTGCCGTCGGTGCCGGATTACGGGGCGCTTTCCGGGCACGACCGCGCAGAAATGATCGCCGGCGCCCGCATCGAAATCGCACCCTTCAAGAAAGACCCTGCCGACTTCGTGCTGTGGAAGCCGTCGGAACCCGAGATTCCCGGTTGGGACAGCCCCTGGGGACGGGGGCGGCCGGGCTGGCACATCGAATGCTCGGCCATGAGCACCGAATACCTGGGGACCACATTCGATATCCACGGCGGGGGCCAGGATTTGATCTTCCCCCACCACGAGAACGAGATCGCCCAGAGCATCTGCGCCAACGGCGCCGGCACCTTCGCGAAGCTCTGGATGCACAACGGCTACGTCGTGATCGAGGGCGAGAAGATGTCGAAGAGTATAGGCAACATCCTCACCGTCCACGCCCTTCTCGCCGATCATGCGGGCGAGGTGCTGCGATTGGCGCTACTCGCGACCCACTACCGCCAGCCCTTGAACTGGTCGGCCGCGGCGCTTGGCCAGGCCCGCGATATGCTCGACCGGTTTTACACCGCGCTTCGCAAAGTGGGCGACGTGGACACGTCCGGATATGAGGGCTTGGCGGATGACGATCCGTTCATGGAAGCGCTCGCCGACGACCTCAACTCCCCGCTCGCGTTTGCCGAAATGCACAAGCGCCTACAGGCGTTGAACGCCGCGATCATTCGTCCCGAAGGGACACGCGAGCGGTCAGACGAGATCGCGAAGGCGAAATCGTGGTTGCTGGAGGCGGGCGGTATCCTGGGCCTTTTGCAAGTGGACGCCGACGCGTGGTTCACCGAAGGCGCCGAGGCGGACGCGGGCGAGATCGAGGCCCTGATCGCCGAGCGTGTTCAGGCCCGCGCCGACCGGGATTTCGCCACAGCGGACCGCATCCGCGACGAACTCGTGGCACGCGGTATCCTGCTCGAGGACGGCGCCGCCGGGACCACCTGGAAGCGGGCCTAAGACGCGGGCCTCACTCGTAGCGATAGACGACCAGGGTGTCGGTGCGAGATTCGGGTGCCCAGACCTCGCCTTTCCGACTCAGAAGCTGGCGTGCGGCCGCGCCTGCGCGGGGGCTCGGGAACGCTTCGAACGTCTCGGTCCGGGAATCGAGCCTGAGCGTCGCGTTGGCGCCGAAGTCCGTGACCCAGACCTTGTCGGCCTCGTCCACGTAGACCGCATAGGCGCGGGGGCCGGAGCCGGGAAGCGGCCACGTCTTCCAGGTTCCGTTCGTAGGATCGAGGCGGCTGAGCTGGCCTGCATTCCACTCCGCGACCCAGACCCGGCCGTGGGAGTCCGCCCACACCCGGCGCGCGCCCTGGCCCGGCGTCGGCGGCTCGATCACGCGCGCATTCCCCGATTCCGAATCGATGCGCGCGATGTGGCTGCCTGCGAGCGAGGCGTAGTAGACGTTGCCCGCAGGCGTAGTCGCGATGCCGTAGGGACCGCGCCCGCCCGGTGCGGCGAAGACGCGCATCGCACCGGTGGCGGGATCGAGGCTGCCGTAAATCCCGCTCTGGCCGGTGAACCACAAGACGCCCCTTCCATCGAAGGTGGCGGTGTTCAGATTCGCGTAGCCTGAGTCTTCGGGAAGCGGATAGGTATTGACGGCGCGATTCTTGGGGTTCACGGCGACGATGGCGTTGAGCCCGCTGTCGGTGACCCAGGCCGTACCGTCGGGACCCACGATCACGCCGTGCGGGCGCGGGTCCGGCCCAAGCGGGATCTCTACCGTCTCGGCCGACCTCGGATCCAGCCAGCCCAGCGCGCCGCGGTGCTGGGCCGTGTACCACACGCCCCCGTCGGCGGCAGGGGCCACGTCGTGGGGGTGGCTTCCTGGCAGCACCGAGAAGGATTCGATCCGAACCTCGGCCCAGGCGACGCTTGCGATCGCGAGCGCCGTAGCCAGCACGAGGGCGAGAACGGTTTTTCCGGCCATGAGCGAATGTCTCCAAAGGGCGAATTCCCATGATGCCTTGGATCAGACCCGATTCGAAGCGTCGATTCAGGCGCATTGCGCCTTGCGATTGGCCGGAGCTGGAGTTAGCAATGGGGAAAGCCGAGCCACGGGAGTAGTTCATGGCCGATCCGGTCGCAAGGGCGCTTGAGGTTCTCAACGACGCGCTTATGCGCGACGCGGATGCGATCACCGCGCTCGTGAACGCGCGGGTACCCTGTAACGACCGACTGGCGCGGCATCCGAGCATCCGTATCGGCGAGTACGAGGGTGTTTGCCAGGTCGGGTTGCTCGGGCTTCTCAACGGCATTCTCACGGACGCGCCGACGGCTGTAGTCGGCGCCAAGGGCACGCGCGACGAACGCTCGGGCTGGTTCGTGCGCATCCGCACCTTCGTCGATTTGCGGCGCGAGAGCACGGACGTCGTCGCCTGATCGCGATCGGCCACGCATCCGCGCCCGGCGTATCACGGCCCAAGTCCTTGAAACAGGGTGCGGAATTGGGCATCCTCGCCGACTCGCGCCGCCGCAAGCCCTGCGTACGGGCGCGAAGATAAAGGCCGCGTGAGATGAGCGACAAGCGCATCTATCTCTACGATACGACGCTGCGCGACGGCGCCCAGACCCAGGGCGTCGACTTCGGCACCGCCGACAAGGTGGCGATTGCCGAGGCGCTGGACGGCCTTGGGATCGACTACATCGAAGGCGGTTGGCCGGGGGCCAATCCCACCGATGACGCGTTCTTCGCCGCGCCTCCGAAGCTGCAGCGCGCGCGGATCACGGCCTTCGGCATGACCCGTCGGGCGGGGCGCAGTGCCGAGAACGATCCCGGCCTGAACGCGTTGTTCGCGAGCGGCGCGCGGGTGCTCTGCATGGTGGGAAAGACCTGGGACTTCAACGTCGAGACGGCGCTCGGCATCGGGCTCGAGGAAAACCTCGCCATGATCCGCGACAGCGTCCGCCACGCGTGCACGCGGGTCGACGAAGTGATGTTCGATGCCGAGCACTTCTTCGACGGCTACAAGTCCGACCCCGAGTACGCGCTTTCTTGCGTCGACGGCGCGCTTCAAGCGGGCGCCCGCTGGGTAGTGCTCTGCGACACCAACGGCGGCACGCTTCCGCACGAGGCCGCCGACATCGTCGGCGCCGTCAACAACCACGTTCCGTCCGCAAAGCTGGGCGTTCATTTCCACGACGACACCGGCAACGCCGTCGCCAACAGCCTGGCCGCGGTGCGCGCCGGCGCCCGTCAGGTTCAAGGCACGCTGAACGGCCTCGGCGAGCGTTGCGGCAACGCCAATCTGATTTCGGTCATCCCGACGCTGGCGCTCAAGATGGGGTACGAGACAAGCGTCTCGGCGAACGACCTGACCCAGCTCGCCCACGTCTCGCACTTGGTCGACGAGCGCCTCAACCGGGCGCCGGATCGGCATGCCCCTTACGTCGGGGAGTCCGCGTTCGCGCATAAGGGCGGATTGCACGTCTCGGCGGTAGAGAAGGATCCCCGCTGCTACGAGCACATCGAGCCCGAACTCGTCGGCAACCATCGCCACATCGTGGTTTCCGACCAATCGGGCCGCTCCAATATCCTGGCGCGGTTCCGCGAGGTCGGGATCGACGTCGACGCCGACGACCCCATGGTCGCCCAGCTCGTCGAGGCCGTGAAGGATCGTGAATTCGACGGCTACGCCTACGACGGCGCCGAGGCGAGCTTCGAGCTTCTTGCCCGCCGCGTGCTTGGCGGCATTCCCGAATACTTCGACCTCAAGAGTTTTCGGGTGATCGACGAGCGGCGCTGGAACGCGCGCGGCGAGCTGGTTACGCTCTCGGAGGCGACCGTCAAGCTCGAGGTGGGCGGCAACCCCCACATGGCGGTCGCCGAGGGTAACGGACCGGTGAACGCCCTGGACCAAGGCCTGCGCAAAGTGCTCACGCCTGTCTATCCGCAGCTCGAGGACCTGCGCCTGGTCGATTTCAAAGTCCGCATCCTCACCCCCAACGACGGTACCCGTGCGGTCACCCGCGTGATGATCGAATCCGCCGATGCGCACGGCGAGCGGTGGTCGACGGTGGGAGTATCCACCAACGTCATCGACGCCTCGTTCAACGCCCTCAATGACAGCATCGTTTACAAGCTTCAACGCGACGGCGCCGAGGCGATCACGAGGTAGACCTAGCGCGATGGCCGAGGACCGTCCGGAAGGCGAGAGCGCGCAGCAAGCGGGCTGGGGCGCGCCCGCGGTGATCCTCGTCGCGCCCCAACTCGGCGAGAACATCGGCATGGCGGCGCGCGCCATGCTGAACTTTGGTCTCGACGAGATGCGCCTGGTGCGCCCGCGCGACGCTTGGCCGAACGCGGCCGCCGAATCAGCCGCCGCCGGCGCCGAACGGATCCTCGAGAACGCACGCCACTTCGAGAGCACCGCCGAAGCGGTCGCCGACCTGGGCTACGTGCTCGCGGCGACGGGGCGCGTGCGCGGCATGACCAATCGGGTCCTGACGCCGCGTCGGGCGGGCCGCAAGCTGCGCGAATGCGCGAGCGCGAGCGTGCGCGTGGGGGTGCTGTTCGGACCCGAGGCCAGCGGTCTTGCCAACGACGACGTCGCGCTCTCCGACGCCGTCGTCCAGGTGCCGGCGAACCCCGCGTTCCATTCGCTCAACCTGGCCCAGGCCGTTCTGGTGTTGGCGTACGAGTGGTTCGCGGCAGGCGACGCCGGGCCCGAAGACGCCATGACTCTTCCCCGCACGCGCCCCGCGAACAAGGCCGAGCTTATGGGATTATTCGAACATCTCGAACACGCGTTGGACGCGAGCGGATTCCTGAGCATCGAAGGGAAGCGCTCCATCATGGTCCGCAATCTTCGCAACCTCTTCCAGCGCGCCGGCTTGAGCGAACAAGAGGTTCGAACCCTTCGCGGCGTGATCGCGACCTTGGTGCACGCCCGCCCGCCCGAGTGTTGAGCCCAGGGCCAGGGAAACACGCGTGGACGGAAGCCCCGAAACCTCGCTCGTCACGGGCATTGGCGTCGTCCTTGCCATCCTTCTCGTTCTTTGGCTGGCGCGGAAGTTCGGCCGCGCGGTCCTGTGGCTGTGGCTCGCCGCAGTGGTGCTGGGCGCGGCGGCGATCGCGCTTCTGCGGGGCGGAATCTGATAGACTCTATTCAAACTGAGCGGTTTCGCGCGCTTGATTATTGCTGCGCCGCGGTTCCAATCGACGGCGACCGGCTCTGGCCATTTTCCGTTCGCCGTCTCTGTGGTTTGAATGGGGTGAGCGACGTCGGCGCGACCCCGCCCGACGCAACGCACCTCGGGAGAACGCCATGGTCCACCAACCCGCCTCGCAGGCGTTGTCGCGGTTCACCATTCTCGATCTGAGCCGGGTACGCGCGGGCCCGACCGCGGTCCGTCAACTCGCCGACTGGGGTGCCGACGTCATCAAAGTCGAGATGCCCGCAGCACTCGAGGCCGACGGCGCGCTGGGCGCCGCCCGCGACACGCCCGACTTCAGGAACCTGCAGCGCAACAAGCGCAGCCTGACGCTCAACTTGAAAGAGGCGGACGGACTCGCGATCCTCAAGCGCTTGGTGGTGGACGCGGACGTGGTCGTCGAGAACTACCGTCCCGACGTCAAGGCCCGCCTCGGGGTGGACTACGATTCGCTCTTGGCCATCAACCCGCGAATCATCCTCGCCAGCATCTCCGGCTTCGGACAGGACGGCCCCTACCGGGAACGTCCCGGATTCGACCAGATCGCCCAAGGGATGGGCGGGCTCATGTCGGTGACCGGTCTTCCCGGCCAAGGACCGGTCCGCGTCGGGATTCCCGTCGCCGACTTGACGGCCGGGCATTTCTGCGCTCAGGCAATCCTGATCGCACTTCTGGAGCGCGAGACCTCGGGGCGCGGCCAATGGGTGCAGACGTCCTTGTTGCAGGCCCAGATCTTCATGCTCGATTTCCAGGCGGCGCGCTGGCTGGTCGCGGGCGAGGTGCCCCAGCAGGCCGGCAACAACCACCCCACCATGATCCCGACCGGCGTGTTCGAAACCGCGGACGGCCACATCAACGTCGCCTGCGCGGGCCAGGCCATCTGGGAACGGTTTGCGCACGCCATCGACGCGGCACCGTTGATCGAGCGACCCGAATACCTGACGGCCCCCGATCGGTCCCAGAACCGCGACGCGCTGAACGCCGAAATCGCCGTGCTGATCAGGGGGAAGTCCAGCCACGAGTGGATCGAACACTTCACCCGTGAAGGCGTTCCGTCGGGCGAGATCAACACCATCGATCAGGTCTTCGCCGATCCCCAAGTAAAGCATCTCGGCATCGCGCAAAGCGTGGAATCGCCTACCGCGGAGCCCGTGACGCTGGTGGGCCAGCCGATCGTCATGTCGCGCACGCCGAGCGAGCTTGCGAGCCCGGCGCCGGCCCGCGGCGAACACTCGGATGAGATCCTGGGCACACTGGGCTTAAGTTCCGACGAGATCGCCGAGCTCAGGCAGCGCGGGATCGTTTAGGCGTATCGCAGGAAAAGGGGGGGAGATGAGCACCGGAACCATGCTGAGCGAGAAAGAGGGCGCGATCGGGCGCATGACCTTCCACAACCCCGAGCGCCACAACGCCGTTTCGCTCGAGATGTGGGAAGCCGTGATCGGCATCATCGACGACTTTGCCGCCGATGCGGACGTCCGCGTCGTGGTCGTCACCGGCGCCGGCGAGCGGGCCTTCGTCTCGGGCGCCGATATCTCGCGGTTCGAGGACGAACGCGCCGGCAAGGACGCCGTAACGCATTACAATGCCACCACCGCGCGCGCCGCCGATGCGCTGGCCGGGATCGCCAAACCAACCATCGCCATGATCGACGGTTACTGTCTCGGCGGCGGCATGTCCGTGGCGTTTTGTTGCGATCTGCGCGTGTGTTCGGACCGCTCATCGTTCGGCATTCCGGCGGCGAAACTCGGGCTCGGTTACGGCTTTGCCGGCGTCAAGCGCCTGTGCGATGTGGTGGGGCCGGCGTTCGCCAAGGAGATCTTTTTCACCGCGCGCCGCTTCGACGCGGCCGAGGCGCTGGCGATGGGCCTCGTCAATCGCGTGTTCGCACCGGACGCGCTTGAGGGCGCGGTTGCCGATATCGCTGATTCCATCGCCGGAAACGCGCCGATGACGGTGGCGTCGATCAAGCGGATCGTAGCCGAAATCGCCAAGGACCCCGACGATCGGGACGTGGCGGCGTGCGAGCGCCTCGTCGATGCCTGTTTCGAGAGCGCCGATTACATCGAGGGGCGCCGGGCATTCATGGACAAACGCAAACCCGTCTTCACCGGGCGATGAGGACGGGGCCTAGATCCGTTCCGAGAGCCAGATGGCGAGCCGGGACGCCGCCTTGATCGCGGTCGTCATCGGGAGATAGCCGGGTGCTTCTTCGGCGCCGTGCGCGAGTCCGGCGTCGCGGTGTTCGCGCTCGTCGGCGCGAAACTTCCGAAGGGTGCGCGCGAGCGCCGGTTCGTCGTCGCCGAGGCGCTCGATCTGGCGCGTATAGTGCTCGTCGATCACCTCTTCCACCGCGACCGCGCACGCCATGGTAGCGCGGGGGCCGAGCGCCGCCGTTGCCGCCCCGAGCGCGAAGCCCGCAAGTGTCCAGATCGGCATCAGCGCAGTGGGGCGCACGCGGCGCTCCACCACGAGCCGCTCAAATGTTTCGAGATGTTGGGCCTCGGCCTCCGCCATCTCGCGGACTGGGCGGGCCGAAGGCGTCTCGCCCAGGACCCGTAGCTGGCCCGCGTAAATCCTGACAGCGCCGTACTCGCCCGCGTGATCGACCCGGATGATGCGCGCGATAAGCTCTTCTGCGCTGGGATCGCCGGGAAGGCGCGGGCGCGACTTGCGCGGGCGTGATTTGCGTTGGCGGGGCTTCGGTTTCTCGGCCATCATGGCGCGGGTCGCCCGTTGAGAAGGCGCATCGCCCAGAGCGCGGCGGCCCCGAGGAACGCGGAAAGGGCAACGTTGTAGCCGGCCAGGGTAATTCCGAACAGGCTCCAGTCCACCTGATCGCACGGCTTCTCGGACTGGACCGAGAGTTGCGCGTTCAGGCTTTCGATGGTGACCGCGCTCGTGTCCGCGCCGCCACAGGCCGCGATCGAGGCCCACCAGTGCCGTTCGACGCCCACGTGGTACGACGCGATTCCCACGCCCACCAGATACAGCGCGGCGCAAACGGTGATGCCCCACCGGGTCACCAGAGCGTTCGTCGGGAGGCCGAGCATGAGCACCGCCACGATTCCCGTCGCCGCGTAGGGAACACGCTGGTAGAGGCAGAGCACGCAAGGCTCGAGGCCGAACACGGTCTCCGATATGTAGGCGAAGCCGAGCGCGCCGGCGCTCGCCGCCAGGATGGCGATCGGCACGGCCCTGGGCGCGTGGGCGCGGAACACAGCGCGATCCATGCCTTTCTCATAGCCGAATGGCCCCAACCGCGCCACCCGTGCCCGGCGCGGCGTCAGAACAAGTAGCGGATCAGAAGGAAGGCGCCGAACAGGACTACGAAGAAGACGGCTGCGACTGCGGGCAGGTTCTTTTCTACGAACTCGCGAATCGGTGGCCCGAAGTACCAGACGAGCGCTGCAACCGCGAAAAACCGCAGCCCTCGCGACGCCGCCGAGGCGGCAGTAAAGACGAGCGGATCGAGCCCCGCCGCGCCGCTCGAGATCGTCACCACCTTGTAGGGGAAGGGCGTGAGGCCGCCGCCCGTGACGATCCACCAGCCCCACTCTTCGAAGACTTGTTGAAACCGTGCCGCCTCGTCTGCGGCGCCGTAGAATTCCACCAGCGGCCGACCGATCGTCTCGAACAAGTAGTGGCCGATGCCGTAGCCCGCGAGCCCGCCCGCGACCGAGGCCACGGTGCAAACGAGCGCGATGCGCCAGGCTGCCGCACGACGCGCCAGCACCATGGGCACGACGAGGACATCCGGCGGGATGGGGAAGAACGAGCTCTCGGCGAACGAGATCAGGGCAAGCGCGGCCATCGCGTGGCGGTGACCGGCGAGCGCGAGCGTTCGGTCGTAAAGGCGTTTGAGCAAGAGCGTGTCCCAGGATTCGCTCGGGGCGCAGGCGCCGTCCGGTGTACCAGCCGCCGCGCCAGGCGGCAACGCAGGCGTCGCGTTGACGGGGCGTTTGGCGAGCGTAATACCAGCGATCCTTATGATTAACTCAAGATGACCGCTGGCAAGCGCAACCGCGCGCCGCCGCTTGTGCGGCGTAGGGCTGCGTGCCGATTGATCGTCCATCGGTCATTCTTGATGACAGATGATATAGCGTGCGGTCCGTTCGCTCCACGCAAAGGGGGATGGCATGACGACCGGCACCGACGCCCAGCCGCTGGGGCTCGAATTGGACGGTCTTGCGGTTCGCCTAAAGTGGCACCAGCTCCGGCGGCGTGCGGCCGATCCGCCGTATTCACGGCGCAATCTCGCCATCGGCTTGGCCGCGGGCGCTTGCCTCGAGGTTGACATCCGCCGCCTTGCGTGCGGGCGTTTCGTCTGCCTGCACGATCCGAACCTCGAAAGTGAGACCACCGGGCGCGGCCCGGTCGCCGACGTCGACGCCGAGGCGATTCGGAAATTCGAGATGCGGGGCGGCGGCGCACCGCTGCTGCTTGACGAGCTTGCAGGCCTTACCCGAGCCGCAGGAAACCATCCGTCTCCCCGCGTGCAGCTCGACCTCATGGCAGCGGGCAAGCGCGAAATCGACGGCGATGTCGCCAACGCCTTCGCCGCCGCGCTCGCCGGTCTCGGTCCGCGGTTCATATTGAGCGGCGAGAATTGGGAGGCGGTATCGCGACTGGGCACGGGCGTCGAAGGATTGGCACTCGGTTACGATCCCACCGGCGATGCCGGCGTCGACGCCGACGCCGAGAGGGTCGAGCGGCTCGTCCGCGCCGTCGCACCGGATGCGCACACCCTCTATCTTCACCGCGATTGCGTGCGCGCGTCGCAAACGCGCGGCGAAGGGCTTGTCCGGCGGCTGAAAGCGCGCGGCCACCGGATCGACTGCTGGACGATCGACTTGGGCGAGGGGGACGCGGTCCGGGACTTGCGCGCCGCCATCACCGCCGGTTGCGACGCCATCACCGCCAACACCGCAATTGGCTGGGCGGCCTGGTCGCCGGGCGGCGAAGACGGTGGATCGGCGGGGGTACCGCGGTCGGCTTGACTGGCGGGCACGCTCGGGCATCATGCGGGCTCGAGCATCGGCGGGTGTGGCGGAACCGGTAGACGCGCCAGACTCAAAATCTGGTGACCGCAAGGTCGTGGGGGTTCAAGTCCCTCCACCCGCACCAGCCTCGAACGCCCCGTCCCAAAAAAGAGAGGCGTCATGGCGATACTTCTTGTCACCGAATACGAGGATCCCGGCGAGTGGCGCAAGCGCTTGGACGCGATCGACCCCGCAATCGAGCTTCGGGTGTGGCCCGAGATCGGCACCGCCGCCGACATCGTGCTGATCGCCGCCGACATGCTCCCCGAAGGCGTGTTCGCGGGCCTTCCCAACCTCAAATGCGTCCAGTTCCTCGGCCACGGGGCGGCGCACGTGATCGACCATGCGGATCGCCCCGCCCATGTCGCCGTGGCCCGGCTCACCGATCCCGGGATCATCCGTTCGGTGACCGAGCACGCGCTGGCACTTCTCATGAGCCATCGCCGCTTCCTCGCCGTCTACGACGTCCAGCAAGGCGACCGGCTGTGGCGGCATTACGCGTCCGGCGATCCGACCCGAACTTGTGTCGCCGTGCTCGGCCTCGGCTCCATCGGGACGCGCATCGCCGAAGCCCTTGCGGCCCTCGAATACCGGGTCGTGGCCTGGGCGCAAAGTTCGCATCGGATCGCGGGCGTCGAATGCCGGCACGGCGCGGACGCCTTGGACGGGGTCTTGGGCGACGCCGATTACGTGATCTCGATCCTTCCCGGAACCCAGGCGACCGTGGGGCTGTTGGGGGCCCGCGCATTCGCGGCCATGAAGCGCGGCGCCTACTTCATCAACGTCGGCCGGGGGCTGACGGTGGACGAGGACGCCCTGATCGCCGCCCTTGACGAAGGCGCGCTTTCGGGCGCGGCGCTGGATGTTTTCCAAACCGAACCGCTGGCCGCGGACAGCCCGCTTTGGGGTCATCCCAAGGTGCGCGCCACGCCGCATGTGGCGGGCGGACGGGCGGCGGCATCGATCGAATCGATCGCCGAGAACCACCGCCGGGCCGCGGCCGGAGAGCCGCTGATCAACATCGCCGATCCCGAGAAGGGCTATTAGACCAGATCGCCCTCGCTCGGTTTTGCATGTGGCGATCCGCCCGCTCCGTGAAACTGGTCTACACTATCGAGGTCGAGCGGGTCGGCGTGTTTGATTGGGACCGCATCACGGTTCCCAGCAAACGCGATCCGCCCTAGCGGTCCCGCAACCGGGTGTGCAACCCGCGCCTGCAACGAAGGAGACGTCCATGCCCTCGATTCCGACACCGTCCTCGTTCCCCCGCGCGAACCGGCCCCCCGTCGCCGCCGCCCGGCACGTGGTCGTCTCGGGCCACTACTGGGCGTCTCAGGCGGGGTTCCAGATCATGGAAGCCGGCGGCAACGCGGTGGATGCGGGCGTCGCCACCGGGCTCGCGATCAACGTGCTGGAAAGCCAATACACCGGCTTGGCGGGCGTCGCGCCGATCATGATCTACATGGCCGAGACGGGTGAGATCGTGACCCTTGGCGGCGTCGGCCCCTGGCCGAAGGCCGCGACCTGCGAATACTTTCACAAGCACCACGGGGGCCGCATCCCGGAAGGGCACCTGACCACGGTAGTCCCGTCGGCGGCCGGAATCTGGCTGACGGCGCTCGAGCGTTACGGGACCATGTCGTTCGCCGAGGTGGCGGAATCTGCGATCCGCTTCGCCCGCGACGGCTTTCCTGTGTATCCATTCTTTGCCCGTATTCTCCGCGAACGCGAGGCGAAGGTGCGGGGCTGGCCCTCGTCGGCCGAGGTGTATCTTCCGGGCGGAAGGGTGCCGGAGGTGGGCGAGCGGTTCGTCCTCGGCGATCTCGCACGCACGATTCAGTACATGGCCGACGAGGAGGCGGCGGCCGCGAAAAAGGGCCGCAAAGAAGGGATCCGGGCCGCCCACGACGCCTTCTATCGGGGCGACATCGCGCAGGCCATCGTCCGCGATCAAGAGGCGAACGGCGGCCTTCTCACCGCCGCCGACATGGCCGCCTACCGGCCCCATGTGGAGGCGCCGGCGCGCATTAGCTTCGGCGATTTCGAAGTGTACGGTTGCGGGCCGTGGTGCCAGGGGCCGATGGTGCTCGAAGCCCTGAAACTGCTCGAAGGCTTCGATCTTGTGGGCATGGGCCACAACGCGGTCCCATACGTCCATACCGTGGTCGAGGCGCTGAAGCTCGCCGCCGCCGACCGCGAGGTCTACTTCGGCGATCCCGATTTCGTCGACGTTCCCTTAGGCGAGCTCTTGTCCAAGGACTACGCGAAACGCCGCGCAAACATGATACGTGCCGACGAGGCGTGGCCCGAGATGCCGCCGCCGGGCCAGGTGGCGGGGCGGCCCCAACCGCGCTGGGAGCCCGATCCCTCGTCGCTGGCGGAAGACGAAACGGCGCAGGCGAAGCTCGCCACCTCATATCTTTGCGCCGTCGATTCCCATGGCAACGCGTTTTCGGCGACGCCCAGCGACGGCGCGCTTGGAGCGCCCTTGGTTCCCGGGACCGGGGTCGTCGGCTCGCTATGGGGATCACGGGGCTACACCAACCCCGATCACCCGGCCGCTGTGGGGCCGGGCCGGCGGCCGCGGATGTCGTCAAATCCCGCGATCGCGATCCACAAGGGTGAGACGTTGATGCCGTTCGGATCGCCGGGAAGCGAGGTTATCGCCCAGGCCATGGTGCAGGCGTTCCTGAACGTCGCGGTCTTCGGCATGGACCCGCAGCAGGCGGCGGAGGCCCCCCGCTTCGCGAGCTACAGTTGGCCGATATCGCCGGTTCCCCACGACTACCAGCCGGGTGTGCTGCGCATCGAAGAGCCGATCGGAACCGAGGCCGCGGATCGGCTTTCCGACCTCGGCCACAAAGTCACGATGTGGCCCGAGCGCGAGGTCGCCGCGGGCTCGGTGTGCATGATCCAGGCGGACTTGCGGACCGGCTTCAAGGTGGGCGGCGCAGATCCCCGGCGCACGGCCTATGCGGTGGGGTGGTAGGGCGAGGGGCCGCGATCGACGTACGTTGGCGCTTTCGCGACGAATTCATGCCGTCTTTCGGGGCGATGGGGCCGCTACACCGTCCTTGATTTGCGTCAAGGCGGGGCGGCAAGTGCTCGCCTATGAACGGCCCACGAGGCGCCGCCGACGCGGCGTTCCGGCATGGGGAGGAGAATCCAATCGACCCTCATATGAACGGCCGCGGGGCGGGCCGCGACCGCTTGGTTCCGCCGTTGTCGCCGGTTCTTTTCTTGGGGATGGCGCTGCGGCACGTACCGCTGCCCGTATACCAGTTGCCGCTTGCTCTCGCCATGAGGGCGGTGCGGCGCCGTCATGGCAGCGTCTTCGAGCGCCTCGGGGATCTCGGTGAAACGGTATTCGTCATCGACCCCGTGGACCTGCCGTTCCGTTTCCTGCTTCGCGCGAGCGCGACGAACCCGAGCCTGCGGGCAATCGCCAAGGACGAATACGTGGACGCGAAG
The DNA here is from genome assembly GCA_030746935.1 of Rhodospirillales bacterium. Taxonomy (GTDB): domain Bacteria; phylum Pseudomonadota; class Alphaproteobacteria; order Rhodospirillales; family JASLLV01; genus JASLLV01. Next base: position 5,109 of record JASLLV010000020.1, on the reverse strand, counting down.
GCGAGCGTGCGCGGGCCACTCAAGTCCTTGATCGATCTTCTGGAAGGCCGCATCGACGGCGATTCCCTGTTCTTTTCGCGCGAATTGGTCATGGACGGCGACACCGAGGCCGTCGTCGCGCTCAGCAACGCCGTCGAGGGGGCCGAGATCGACGTTGCGCGCGATCTGCTCGCGCCGCTCGGTCCCCTTTCCGGCCCGGCGGCTCGCGTCGTTGCACGCGCCCGCCGAACGGCGAGACGGATCGCGGCCGATTTAGAGACGGCGCGGGGCGCGACCATCGCGCCCGCCATGGGGCGCGCGGAGACGCTCGCGGCCCGACTGGAGGCCCTGGACCAGAGGGTGTCGGACATGGAGCGCGGGGGCAAACGTCGAGGTGGAGTGCGGAATGTCAAAGCCCCTTGAACTCGTGTGCCCGGCCGGCACACCGACGTCGCTCCGCGCGGCCGTCGAGGCCGGCGCCGATACGGTCTATCTCGGATTTCGGGATTCCACCAATGCCCGCAACTTTCCCGGCCTCAACTTCAACCGCCGGGAACTCGAGGACGGCATCGCCCATGCCCACGACCGCGGCGTCAAAGTTCTCGTCGCCGTCAATACGTACCCGGAAGCGGGCGATCCGGGCCCCTGGCACCGCGCCGTCGACGACGCCGCCGCCTTCGGCGCCGACGCCGTGATCCTCGCCGACATCGGGCTCGCCGACTATGCCCGTCGTACGCACCCTGGCTTGCGTCTCCACCTTTCGGTCCAGGCTTCTGCATCGAGCGCCGAATCGATTGCCTTCTACCATCGCGAATTCGGAATCAAGCGCGTGGTCCTGCCGCGGGTGCTCACCATCGCCGAGATCGCGGCGATCAACCGGACGGTTCCGGTGGAGACCGAGGTTTTCGTGTTCGGCGCCATGGGAATCATGGCCGAGGGTCGTTGTGTGCTTTCCTCGTATGTCACCGGGCAATCGCCGAACACGGTCGGGGTCTGCTCGCCGCCGAGCCACGTGCACTACGAAGAGGTCGGAGGCCGGTTGGTCTCAAAGCTCGGCGCATTCACCATCGACGTGCTCGAAGCCGAAGAACCGGTCGGCTATCCGACGCTTTGCAAGGGCCGCTTCGTCGCCTGCGGGCGGACCTCGCACCTGTTCGAGGACCCGACCAGCCTGAACGCCATCGACATGCTGCCCGAGCTGATGGATGCCGGCGTGACGGCACTGAAGATCGAGGGCCGCCAGCGCGGACGCGCCTACGTGTCGCGCGTCGTCGGCGTGTTTCGCCGCGCCGTCGACGCCGCCGCCCGGGGCGAGGCGCTGCCGCCGGACGATCTTCGTGCGCTGACCGAGGGCCAATCGGAGACGGCCGGCGCCTATCGGAGGACGTGGCACTGACGAAAAAGCCGAGGCGCAAGCCCAAATCCAACCCGCAACTTACCCTCGGGCCGGTGTTGTTCAACTGGTCTGCGGAGAAGTGGCGCGATTTCTATTTCCGGATTGCCGACGAAGCGCCGGTGGACACGGTCTGCGTGGGCGAGGTCGTATGCCTCAAGCGGTGGCCCTTCTTCGAGCCGTTCGTGGCGGAAGTCGTCGAGCGCCTGGAATCCGCCGGCAAGGAAGTGGTGCGTTCAACGCTCTCGCTGATCATGGATGCCCGCGATCTCGATTCGGTACGGGCGATTTCCGTCGATGAATCGCATTTCGTCGAAGTCAACGACGTAGCAGCCCTAACGCTCCTCGCCGGGCGTCCCTTCGCGACCGGCCCCATGGTCAACGTCTACAACGAGGGAACGCTCGATTTCCTGGAACGCCGGGGGGCGAAGAGGATCTCGTTGCCCGTAGAGCTGCCGAGGGCTTCGCTCGCGGCACTGGCGCGCCAATCCAAGGCGGAGCTCGAGGTCCAAGTTTACGGCCGCCTGCCGCTCGCCATCTCGGTGCGCTGTTTTCACGCCCGCGCCCACGGACTCCACAAAGACGGATGCCAGTACGTCTGCGGCGAGGACGCGGACGGTATGCCGCTGACGACGTTGGACGGCACCGCGTTCCTGCGCGTGAACGGCACCCAGGCCCTTTCCGATACGTACGGCAACCTGGTCTGCGAATTGGACGAGCTACGCGCGATGGGAATCCACCGGTTCCGGCTCTCGCCGCAGAACGTGGACATGATCGCGGTGGCGCAGGCCTTCCGCGACGTGCTCGCGGGTTCGCGCGAGCCCGAGGCGGCGCTCGGCGACCTCGCCCGGCTGGCACCGGGGATCTCGTTCTCGAACGGGTTTTTCCACGGCGTCGAAGGGGTGAGTGGCGTCGGGCCGCTGGCAAGTGCGGAGTAACACCAAGGGGCCGGACGGCCAGCGGATGCGGCGGCGCGTTAAATCCGTGCGATCCGCCGACCCCGTGAATCTGCTCTGGGGATGCCAAACGCGATGGAAAGCGACGACGTTCGCCTGACAAGCCTCTGCCATGGGGGGGGGTGCGGGTGCAAAATCGCGCCGGCGCTGTTGGAAGAGTTATTGGGCGCGGTCGCCGGCCAGAAAACCGAGCCCGCGCTGCTCGTGGGAACCGACACCCGCGACGACGCCGCTGTGTACAAGATCAACGAGAGACAGGCGGTCGTCGCCACCACAGACTTCTTCATGCCGATTGTCGACGACCCGTTCGATTTCGGCCGAATAAGCGCGACCAACGCCCTCTCGGACGTTTACGCCATGGGGGGGAGGCCGATTCTCGCGCTCGGTATCGTCGGCATGCCCGTGGACAAATTGCCCGCAGCCGTCATCGCCAAGATTATCGCGGGCGGGCGGGCCGCGTGCGAAGACGCGGGCGTGGTCATCGGCGGAGGCCACTCCATCGACGCGCCTGAGCCGATCTACGGCCTCGCCGCCGTCGGCCTCGTCGAGGTGGACCTCATCAAGCGCAACGACGCCGCCAAACCCGGAGACGCGCTGATCCTGGGGAAGCCGCTCGGCATCGGTATCCTGAGCGCGGCCTTGAAGAAGGGTGTCCTCGACCGCCCCGGACTTGACGAGCTCGTGGGCACCGCCACCCAGCTCAACGCGATCGGTATCGAGTTTGCCTCGATCGGCGCCGTACACGCCATGACCGACGTGACCGGGTTCGGCCTGCTTGGCCACCTGCTCGAGATGTGCTCGGGCGCCGCGCTCGGGGCGACCGTGCGCTGGGACCAGGTGCCCGTTCTTTCGAGCGCGCGCGCGCTCGCGGAAGACGGAATCACGACCGGCGCCGCCGGCCGCAACTGGGCGGGGTACGGCGGATCGGTCCGGATGCGAGACGACGTGGCCCCGTGGCAGCGGAACCTGCTGTGCGATCCCCAGACCAGCGGCGGGCTTCTCGTCGCGTGCGAGCAGGACGCCGCCGATCAATTGGTCGACGTGTTCCACACTCGCGGATTCCTAGACGCCGCCGTCGTCGGCGTCATCGAGGAAGGGCCCGCCGAGATCACGGTGCGATGACGGACGCGCAAGCCTCGTGCAACGCCGTCAACCGACTTCGCCCGCACCAACCCCGCTAGCTCCCGCCTTTTCCCCGCACCACGTTGCCATCGGCGTCCAGGGTGACGCCGCGGGACCGCGCGGCCTCGACGATGCTCTCGGCCCAGGTGACACGGCCCGGATCGGTGCCGCCGAGAATCGCCAACAGCACGGCGTCGGCGTCCGAATCGTTGCGAAAGCCGCGCATGATTTCGGTCGGGACCGAGACCACGTCCCAGGGGCCGATCGTGAGCTCGTTCTCGCCTTCGTCGCCCCAGATGATCGCCCAGGTCCCGGACAAGGGCACGAACACCTCGAGCGTCGTGTGCGTGTGCAGCGCCGATCCCTTGCCCGGTCCCGCCCGAACCATCGTCAAGTGGAAGTCGCGGGCGTCCGCGATCGCGACCGCGGCATTCGCGTCCTCGGTGACGCCGCCGCCGATCACGTTGAAGATTTGGCGTTCGAATTCGGGCATCGCCGCATCGAGAAACGGCAGCGTGCTGGGCTTCAGGTCCTTGAACAAGGCGGTGCGCCTAAGCATGTCGTCCTTCGTGACCACGGGTCGCGTCATGGGTTCCCTCCCGAATGATCGCTGCGCGACGGCTCGGCGCAGGCCGGTCTGTCGGGCGGCGGGCAATCGTTGTATTGTCGTGCAAGGACGCCATGCGTGCAAAGCGGGACGCGAAGCGGAGGACGAATCATGCGCGCTTCCCTGACGACGGTTCCGGCTGCCACCTTTTTCGCGATTGTTGCCGGTGCGGCGCTCGCCGCGCCCCAAAGCCTTCTCGTGGCCCGGACGGGCGAGGTCGCGCTGGTTTGCGAAGACGGTGCGTGCACGGCCGAGGTCACCACCATGTGCCTCGAGCCCGAGAACGACCACCCTTGGGCCGGCACCCCCTATTCGGTAGTCGCCGATGGCGCCCACGCTGCAGCACTTCGCCTGGTGGGCGTTCGCCCGGACGGCGGCGAGGTTTCGCTGCCGGCGCGCACGCTCAAGATCACGGCCGCGCGCGCCGATTCCGCCGTTCGCTTGGGCGTCGAAGAATCGGTTCTCGAGATCCACGGTGTGATTCGGGCCGCCGTCAAGATCGCGCGTCCGGCGGTGCTTTCGCCGGCAGAAGGGTTAGAGCCTCCCGGTCCTGACCTCGCGGCGCGGGCGCGGATCGGCGAGCGCATTCTTGGCAAGGAAGGCCGGGACGTGGCCGCCGCACGCATCACCCAGGCCGCGATCAACGGTTTGCCGCTCTCGCGTGGGGCGACGGAGACCGAGTATCGCTCGGCCTGGGAGGGTGCGCTTGCGGCAAGCCAGGCCGGCGAACGCCCGAACGATGCAATGCGTGCACGGACGCGCTGGGCCTTCGAGTGGTGCCGCGAGCCCCTCGGCGCCGATGAAGGCGGAAGCGCGGACTACCGCCACTGTCTCGGCGCCGCCCACTACCATCTGATGGGCGGCGTCCGGCGCGCGTTTCGCGCCTCGCTCGCGCCGGCAAGCTGACTGAGAAAGGCCGAGACGCGCGCGCCGCCTAAGAGGCGGGCGCTTCGGCTTCGATGACGCCTCCCGGGCCAGCGGCCGCACCCCCACCGTCGGCAGTTAGCGTGGCACCGGTGATGAACGAGGCGTCTTCGGACGCGAGGAAGGCG
>JASLLV010000203.1 GCA_030746935.1 Rhodospirillales bacterium | reverse complement strand
GCCCACACTTTCTTCTCAGCCATATGCATCGCCGCTTTCGTCATCTTCTATCTCAATCAATGAGTCCTGAGCCTAGATTGGCGGCTTCACTTCGGCCGATGTGGAGGAAGTTGCCATGCACGAGTATTCCCGCCGCGACTTGGTGAAGGGGATCGCCGCCGGCGAGCTCGAGACCGTGACCATCACCACCGCCGGTGGCCGGTCCGTCGAAGGCACGCTCGCCGTTCCCGATTCCGTGCCGGCGCCCGCCGTACTCTTGATCCACGAATGGTGGGGCCTGAACGATCAGATCAAGTCGATGGCCGCCGAGTTCGCCAAGGAAGGGTATCTCGCGCTCGCGCTCGATCTCTTCGGCGGCAAGGTGGCGAAGACGTCGGACGAGGCGCGGCAGTTGACCGGCGGGCTCGACCAAAGCGCCGGCGAGGACACGGTCAAGGCTTGGGGCCGGTGGTTGAAGAAGCACGAAAACGGGACCGGCAAGCTTGCCACGGTGGGGTGGTGTTCCGGCGGTGGCTGGTCGCTAGGGTCAGGACCCATTAATTTTCTGTTCAGCATTTTTGCCGATGATGATGATCCTGTTCAAGGAGGACATCACAT
>JASLLV010000202.1 GCA_030746935.1 Rhodospirillales bacterium | reverse complement strand
GCCAGCCGGGGACGTTACGAGAGCACTATCCGACCAGATTGAAACAATTTGATGGTGGCAAATCGGTTTGTCCGGGCAGGCGCGGCGCGAAGCACAATGCGGGGCCATCGGGCGAGCGCCGCAACGAACCCGGCAGGCCGAATTGCCCCACCGAAGGCCGGGTCCTTTTGCGCCGTGGCGTCGCCCGCGCATCTTTGCCGATGCCCCGCATCGCCATGCGAAGCGCGCCTAGCCACGGCGCAAAATAACTCCGGTCAAATGGATCAATCTGGTCGGATAGTGCTCTAAAGTCCGAGCAACGCCCGCGCGTTGCCGCCGAGGATCAGCTGCTTGTCGTCGGCGGACAAGCCGGGGTGCTCGCCGACCACTTCGACGGGGCGCTCGTATCCCATGTCGAAGCAATAGTCGCTTCCCAGCATCACCCGGTCGGCGCCGACCAGATCTATCAGGTAGGCAAGCGCCTTCGCCGAGTGGCTGACGGTGTCGTAATAGAAGCGCCGCAGATATTCGGTGGGGCCGCGCTTCAAGTGGGCGCACTCGGGTCGCACCTCCCAGCCGTGGTGGATGCGGCCAATGAGGTATGGAAACGAGCCGCCGGCGTGCGGCAGGCAAATGGTCAGTTTTGGGAACCGGTCGAGGACGCCGCCGAAGACCAGATGCGCGGCGGCGATGGCCGATTCGGTGGGGTTGCCCACCAGATTGGTCAGATAGAAAGGCTTGAGGCGTTCCGGCTCCACCACCTTGATGGGATGAAGGAAGATCGGCAATCCCAGCGCCTCGGCCCGCTCGAAGACGCCCGCGTAGGCGTCGTCCGAAAGCTCGCGCTCGCGGACCCGGGTCGCCATGTAAAGTCCCCGTACGCCCGGCGCGCCCGCGATCCGCTCGAGTTCGCGGGCGGCAAGCGCCGGGTCGTTCATGGGAAGCATGGCGAAGCCGATGAAGCGATCGGGATGGTGCTGGTGCGCCTGGACGACCGCGTCGTTGAATGCCTGGGACAGTTTTAGCGCCAGTTCGGAATCCGCCCAATAGACCATTGGCGCCGTCAACGAAAGCGCGTGTACGTCGACGCCTTGCGCATCCATGGCCGCGAGCCGTTGTTCCATATCGACGATCCGCGATTCGAGTGGCCACGCGGTGCCGTCGACGCTGAGCACCGCGGCGCCTTCCTTACCCGACGTCTCGAGGGCGGCTCCGTAGGCGGTGCCTTCGTCTGCGACCAGCTCGAGAAAGGAAGCGGGAAAGAAGTGGGCGTGGATGTCGACACTGGCGTGTGGGTGCATGGTTTCCATCGCGCAAAAAGGATGGTGGACGGATCGGGTGGCGCGCCCGGCGAGGCCGGGCGGGCA
>JASLLV010000201.1 GCA_030746935.1 Rhodospirillales bacterium | reverse complement strand
GTAGTGGGCGGCGCCGAGACAGTGGCGGTAGTCCGCGCTTCCGCCTTCATCGGCGTTAATCTGGTCGGATAGTGCTCTAGCGTTCGCAAACCCCTTCCGGCGCGGCCCACGCGGCCGGCCCGCGGAGGCATGCGGAGGAATCGAAGCCCATGGCCGAGTTCAGGACCATCGACGATCTCGAGGTCGCCGGTAAGCGGGCCCTGGTCCGCGCCGATTTGAACGTCCCCATGAAGGACGGCGCGATCACCGATACGACCAGGATCGAGCGCACCGCGCCGACCATTGTCGAGCTTGCCGAAAAAGGCGCGCGGGTGATCGTTCTCTCGCACCTCGGCCGCCCCAATGGCGAGGCCGTGGCCGGGATGTCGCTCGGGCCAGTGGTGGCGGCGCTCGGCGCCGCGCTCGGCGGGCGCCGCGTGACGTTCGCCGATGCGTCCGTCGGTCCCAAGGCGGAAAAAGTCGTCGCGGCGATGACCGATGGCGACATCGCACTCCTCGAGAACCTTCGCTTCGACGAACGCGAGGAGATGAACGACGCCGGCTTCGCCGCGGCGCTCGCGTCGCTCGGCGATGTTTACGTTGGCGATGCGTTCAGTTGCGCGCACCGGGCACACGCCTCGACGGAAGCCCTGGCGCGGCTCCTACCGGCGGTCGCGGGCCGGTTGATGCAGGCCGAACTCGAGGCCCTTCACAAGGCGCTGGACGCGCCCGATCGGCCCTTGGCGGCGCTCGTCGGCGGCGCCAAGGTCTCGACCAAGCTCGACGTGCTTACGAACCTGGTCCGAAAAGTTGACCAACTGATCCTCGGCGGCGGCATGGCCAACACTTTCCTCGGCGCCGCCGGCGTCGGCATCGGCGCGTCGCTCGCGGAAGCGGACATGGCCGAGACGGCACGTACGATCATGCGCGACGCGGCGGCCACGGGTGTCGAGATCGTGCTTCCCGACGACGCGGTCGTCGCTTCGGCCTTGGAAGAAGGGGTCGCGATCCGGACGGTTCCCATCGCCGAGGTGCCGCGAGACGCCATGATCCTGGACATCGGCGCGGCCTCGTCGGACGCCTTGATCCGACGCTTTGGCGGCCTCAAGACCCTGGTCTGGAACGGGCCCTTGGGCGCCTTCGAGGTGCCGCCGTTCGACGCGGGCACGAACGCCGTCGCCCGCGCGGCGGCCGATCTGACCAAGGCGGGACGCCTGATCAGCGTCGCAGGCGGCGGCGATACGGTGGCCGCGCTCTCCCACGCCGGGGTCGAAGACGGGTTCTCATATGTGTCTGCGGCCGGCGGCGCCTTTCTCGAGTGGTTGGAAGGCAGGGAACTGCCGGGCGTCGCGGTCCTGAAGCCGCGAAGCTGACGGAACGGGCCGACGCGCGGGGGCTCCCGGGGCGAAGGTCCCGGTCGTCTTCCGACCGCCGCGACGCGCCTAGTGTTCCGCTCGAAACAAAGGATTCCCAACAGGCGGATTTGATGCGAATCTGGCGGTATGGGCAAGAAAG
>JASLLV010000200.1 GCA_030746935.1 Rhodospirillales bacterium | reverse complement strand
AAACCTTCGAATCCGGGATCGAGGCTTTGCAGCAGCGCGCCCGCCTTGTCCATGGATTCCGCGTATTCGTCGGCCGGCACGGAATCGGCGACGATCCCGCCGCCGGCCTGGGCGACCACCTGGTCCCCCTTCACCACCATGGTGCGGATCACGATGTTCGCTTCCATGGCGCCGTCGAAGCCGATACAGGCGATGGCGCCGCAATAGGGCCCGCGCCGCGACGGCTCGAGCTCGTTGATGATCTCGATCGCGCGAATCTTGGGCGCGCCGGTGACTGAGCCGCCCGGGAACGCTGCGCGCAACAGATCGACGGCCCCCTTGCCGATCGCCATCCGGCCCTGCACCTCCGAGACCAGGTGATGGACGTTGGCGAAGCTCTCGAGCGCGCACAGCTCACGCACCGTGACGCTGCCGATCCGGCAGACGCGGGACAGATCGTTGCGCAACAGATCGACGATCATCAGGTTCTCCGCCCTGTCCTTCTCGCTGGCGAGAAGCGCCTCGGCGAGTTCCCGGTCCTGGCGGCGGTTCCGGCCGCGCGGCCGGGTCCCCTTGATCGGACGGGTATCGACGTCGCCCTCGGCGCCGAGCCTGAGGAAGCGCTCGGGCGAGGCCGACAGGATCGAGGTGCGGCCTGTATTGACGAACGCCGCGAACGGCGCCGGCGACAGCGACCGAAGGCGACGGTAGAGCGTGAAGGGCTCGAGGTCGGCGGGCCTTCGCCCGATGATTCGCTGGGTGACGTTGGCCTGGAAAATATCGCCGGCGTGGATGAATTCGACGGCGCGGCGAACCATTTCTTCGTACCGCTGGCGGGGCACCTCGGGCCGCCACGCGCCCGAGATGCGCCAATCGAGATCGGGAAGGACGGGCGGCGCCCTATCGAGCCGGGCGATCGTGGCCTGGATGCGAACCTCCGGCGGCGGCCGGTCCGGGCACGTCGCCGAGGCCCCGTCGGCGGCAACGATCCACGCCCGCCCGGCGTCGTTGTCGAAGGCGATCACGGTGTCGAACAGCCCCATGACCATGTCCGCCAAGTCGAGACCGCAAGGGGGGGGCTCGGGAAGCCGCTCGAGGTGGCGGGCGAGCTCGTAGCCGAGGAAACCGGCGGCACCACCCTGAAACGGCGGCAGCTCCGGCGCCGTGATCGCGGCTCGCCCGGCGAGCTCGCGTTCGAGCACCGTGAACGGATCGCCGGCGCACTCGACGCCGTCGAGCGCGACGCGTTCGCCCGCCGTGATGACGCGGTAGGGATCGGCGGCGATGTAGCTGTAGCGGCCGCGTCCGCCGGCGGGCGCCGCTGAGTCGAAGAACACGACCATCGGATCGTCGGCGAAGGCGGCGGCCGCGCATAGGGGGTCGCGGTAGGAAATCTCGCGGCCGACGGGGGGCACAACGATCGCAGCACCCGGCGCCGCCGGAACGACAACGGCGTCTTCGATGCGCGCCCTCACGACTCCGCACTCGCCACCGCACGCGTCAGCGTCTCGCCGATCTCGCGGTTTAAGACCTGATCGGCCAGGCAATCGAGATCGGTGGCCTCCCGATTGAGGATCACCAGGCGTGCGCCGCTCCTCTTCGCGATTACCGGAAGCCCCGCGGCCGGATAGACCACGAGCGAGGAGCCCACGCACAGGAACAGATCGCAGCGGAGCGATTCGTCTTGCGCGCGGCGCATGGCCTCGCCGGCATCGCTTGACCGAACGAGATGGTGGCCGTCTTGACGATGCCGCCGCAGGCGCGGCAAACGGGCAACGTGCCGCATGTGAGAAAGACCTCGCGGATGGGCTCGAGTTCGTGGCGGGCGCCGCACTCGAGGCAGGCGGCATAGGTGGTGTTTCCGTGCAGTTCGATCACCTGCTCGGCGGGGACGCCCGATTTCTGGTGCAGCCCGTCGATGTTCTGGGTAATGACGGTGCCGGCCGCGCCGCGCCGTACCAGTTCCGCAACCGCTTCGTGACCCCGGTTGGGCTGGGCCGAGGTAATGGTCTCGTGGCTGTCGAACTTTCGCGTCCAGTACTCGCGCCGGGCGTCGGGCGATTCCACGAACTCGCTGAAGTC
>JASLLV010000001.1 GCA_030746935.1 Rhodospirillales bacterium | reverse complement strand
CTCTCATGACCCAAAACCTCCTCTGTCAGGTTCCAGGTCATTGAATCACCTAATGGTTAATGAGTGCTGACCCTAGCGCAATGTCCGCTTAGTCGACACCGGACCGGGCGCCAGTATTAGGATTCGACGTCGATCGTCCTGGTGCGTTTTGGTGCGGCCTTGGCGGCCGCGGCGCGCGTCTCGATCTTGACGGTGCGCGTGGTCGGTTCGGGGACCCGGCGCTCGAGGTCCACGTGCAAGAGCCCGCTTTCCAGGACCGCGCCGACCACCTCGATACCGTCTGCGAGCACGAAGTTGCGCTGGAACTGACGCGAAGCGATACCGCGGTGCAGATAGACGCGGTCGGACTCGTCCTCGCTGCCGCGGCCGCTGACCGCGAGCTGGTTGTCCTCGACCGTGACGCCGAGGTCGTCCTCGGAAAAGCCGGCAACGGCCAGGGTGATGCGCAGGCCGTTCTTGCCGGTCTGCTCGATGTTGTACGGCGGGTAGCCGTCGGCGGACGATTTCGAGACACGGTCGAGGATGCGCTCGAAGTTGTCGAAACCAAGCAGCAAGGGGCTATCGAAGATCGAAAGACGGGTCATGGTCCATCCCCCTCATGGTTAGACGAGCAGGGTCTTTGCGACCGGCAGGCTTCGGGCCCTGGCTCAGGCACCCGCCCGCTCGCGGCCGGACGTCGCCGGCGCCGCGCGTTTATATCGGTCGCGGATTGACTGCCGTCAAGGGTGTGGGCCGGAACACCGGGCGCGCCCGGAAAACGCGCGGCGTCGCGTTCCCGGCATCGTTCGTGGTAGGCTGGCGGCGATCAGGACGATCCGCCCGCTCATGCCGTTTCAAGCCAAGGCCATAATTGTCGTCGCCGCGGGGCTCGCGCTCCTGGTGGGCGCGTTCATGCTCGCCGATTGGGCGGCGGAATACCTTTGGCTCGAGACGCTCGGCTACGCGAGCGTCTTCTGGTCCATCCGCTCCATGAAGCTCGGGTTCTTCCTGTTCGCGTTCGTTCCCGTCTTTTTCTACGTCTGGATCAACCTCCGGTTGGTCTCGCGGCGCCTCGATTTCCGCCCTCTTTTGGGGGCGCTTCTGAGCCTGTTTTCTCGCCGCGCGACCCCCGGCGGCCCGTTCGCCGCCGTGCGCGACGGGCGCGCGGCGCAGCCGACCGGGGCTTTTGCCGGCGATCTGCGCTACGCGCTGGCCACGCTCTCGACCATCGCCGCCTTCGCATTCGGCGCCGTCCTCTACAATCATTGGGAACGGCTGCTTTTGTTCCGCTTCTCCCAGCAGTTCGGAACCTCGGACCCTATCTTCGGCCACGACATCGGGTTTTACGTGTTCGTGGTCCCCCTCCTTGAACTGATCCAGGACGCCGTCCTCGCGGCCACCTTGATCGGAACGGCGGCGGTCGTCGCGGCCTACATGTATGCGGGGGTGATCCGGTTCCACTGGCGCGACGGGATCGAGGCGCCGGCCGACGCCCTTCGGCACGCGGCCGCAAACGTTGCGCTGTTCTTGGTGGCACTCGCCTGGGGCTTCCATCTCGACCGGTTCGAGCTTCTTCTTTCGGAACGTGGCGCGGTCTTCGGCGCCGGCTATACGGACGTCGTCATTATGCGCCCGGCGCTTTGGGTCATGGTGGGGGCGACGCTCGCGCTCGCCCTCGCGGTGCTTGTCCCGCCGGTGCTGAGAAAGCTCGGCATGTCGTTGGTCACGGTCGGCGGTTACGTCGTCATCCTGGTCGTCGGCATATTTGCGGCGCCGTGGCTGGTCCAGGTCTTCGAGGTGGAGCCCAACGAACTCGAGCTCGAAGCGCCGTACTTGCGCCACAACATCCGCTTCACGCGCCAGGCGTTCGGGCTCGATCAGGTGGTGGAGCGCACTTACGACGTGACCGAGCGGCTTGCGCCGGCGGCGCTCGCGCGCAACCACGAGACCATAGACAACATCCGCCTTTGGGACTGGCAGCCCCTGAGCCAGACCTTCCGCCAGCTCCAGCAGATCCGCACCTACTACGAATTCTACGACGTCGACGTCGACCGCTACCGCATCGGCGCTGATTACCGCCAGGTGATGGTGTCCGCGCGCGAGCTTTCGGGGCAGCTTCCAGCCAAGGCCGAAACCTGGGTCAACCGGCACCTCCAATACACACACGGCTACGGCCTCGCCATGAGCCTGGCCGCGAAGAAGACGGAGGAAGGCGCGCCGGTTCTCGTGATCCGGGACGTTCCGCCCAAGAGCGACGACGGGATCGCCGTCGACCAGCCCGCGATCTACTACGGCGAGAACATGTACGGCTACCGGATCGTCAACACCGCGGTCAAAGAGTTCAACCACCCACGCGGCGACGCAAACGTGTACGCGCACTACGACGGCTCGGGCGGTGTCAGTTTGGGTTCGTTTTTCAGGCGCGCGCTCTTCGCGTTCCACCAGTTCGACGTCCGCATCCTGCTCACGTCGTACATTACCGCGGACAGCCGGATCCAGTTCTGGCGCGACGTTCAGGACCGGGTGCGACGGGTCGCACCGTTCCTGGCACTCGACCGCGACCCCTATCTCGTCCTTTCCGACGGCCGGTTGTTCTGGGTCCAGGACGCCTACACCGTTTCCGAAACCTACCCTTATTCCGAGCCCTATCGCGACCACCACAACTACATCCGAAATTCGGTAAAGGTGATCGTGGACGCCTATCTTGGCGAGGTCGCGATCTACGTCATGGACCCCGAAGATCCGGTGCTGGGCGCCTATCGCGCCGCGCTACCGGTGCTATTCCGGCCCCTAAATGAGATGCCGGATGGCTTGAGAAGGCATCTTCGCTACCCGCAGGACCTGTTCGAGGCGCAAGTCGAGAAATACAGCACCTTCCACATGACGGCGCCGCAGGTCTTCTACAACGGAGAGGACGTCTGGGAGGTGCCGCGCCAGATCCAGGGTTTCAAACCCATGTCGCTTAGGCCCATCCACGCGCTCGGCGACGAGTACGGCGTCCAGCAGCATATGTCGCCCTATTTCGTGCTCATGAAGTTGCTCGGCGAAGATCGCGTGCAGTTCCTCCTGATGACGCCGATGACGCCCGCAAACCGCGACAACATGATCGCTTGGATCGCGGCGCGCAGCGACTTTCCCGGATACGGCGAGCTGATCGCCTACAAGCTGCCCAAGGAACGTCTGATCCTCGGCCCGATCCAGGTGCAGGCGATGATCGATCAGGACACCCAGATTTCGCAGCAGATCTCGCTCTGGGACCAGCGGGGCTCGCGCGTGATCCGCGGCCACCTGCTGGTCATTCCGATCGAGCAATCCTTCCTCTACGTCAAGCCCGTCTACCTGATCGCCGAGGGGACCGACATTCCGCAACTGAAAAGGGTCATCGTCAGCGACGGGGACCGGATCGCCATGGAGCCGACGCTGGAACAGGCGGTCGCCTCGGTCTTCGGCCGAACGCCTTCACGGCCGGGCCTGGCGGCGGGACTGGCGCCGGGCGCACCGGACTCGCGGCCCGCGGCCCGCGAGGCGCTCCTGGAGGCGGAAAAGGCGCTCCGCGACGGCAATTGGGATGCGTTCGGACGCGCCATGCAGGCGTTGAAGCTCCTACTTGAGGAATAGCGGCGCCGGTGCCGCGGGCTATTTGTTTGCCCGAGCCGGTTCGTGATAGTCTCCTGCGCCGAATCGCCCGACTCGGCGGAACGAAACCTGGATTGAGGGCGAGGGGGATCAAACGACATGCCGAAGTGGCTTGCTTTGTTGTTGCGTTGGGGGGGGCCTGCGCTCGCCGTTGCCTTCGCCATCCCGCTCTTCGTCATCGGTCCCATGGGACCGCACATGGGCACACCCGGTGTCGACGTGGTGGCCGAGACCACCGATGCGCCCCTGTTGCTCTACTGGATCTTCGTCATGATCGGCGTTGTCGCCGGGTTCATTGGCTGGCTGGTATCCGGCCGCCGCCCCGACGGCGGCGGTTGATCGACCGCTTGCGAGCGGCGATGGAGCGGATCAAACACCTGGTCCAGGGCGCGCTGGAGCGTGCCTGCGTCGCATGAGCGAAACCGGCGAACGCCGCTGGGTCGGCACCGGCACCCATTGGGAGGAGATCGGCGGTTACGCACGCGCGGTGCGGATCGGCGAGCGGATCTTGGTCTCGGGCACCACCGCCACAGGACCGGACGGCGTCGTCGGTGCGGGTGATGCGGCCACCCAGGCCCGGTTCATCCTCGGGCGGATCGAAAAGGCCATTAACGATCTTGGCGGGCGGATGACGGACGTGGTTCGCACTCGCGTCTATGTGAGCGACATTGCCCACTGGGAAGCGGTGGCCCGGGTCCACGGCGAAACCTTCGCCCCGATCCGCCCCGCCAATACGCTGGTGGAAGCGAGGCTGGCGGCGCCCGAGCACCTCGTGGAGATCGAAGCCGAAGCAGTCGTCGGCGCCGGCGATGCGCTTCAGCCTTAGACTCAACAACGACCTCGCGCCGGCCGCCTATGTGGCGCTCGCGCACGCCGCCGAGGACGCGGGTTTCGACCAGATCTGGGTCAGCGACGACCTCTTTATGCGCTCGGCGCCGGTGGTGCTGGCCACCATGGCGTCGGCAACCCGGCGCATCGAGGTGGGCTCGGGCATCCTCAACCCCTACACCATCCACGCGAGCGAGCTCGCCATGCTCGCCGCGACCATGGACGAGGTCTCGGGAAACCGCTTCAACCTTGGGCTCTCGGTCGGGGCCCCGGACTTCTTGAAATGGATCGGCATCCGCCCGGCCCGCCCGCTCGCGGTGATGCGCGAGACCATCGGCGCCATCCGGACGCTGCTCGCGGGCGAGCGCGCGCCCATCAAGGGCGGGTTCCTGGAGTGGACCGAGGAAGCGTATTTGCGGTTCGCGCCGCCGCGCTCGACCCCGATCTATCTTGGGGCCATGGGGCCTCGGATGCTGGCGCTCGCGGGCGAGCTCGCAGACGGCGTTTTGCCCCTTCTCTTCCCGCCCGAGCACTATTTCGCCGCCCGCCCCCTGATCGCCGAAGGCGAGGCCCGCCGCGACCCCGCCTTGGGGCCCTTGGACGTCGCAGTCTGCATCTGGGTCTCGCTCGCCGACGACCGGGCGGCGGCGAGGCGCGTGCTCGCCGAGAAGATTGCCTACTACGGGCGCGCCTTCAGCCCCCTGATCCTCGGGCGGCTGGGACTGGCGGCGGCCGACTTCGACATCATCGAGTACGCGATAATGACCGAGCGCGACACGGACAAGGCCTGCCGGCTGGTGGAGGCGGACGAGCGCATGATGCGCATGGGAGTCGTGGGCGAGGGTAGGGACGTGATCGCCCGGCTCGAGCCCTTGGTGGCGGCCGGGGCGCAGCACCTGAGCTTCGGACCGCCCTTGGGCCCGGACCCGCTCGACGCTGTGCGTATCCTCGGGCGCGACGTGCTCACACACTTTCGTTGAGGGGCAGCGGCAAGCGGGGCGTGATCGGTGCACGCTCCGCTTAGGGCCCCCTGCGGTTGGGCCGTCCGTCGGGGTCGGGGAAGTCCAGGCCGAATGCCCCGCGCCATCCGACGCGCCATTCCGGGCTTCCATGAGGGCCGCCATTGAGCGATCCGGGAGTGGGTCCCCCGCGCGTTCAGGCTGAGGGACGTTCGTCCTTCCTGGGTGTCACGAGAGGCTGATCGATACGGGACTGTGGGCTTTGGACAGAACGAATCGCCGGTTTCCGCGCCCGCGGGCTGCCGTGCCCGAGACTGATCGGCCCATCGCTGTCACAATAAGCGCGGCCGAATCCCGGCCGCTCGCACCGAGAGGCTGCCCGTGCGCGCTGCGTTAAGATGGTTCGGCGAATTACCGGGCACCCTCAGGGGCATAGGGCTCATCTTGCTCGCCGGACTGATGGGCACCGCCATGATGACCCTGGTCCGTTTGCTCGGGGCCGATCTCCATCCGTTCGAGATCAACTTTTTTCGCACCGTTTTCAGCCTGCTTATGCTCGCGCCCGTGGTCCTGCGCCGCGGTTTGCGGCACTTGAGGACCCCGCGCCTCGGCCTGCACATGCTTCGCGGCCTGATCAACGGTTGCGCTCAACTGTCGTTCTTCATGGCGCTCGTCATGATCCCACTCGCCCAAATCTCGGCGCTCAGCTTCACGGCGCCGTTGTTCACCACCGTGACCGCGGTGGTCGTGCTGGGCGAGGTAATCCGCGTTAGACGCATCACGGCGCTTGCCGTCGGGATCGCGGGAACCTGGCTTATCCTGCGCCCCGGTGTGGTCGACGTGGAACTCGGGTCCATCCTGGCGCTTTGCGGTGCGCTCGGTTGGGGCGTCACCATGATCGTCGTCAAGATAATTTCGCGCACCGATTCGGCCATCGGCATCACTTTTTACGGGGCCCTGTTCATCGCGCCGATCGCATTGATCGCGGCGATCCCGTTCTGGCGAACCCCGACCCTCGTCGAGCTCGCCTGGCTCGCCGCCATCGCCGTGTTCGCCACGCTCGTCCATTTGTGCTTCAACCAGGCGATCAAGGAGGCGGACCTCACCGTCTTGCTCCCGTTCGACTTCACGAGGCTCATCTGGGCTGCGATCGTCGGCTACCTGATCTTCGCCGAGGCGCCTTCGATCTGGACGTGGGTCGGCGGCGCCATGATCTTTACTGCCGGCACCTATCTCGCCATTCGCGAAGGCCGCCCAAGGGGTGCCCGCGACGCCGTTCCACCGCCAGGTGCATGAGGTCGCACCCTCGTCCGACGCCGCCGATTGCGGCCCGGGCCCGATCGACGCGGTACGCCCTCTCGGGCGCGACGACGGTTGAAAAGTTTTGTCCCGGGGTTGAACGATCAATGGCTTAGCCAATCCAGGCTAAGCCATTGATATGATTGGTGGAGCCGTGGGGGATCGAACCCCAGACCTCTACAATGCCATTGTAGCGCTCTCCCAGCTGAGCTACGGCCCCATCCGGCGCATCCTGGCTCGAAAATTACCGGCCCGAAACGGCGGCGCGCAAGGAAAAAGGTGTCGCCCCGGCCGCTACGCGACGTCAGGGGCGATCCGCATCGTCGCCCGGTTCGGCGTCGTCGCCCCGGTCGTCCGCCTCATCCTCTTCGTCGGCGTCGTTCTTGTCGGCCTCGACCTTGTCGGCGTTGTCCTCCGACACCTCGTCGCCCTCTTCGTCCTTGTCGGCCTCGTCCTTCTCGCCGTCGTCGAGGCCGTCCACCGGAACCTCTTCCCCGTCGACCGACGCTTCCGTTTCCGTTTCCTCGATCACCAGCGGCGTACCGGCCTTGCGTTTTGGTTTCGAAGATCTGCCCGTGGTCCGGACGGTGTCGCACATGGGGCAGGTTGCCGGACTGCGGTTCAAATCGTAGAACCGCGCGCCGCAATTGTCGCAGACGTGCTTGGTTCCCCACTGCGGCTTCGTCACAACCCACCTCCGATTTGCCGGCGCGGTCTCGAACGGGCTGAGCCAATTGCCACGATCCACCGCCGGTGTCAAAACGAAAAATGGGCCGCCGTGGCGGGACACCCCGTCCGTTCGCTCCCTATCGCCGGCAGGCGGGACGTGATAGAGACGCCGCGCAGGATTTGGCCAGAGAAAGGCAAAGCGCCATGGCGCTGGTCTCGCGACGCGGCGACGGTATCGCGGGCGAGGTGCAAGTTCCCGGAGACAAGTCGATCTCGCACCGGGCGTGGATGATTGCCGCCCAGACCGTGGGCGAGACCCGGATCACTGGTCTTCTCGAGGGCGCGGACGTGATGGCGAGCGCGAGCGCTCTGCGGGGTCTCGGTGCCGACGTGGCGCGGCAGCCGGACGGCGTGTGGCGGGTGCTGGGACGCGGCGTCGGCGGCCTTGCGGAAGCGGAATCGGTTCTCGATCTTGGCAATTCCGGCACTGGCGCGCGTCTGTTAATGGGGCTTCTCGCGTCGCAGCCGTTCGCGAGCTTCCTCAGCGGCGACGAATCTCTCCGCCGCCGGCCCATGGAGCGGGTGATGGCGCCGCTGCGCCCAATGGGGGCGGTGTTCACAGCGCGCACGGGCGGGCGCCTTCCGATCGCGGTTGTGGGCGCCCAAGACCCGGTCCCGGTATCTTACGAGATGCCGGTGGCGTCGGCCCAAGTGAAGTCGGCAGTGCTGCTTGCGGGGCTCAACGCGCCCGGCGTGACCAGCGTCTTTGAGAGCCGCCCCACCCGCGACCACACGGAGACGCTGCTCCGGCACTTCGGCGCCGAGGTGTGGTCGGATGCGGCGCCCGATCGTGCCGGGTGCTGGATTTCGGTACGCGGCCAGCCCGAGCTGAACCCCGCTCCCCTCGCCGTTCCCAGTGATTTCTCCTCGGCGGCCTTTCCCCTCGTGGCGGCGTTGATCACGCCGGGCTCGGAACTTGGGCTCTCCGGCGTAGGGGTCAACCCACTGCGCACGGGCCTTCTCGAGACCCTTTGCGAGATGGGCGCCGACATCTCCCTCGAGAACCGGCGCGTGGATGCCGGCGAGCCGGTTGCCGATCTGCGCGCCTGCGCCGCGCCGCTTCGGGGCGTCGACGTGCCGGCCGCCCGGGTCGCCGCCATGATCGATGAGTTTCCCGTCTTTGCCGTCGCCGCGGCCTGCGCCGAGGGCACGAGCCGCATGCGCGACGTGGGCGAGCTCAGGGTCAAGGAAAGCGACCGCCTGCAAGCTATCGCCGAAGGCCTGCGCGCGTGCGGTGTCGAGGTGGAGATGAGCGACGATGCGCTCGCGATCCACGGCTCCGCCCGTCCGCCCGCCGGCGGCGCCACCGTGAAGGCGCGCTTGGACCACCGTATCGCGATGGCGTTTCTTGTTCTTGGCTGTGCGAGCGATGCCCCGGTTGCCATTGACGACGCCGATCCCATCCGCACCAGCTTCCCGGGGTTCGTGGACCTGATGAACGGTATCGGCGCCCGGATCTCGGAAGCGCCGGCGTGAGCGCGCCGGATCCTCCGTCCCGGTCCAAGGTCATCGCCATCGACGGTCCCGCGGCCGCCGGCAAGGGCACGCTGGCTCGCCGGCTCGCCAACCATTTCGGGCTCGCGGTGCTCGATACCGGGGCACTGTACCGCGCAGTCGCGCTCAGGTTGCTACGCGCCGGAGCCCACAACGACGACGTCTCCGACGCCAGCGCGGCGGCGCGCGCAATCCAGGTTTCGGACCTCGTAGATCCTGAGCTCCGCTCCGAGGCGAGCGCGAATTTGGCCTCGCGGATCAGTGCGCTGCCCGAGGTGCGGGCCGTCCTTCTCGACTTTCAACGCGACTTCGCCCGGAACCCGCCGGCGGGCGCCAAAGGCGCCGTGCTCGACGGCCGCGACGTGGGTACCCGCGTTTGCCCGGACGCGGACGTCAAATTTTTCGTCACCGCCAGCGTCGAAGTGCGTGCGCGCCGCCGCGTTAAGGAGTTGCGGGAGACTGGGCACGCCGCTATACATAGCCGCGTTTTGAAGGATATGAAGGAGCGGGACGCACGCGACCGAGGCCGCGAGCTTGGCCCGCTCGTGCCGGCCGACGACGCGATCGTGATTGATACTGGTGCTCTGAGCGCCGATCAAGTCTTCGCCACGGCGCTTGACGTGATCACCTCGCGGGACTATACGCGCCGGGGCTGAAACCTGGGAACCCGACGCGATCAGATCCCGGAGATCGCCGCCCCGACACGTTCCCCGGAGGCCGCGTCCGCAAAAGGGCGATCGCTGAGAACCGGCACCGGAAATCCGGGCGCTGAGGCCGGTCGAACGGGACGACAAGGACCAACGAGACGACAGAGTCGAACGAGACGACAGAGAGGACAGAGGACCGCAACATAATGGCATCCGCAAACGCCGATACCGAAGCCGCCGCTTCGGGTACCGGGGAGACGTCTCCCGCCGTTACCGAGGATTTCGCCGCGCTTTTGGCGGAATCCTTGCGCGAGCACGAGGATTTCGAGGGCCGGGTGGTCAAGGGCACCGTCGTCAGCATCGACGACGACGTGGCTCTCATTGACGTCGGTCTCAAGTCCGAGGGCCGCGTTTCCTTGAAGGAGTTCGCGACGGCCGGCGAGGAGCTCGATATTCACGAGGGCGACACGGTCGACGTCTTCGTCGAACGCTACGAGGACCGTGATGGAATCGTGTCGCTAAGCCGGGACAAGGCGCGGCGCGAAGAGGCCTGGACAGAGCTGGAGAAGGCCTTCCAAGATAACGAACGGGTCACTGGCAGCATTTTCGGCCGCGTCAAGGGCGGCTTCATCGTCGATCTATCGGGCGCCATGGCCTTTCTGCCCGGCAGCCAGGTAGACATCCGCCCGGTGCGCGACATCCAGTCCCTCATGGGAACGCCGCAGCCGTTCCAAATCCTGAAGATGGATCGCGCGCGCGGCAACATCGTGGTCTCGCGCCGCGCGGTGCTCGAGGAAGCGCGGGCCGAGGCGCGTGCGGAGTTGGTGGCGAACCTCGCCGAAGGCCAAGCTCTCGAGGGAATCGTCAAGAACATCACCGTCTACGGCGCGTTCGTGGACCTGGGCGGTGTCGACGGGCTTCTCCACGTCACCGACATCGCCTGGCAGCGGATCAACCATCCGTCCGAGGCCTTGCAGGTCGGACAAACCGTCAAGGTCCAGGTCGTGCGCTTCAATGCCGAAACCCAGCGCATCTCGCTCGGCATGAAGCAGCTCGAAGCGGACCCGTGGGAAGGCATCCGGGCCAAGTATCCGCCCGGCACCCGGTTCAAGGGCCGGGTCACCAACATCACCGATTACGGCGCTTTCGTCGAATTGGAGCCCGGCGTCGAAGGCCTGGTGCACGTCTCGGAAATGAGTTGGACCAAGAAAAACGTCCAGCCGGGCATGATCGTCTCGACCAGCCAGGAGGTCGAGGTGATGGTGCTCGACACCGATCCCGAGAAGCGCCGCATCAGCCTCGGCCTGAAGCAGTGCCTGCCGAATCCGAGAGTGGACTTCCAAGAGAGTCATCCGGTGGGCTCGGAAGTCGAAGGCGAGGTCAAGAATATCACCGAATTTGGGCTGTTCATCGGCTTGACCGGCGACATCGACGGCATGGTGCATCTTTCGGACCTTTCGTGGAGCCAGCGTGGCGAGGACGCGATCGCCAGCTACAAGAAGGGCGACGTTGTCAAGGCGAAGGTCCTCGACGTCGACGTGGAAAAGGAGCGCATTTCGCTCGGCATCAAGCAGTTCACCGACGATCCTTTCGAATCGGGGATCGAAGCCTTGAAGAAGGGCGCCGTGGTGACCAGCACGGTGGCGGCCGTTGTCGACGGCGGGATCGAGGTGACGGTCGGCGAGGGCATCAACGGCTTCATCTGCAAGTCGGACCTGTCTCGCTACCGCAACGAGCAGCGACCCGACCGATTCGCAGCCGGGGAAAAAGTCGACGCCAAGATCACCCAGGTCGACCGCGGCGCCCGGCGGCTCGTGCTTTCGATCAAGGCGCGCGAGGTCCAGGAAGAAAAGAAGGCCATGGCCGATTACGGCTCGTCCGATTCCGGGGCCAGCCTCGGCGACATCCTGGGCGCCGCCATCCGGGAGAAACGGGACGCCGGGGAGCGCGACGAAGCGAGCGAGGAGACCGAGGCGCCGCAGGCCGAGGCCACCGAGGCCGCCGAGGTGCCCGAAGCGCCCGCACTCGAAGCGGGCGACCCCGAACCGAAAGCGAGGAAGACGACTCGAAAGAAGAAAGAGTCGAAGGCGGCGGTCGCTGACGCGCCTGACGCGGCCGAAACCGGTGATGCGGACGCGGCTGATGACGCCGAACCGGCACCCGAGCCCGGGAAACAAGAAGCTGCGGAGACGGAGGACAAACCGGCCAAGGTGGCGAAACCGGTGAAGAAGGCGGAGAAGAAGGAGAAACCTCGCTCCAAGGCCGGCGCCGGAAGCAAGGGCGGGTCCAAGGCGAAGGCCGCGACCGGGGCTGCGGCAAAGGTCACCGGAAAGGACGCCGCCGAGGCCCCGGCCGACGAAGCCGAAGGGGACGCCGCCGAGCCCGAGTCCTGATCCGACCGGGCCGGCGAGAGCTCGGGCCACCCTCGCGGTTCGGCCCTGGGCCGGTTTGCCGGCGACGCTTGCGAGGCCCGCGTTCCGGAGATTCCAGATGACGTTGGATGCCGACCAAGTGATCGACCGGCGTCGACTGAAGCGCAGCCTCACCTTCTGGCGGGTTGGCGCGGTGGTCGCGATCGTCGCCGCGGTCGTCGCGGTCGCGGGACGCGGCGGAGTTCCGTTCGCACCCGATTACGTTGCCCGCCTCGAAGTGAGCGGCTTTATCCTCGACGACCCTTGGCGCGAACGGGCGCTTTCCGATCTTGCCGACGATTCGCACGCGCGCGCGCTCTTGGTGCGCATCGACTCGCCGGGCGGAACCATGGTGGGCGCCGAGACCCTGTTCCACGCCTTGCGCCACGTGGCGGAACGAAAGCCGGTGGTCGCGATCATGGGAGAGCTTTCGACCTCGGCCGCCTACTTCGTCGCTCTCGGTGCCGACTACATCGTCGGTCGTGCGGGGACGTTGACCGGTTCGATCGGCGTCATCTTGCAAGCGGCCGACGTCACCGGGCTGCTCGACAAACTCGGCGTCAAGCCGGAGATCGTGAAAAGTCGGCCGCTGAAGGCGCAACCGAATCCTTTCGAGGCGTTTTCGCCCGAGGCCCGCGAAGTGACCCGGACCGTGATCCTGGATCTGCACGAACTCTTCGTTCAGACGGTGGCGGAGCGGCGAACGCTTGCGCCCGAAAAGGCCGTCTCGCTCGCCGACGGGCGGGTGTTTTCTGGCCGCCAGGCGCACGCCCACGGCCTCATCGACGCGCTCGGCGGCGAGGCAGACGCGCGCGCGTGGTTGCACGAGTTCCGCGACATCCCCACAACATTGCCGATCGAGGATGTGACCATCGACGATGAGATCCGTTTCCTCGACGGCATCGTCGAAGGTGTGTTTGGAAAAACACTGTTTTCTGAACGGCTTATGCTTGACGGCCTCGTTTCCCTTTGGCACCCTGATCTCTTGTAACCGGTCGATCGCGGCGCCGGCGCCCCGAAGAACGGGCAGGAGAGGGAATCGGCTCACATGACCAAGTCAGAATTGATAGCACGTCTCGCCGAGGCCAATCCCCGCCTGTACCAACGGGACGTGGAACGCATCGTGACCACCATCTTCGAGGAGATCACGGCGGCGCTGGCTCGCGGCGACCGTGTCGAGTTGCGTGGATTCGGAGCATTTTCGGCCAAGGCGCGCGGCGCCCGGATCGGACGCAATCCGCGCACCGGCGAGGCGGTCCACGTTGCGGCCAAACACATTCCCTACTTCAAGACGGGAAAGCAGTTGCGCGAGTTGCTCAACGCCGAGCGATGACGGGCCATGCCGAGCCACGATAGCCCGCGCGTGCGCGGGCGTGCCCGCAAAATCGCCGGCAAACTCGCTTTCTGGGCCGTAGCGGCTCCGATCGCCGTCGCCGCCATCGTCTTTTCGTCCGCCAACCGGGGTCCCGTTCAGATTGATCTTTGGCCGTTCGAATACCCGCTTGAGATTCGGGTCTTCGAGCTCGTGCTGGCCTCGGCCTTCGGCGGGTTCGTGCTCGGCGGGTTCCTCTCGTGGCTCGCGGGCGTCCAAGTCCGGCGCCGCGCGCGCCATGCCGCTCGCGACGTGGACCGCTTGTCGCGCGCCCTCACGGATGCCAGGGAGCGGATCGCGCGCCAAGAGCGTGACGCCGAGACCGGGAACGAGCGCGCCGTGGTTCGGACGATTCCCACGACGAGCGCCGCGGCCTGAGCCGGACGAGCGGGATGCGCGTCATTTCGGCGGATGAGCTCGGACCCGTACTCGACTATGCGTCGCTGGTCGAGCACATCCGCGAGATGTTTGCAATCGAATGCACGGTGCCGGTCCGCCACCACCACTCCATAGTGCTGGAGGATCAGCCGGAAGCGACGCTCCTTCTCATGCCGGCGTGGCGCGCCGGCGCGTTCATCGGCGTCAAGGTGGCATCGATTTTTCCCGGCAACGTTGCGCGCGGGCTGCCGTCGGTCAACGCCACCTACATGGTGCTCGACGGCGAGACGGGCGCGCCGCTCGCGCTGATCGACGGAGCCGAGCTGACGGCGCGGCGCACGGGCTCGGCGTCGGCGCTGGCGTCTCGCTATCTCTCGCGGGCCGACAGCGCGCACCATTTGATGATCGGTACCGGAACGCTCGCGCCACACCTCATCCGCGCCCACGCCGCCGTCCGACCGATCGAAACGGTCTCCATCTGGGGGCGCACGCCCGAGAAGGCGGAGCGGTTGGCCGAAAGCATGGCGGGAGAGTCGTTCGCGGCCCGCGCGGTGCAAAGCCTCGAAGACGGCGTCGGCGAGGCCGACATCATCACCTGCGCCACCCTGTCGACCGAGCCGCTCGTACTCGGCAAGTGGCTGCGCCCGGGCCAGCACGTGGACCTCGTCGGCGCCTACCGGCCCGACATGCGCGAATCCGACGACGAAGCGGTTCGCCGGGCGCGGGTTTTCGTCGATACCCGCGGCGGCGCACTCATCGAAGGCGGCGACGTGGTGATGCCCATCAACGACGGCGTAATCTCCGCCGAAGACATCCAAGGCGATCTGTTCGATCTCGTCCGGGGCGCGTCAGCGGGCCGCGAAGGCGCCGAAGAGATCACGCTGTTCAAGTCCGTCGGCGCGGCGGCTGAGGATTTGGCCGCGGCAAGCCTCGCCTTGCAGCGGACGTGAAGGTGCGTCGCCGCCGGGCTGATACTCTGTCCGCTTCCGTGGAAACGCACTGGCCCCAACGCCAGCCCGCCACCCACGGCATCGCAAGATTGGAGCGACCGCCAGCGGGTGCGCGATGGAATTGCTTAAACGGTTAATTCGTTAACGTGATGTCCGTCGACGTCAAGATTTGTGGTCTTCGCGACTCCGCGGCCCTTGCCGCCGCGGTCGAGGGCGGTGCGCGTTTCGTCGGGTTCGTCTTCTTTCCACCCTCGCCACGAAACGTCGAAGCGTCCCAGGTCGCCGATCTTGCCCAAGACGTTCCCGAAGGCGTCGCCAAGGTCGGGCTCGTGGTCGACGCCGAAGACGACGTGATCCGCGCGATCCTGGCCCAGGCTCCCCTCGACATGCTGCAGCTGCACGGAAGCGAAACGCCTGCCCGGGTCCGCGATGTGCGCGCGCTATTCGGCCTCCCGGTGATCAAGGTGATCGGCGTTGCGGGTCCGGGCGATCTCGCCCGCGCCCACGCTTACGAAGAGGTCGCCGACCGGCTTATGTTCGACGCCCGGGCGCCCGCCGGCGCGGACCGCCCCGGCGGCAACGCCCGGCCCCTCGATTGGAATCTGCTTGCAGGGATGACGTGGCGGCTGCCGTGGCTGCTCGCGGGCGGGCTGAGCGCGGCGAATCTGGCCGAGGCCGTGCGGGTGACCGGTGCTGAGGCACTCGACGTGTCGTCGGGCGTCGAAGATCGGCCCGGCGTCAAGAATCCGGAGAAGATTCGCGAATTTCTGGCCGCGGCCCAGCGGCTGTGACGCCCGCGCCCCCGCCACGTCGGTACTGCGCGCCGTCGCGGATCGCATTATAGTCCCGGAGCCCGGACGTACCCTCGATTCGACGATGGAACAGCTCAACACCTATCGCGCGGGTCCCGACGAAAAGGGGCATTTCGGCGAATTCGGCGGCCGCTACGTCGCCGAGACCCTGATGCCGCTCGTGCTCGAGGTCGAACGCGCGTATGCGGAGGCGTCGGCCGACCCGGCGTTCGCGCGCGAGAACGACCATTACCTGACCCACTACGCCGGCCGGCCGAGCCCGCTCTATCCGGCCGAGCGGCTGACCGCGCACCTCGGCGGGCCCAAGATCTACTTCAAGCGCAAGGACCTGAACCACACCGGCGCCCACAAGATCAACAACTGCATCGGCCAGGCCCTTCTCGCCCGGCGCATGGGCAAGCGAAGGATCATCGCCGAGACTGGCGCCGGTCAACACGGCGTCGCCACCGCCACCGTCTGCGCGCTGTTCGACATCCCCTGCACCATCTACATGGGCGCCGTCGATATCGAGCGCCAGGCGCCCAACGTCACGCGCATGAAGATGCTAGGCGCGGAAGTGCGCCCCGTCGAGGTGGGCTCGGCGACCCTCAAGGACGCCATGAACGAGGCGCTGCGCGACTGGGTGGCGAACGTGGACACAACCTTTTACGTGATCGGATCGGTGGCCGGCCCGCACCCCTATCCGATGATGGTGCGCGATTTCCAGGCGTGCATCGGGCTCGAAGTTCGAAACCAGATTTGGGCCGCGGAATCCCGGCTGCCGGACGTTCTAGTCGCCTGCGTCGGCGGCGGCTCCAACGCGATCGGCCTCTTTCATCCGTTCCTTGACGAGGCGAGCGTGCGCATGGTGGGGGTCGAGGCCGCCGGCCGGGGAATCGACACGCCCGAACACGCGGCGACGCTCAGCCGCGGACGCCCGGGCGTCCTCCACGGAAGCCGCAGCTATCTTCTCCAGGACGCCGATGGCCAGATCCTCGAGGCACATTCGGTCTCGGCAGGCCTCGACTACCCGGGCGTCGGTCCCGAGCACTCGTGGCTCAAGGACGCGGGCCGGGTCGAATACGTCGCCGTCACCGACGACGAAGCCCTCGAGGCCTTTCATCTGTGCACGCGCCTCGAAGGTATCATCCCGGCGCTCGAGACCGCCCATGCTCTGGCCCAGACACGCAAGCTCGCCGCCACTCTCTCGCCCGGGGACTTGGTGGTCGTATCGTTGAGCGGACGTGGCGACAAGGACCTCGAAAACGTGAGCCGGCTGGCGGCGGCGGAGGAGGACGCGTGAGCGCGCCGGGGCGCATTGCCGAGCAGTTTGCCCGCCTCGCCGACGAAGGGCGCTGCGGCCTCGTTACCTTCGTCACCGCCGGCGATCCGGACCGCGCGACCTCGCTCGCGATCGTTCGCGGGCTTGCGGCAAGCGGCGCCGACGTGATCGAGCTCGGTATACCGTTCAGCGATCCCATGGCCGACGGTCCGGCGATCCAGGCGAGCTCGAGCCGGGCGCTGGCGGCCGGCGCCACTATGGCGACGACGTTCGCGATCGCCCGGGATTTTCGGGCGGAGGATTCGCGGACCCCGGTGGTGTTGATGGGATACTCCAACCCTGTATATGCGTTCGGCCTCGATGCCTTCGTGGCCGAGGCCCGGGACGCGGGCGTCGACGGCCTGATCGTCGTCGATTTGCCGCCCGAGGAGGCGGACCCTCTCGCCGTCGCGGCCCGGACCGCGGGTCTCGACGTGATCTTCCTGGTTGCGCCGACGACCGGAGAGGACCGGATGGCCCGGGTTCTCGAGAATGCGGGCGGGTTCGCCTATGCCGTCTCGATTACCGGAATCACCGGCACCAAGAGGGCGAGTACGGACGCGGTTGCCCGGGCGGTGGCGCGCGTGCGCAAACACACGTCGCTACCGGTCGCTGTCGGGTTCGGGATCAAGACCCCCGCACAAGCCGCGACCATCGCCGGTGTCGCCGACGCTGCCGTGGTCGGCTCGGCGATCGTCGAGCGGATTGCGGGTCATCTGGACGCCCACGGCCGCGCGGGCGATGATCTGGTGCCCGCGGTCCTGGGTTTCGTGGGCGAGCTCGCGACCGCGGTCCGCGCGCCCGCCCGCCCGCCGACCGGGGCGTCGGCGCGGAAATGGAGTGCATCG
Organism: Rhodospirillales bacterium; assembly: GCA_030746935.1. GTDB lineage: Bacteria > Pseudomonadota > Alphaproteobacteria > Rhodospirillales > JASLLV01 > JASLLV01. The sequence continues at coordinate 27,808 of JASLLV010000001.1, read as the reverse complement.
CGATGAACTGGCTTACCAATTTCGTCCGCCCCAAGCTCCGCCGCTTGGTTGGCCAACGCGAGATACCCGAGAACCTTTGGCACAAGTGCCCGGGTTGCGCCGAGATGAACTTCCACCGCGACCTCGTGCGGGATCTCTGGGTCTGCCAGCATTGCGGCCACCACATGCGGATCGCAGCCGCCGTCCGGCTGGAGATGCTGTTCGACGAGGGCGCTTACACGGCGCTCGCGCTGCCCGATACCGTCGTCGACCCGCTCAGGTTCCGGGATCGCAAGAAATACGTCGACCGTCTGCGTGAAGCCCGCGCCAAGACCGGCGGGTCGGACGCGCTCATCGTTGCCGACGGGACGATGGGCGGGAATCGCGTGGTCGTCGCGGTCCTCGACTTCGACTTCATGGCCGGTTCGATGGGGATCGCGGTCGGCGAGGGACTGGTCGCCGCCAGCCGGTTGGCGATCGCCGAGCGGACGCCGCTGATCGTGGTTTCGTCCTCGGGGGGCGCACGTATGCAGGAGGGTATTCTCTCGCTCGTCCAGATGGCGCGCACCACCGTCGCCATCGAAGAGCTCAAGGAAGCGGGGCTCCCCTACGTCACGGTTCTTGCCGATCCGACCACGGGCGGCGTCTCGGCCTCGTTCGCCATGCTCGGCGACGTCGCCGTCGCGGAACCGGGTGCGATCATCGGCTTCGCCGGCAGCCGCGTCATCGAGCAGACCATCCGCGAGACGCTGCCCGAGGGCTTCCAGAAGGCCGAATACCTGCTCGACCACGGCATGATCGACATGGTGGTCCACCGAAGCGAGCTGCGCGATACGTTGGTTCGTGTCATCGGACTGTTGTGCGTCCAGCGGGACGAGGCCGCCAGCGAGGGCGCACCGCCCCAACCAGGGGAGGCGCGGCTGGCGGTCGGAGTTTCCTCGCGGGCCGGGGACAAGGACGGGAACGAGTGGGATACGCCGGACACGCCGCCGGCCGGCGGCGGCGCGGCGGCGCCCTAAGCTCGGCGCGCGCGCAAGGCGAGCAAGTTGTGAACCGCGGGCCGGACGCCGTTCTCGAACGCCTGCACCGCCTGCATCCCAAGGTCATTGATCTGTCGCTCGGGCGGGTGCGGACGCTGCTCGGCCGCCTCGGCAATCCGCAAAGCGCACTGCCACCGGTGATCCATGTCGCCGGAACCAACGGCAAGGGATCGGTGCTCGCGTATCTGAGGGCCATGTTCGAAGAGGCGGGACTCGTCTGCCACGTCTACATCTCGCCGCATCTCGTTCGCTTCAACGAGCGCATCTCGGTCGCCGGGCGTCCCATCGGCGACGATGCGCTGATCGCCCTTCTCGAGGAATGCGAATCGGTGAACGGCGAAGACCCGATCACGTTCTTCGAGATCACCACCGCCGCCGCCATGCTCGCCTTCGCGCGCGCCCCCGCCGACGTCACCTTGCTCGAGACCGGGCTCGGCGGCCGCCTGGACGCGACCAACGTGATCGCCCGGCCGGCGCTGACGGCGTTGACTCCGATCTCGATCGACCACCAGGGCTATCTCGGCGAGTCGTTGAGAGCGATTGCCGGCGAGAAGGCGGGCATTCTCAAGCGCGGCGTCGCGTGCGTCGTGGCGGCGCAGGCGGTGGCGGCGTCACGCGTGATCGCGAGACGCGCGCGTACGCGGGGCGCGTCCCTGTTCCGCGCGCCCGCCGACTGGCGGGTGCGGGCGACGCGCGGGGGCATCGTCTATCGTTCTCGCTCGAGGCGTCTCGCGCTGCCCGCCCCGGCGCTGGCGGGGCCGCATCAGGTGGCGAATGCCGGCCTTGCGATCGCCTGTACGGAGATCCTCCCGGGGATCACGGTTCCCGACCGAGCGATCGGGCAAGGCCTGATCCGGGCCGTCTGGCCGGGCCGGCTCCAGATGCTTGTCGCGGGGCCGCTGGCGCGCATCCTGCCCCGGGATTGGGAGTTCTGGCTCGACGGCGGTCATAACGCGGCTGCGGGCGCCGCACTCGCCCTTCAGGCGCGGGCATGGTGCGAGAAGCCGCTGCATTTGATCGTCGGTATGATGGAGACCAAGGACGCGGAAGGATTCCTGCGCCCGATTGCGCCTCATTTGGAGCGGTTGCGCACGGTTGCAATTCCGGGCCACGAGACTTGCCGCGATCCCGCGGCGCTGGCTGAGACGGGCCGGCGCCTGGGCCTCGACGCCCAAGCGTGCGCGAGCGTCGGCGCGGCACTTCGCTCAGTTGTCGGCCAAGGATCGCAGCCCGCGCGCGTCCTGATCACAGGCTCGCTTTATCTGGCGGGAGAGGTTCTCGCCGAGAACGGCTGAACGACGGCCTTCGAACTCGAAAAATGAAAGGCCCGCCGTTGCGGCGAGCCTTCGACGTCAACGCGCTTCTCGGCGCGTCAGATGATCGATTCCACCCACTCGAGCAGCTTTCCCTTCGGCAGCGCGCCGATCTTGGTTGCCGCCACTTGGCCGTCCTTGAAGAGCATGAGGGTCGGAATACCGCGCACCCCGTATTTGGTCGGGGTCGCGGGGTTCTCGTCGATGTTGACTTTAGCCACGGTGACCTTTTCGCCCAACTCGGTTGCCAGTTCTTCGAGCGCCGGCGCGATCTGCATGCACGGCCCACACCACTCCGCCCAAAAGTCGACGAGTACCGGCATGTCCGCCTTGATTACGTCGGTTTCGAACGAGTCGTCGGTAACCTGCTTCTGCATCATGTTCATCCCGTAACGGTTTCGCCCAATTCCGGCCGGCCGGCACTGGCGTCTTCGTCGCGCCCTTTCAAGAATCTAGGAAGGCGTCCAGTCGCCGTCAAGGAAGCTGTGCGTCCAGCAGGGACTCCGGCAACGCCATCAAGTGCGGCACGTCGGTCCACAGAAGCGCGCAGCGCACCCGCTTTTCGGGGAAAATTTGGCGCAGGGCCTCGCGATAGACGGCCATTTGGCGGAGATAAGCCACCGGCACCGCATCTGCGTCAGCAGGCGGTGCGCGATTTGTCTTGAAGTCGGCTACCTTGACCGTCTCGGGTTCGACCAAAAGCCTGTCCAGGCGCGCCGAGACCAGGTGTTCGCCCACGGTGGCGACGAGGGGAACCTCGGCGCGGGAGCCGGGGCCGAAAAGTGGAGCGAACTCGGGGTCGTTCAGCACCGCCAGCGTCGCCGAGGCGATCTCTTCACGCTCGGCGGGCGTCAATGCGAACGCGCCTCGGGCCAAGTACGCCGCGGCCACCGACGCGCGCGCGCCTAGGTCCGCGTCGGCGAGGTGCTGGAGCAGGGAGTGAATCAGGCGACCGCGCTTGAACCGCGCGCCGCCGTCGGGTTCGAGCGGCGAGAACGCGGGCGGCTCGTCCCCCCAATCCACAGACGGCGCGAGGGGCCGCCCGCCCGCCGTCTCTGCCGGTGCAGGGCGCGTGGCCCACGGGGGCAGCGTGTCTGCGTCCTCGGGCGTTGCGGGCGGCGCGGTCTCGGGTGGTGGTGCCACTTGCATCGAGGTGAGGCGCAAGACGTTCGCGGCGTCGATTTCGTCGGCGCGAGCGAGGAATTCGTCGTGCTCGGTGGTGGCCGCGTCCTCGATACCCCTTTGGATCAGGTTGTACCAGCATCCCTCAGGCGCGGCGCGCTTGCGCGACCAGCCGCAGACGTACAGGCGATCCTCGGCCCGGGTCATGGCAACGTAGAGAAGGCGTTGGTGCTCGGCGTCCCGGCGGTCCGCAAGACGGCCGCGTTCGGCCACGCACACGGGGTCCTCCGCGGCGCGGGACGGGGGCCACAGCAGTGGACCTTCGGCGCCGACCGATCCGGCCTCATTGCCGGTCCACAACAGCCTCGGCGTCTTCGCCGGCACCTGCATGGTGTCGGGCAGAAAGACAATCGGCGCCTGAAGCCCCTTGGCGCCGTGGACCGTCATCAGCCGGACGGCGTCGCGACGTTCGCGCTCCAGGTCTCGCTTGACCTCTATGGCGCCCGCCTCGAGCCAGTGGAGGAAGTCCTCGAGCGACGGGGCGCGAGAGCGTTCGAAAACCAGAGCACAATCCAGGAACTCGGCGATGGGATCTTCGGCATCAAAGCCGAGCCGGGCGACAAGTTTCTCGCGGCCGCCGCCGGGACCCAGGATGTGGGCGTAGAACTCGTACGGCGGTGTCGCGTCGGCGCGGGCAAGCACGTGCGTGAGCTGGGAGTACGCGTCGGCGAAGGACTGCGCCTCGCCGGCGCCCGCGCGAAGCGCATCCCACAGGCGCCCCTCGCGCCCATGAGCGAGGGCGAACAAATCGTCCTCGCCGAGCCCGATCAACGGCCCCTTGAGGACGGTGGCCAGCGTCAGGTCGTCGTCGGGCATCAGCGCGAAGCGCCCAAGGGCGATCAGATCCATGACCGCCATCTGCTCGGTCAGCACCATGCGGTCGACGCCGGCGACGGCGACGCCGCGTTCCTTCAGGGCGCGAACCAGTTCTTCGCCAAAGCGGCCGCGTCGGCGTACCAGGACCATGATGTCGCGAGCCTGGATCGGCCGGCCTTGGGATCCCAGCATCTCGACGCCCTGCACCATCCGCTGGATGCGCGTCGCCACCAGCCGTGCCAGGCGTGCTTCGACGTCGTCGCCCGGTATCCTGTCTATGGGGGGTTTCCAGGGCGTCGGCGTGTCCGTGGGGCGTTGTTCGACAGGTGGCCACAGCTCGACGAGGCCGCCGGCGCCGTCGCGTGCGGCCCGATGGGCAATGCGGCGGCCGTCGAGCGCCACCCCACGCCGGGCGTCGGTGCCGGCGAACACACGATCCACGGCGTCCAGCACCGCCGGCGTCGAGCGGAAGGAGACGCCGAGTTCGACCTCGTCCCAACTTCCGTGCGCCGCCCTGACGCCCGCGGCGAAGTGCTCGCGCATGCGCTCAAAGGCGCTCGGGTCGGCGCCTTGGAAGCTAAAGATGGATTGCTTGACGTCACCGACCGCGAACACGGTGCGCGTGCCGTCGCGCGCCCCCTCGCCAGACAGGAACTCCTGGGCCAGGACCGCGATCACCCGCCATTGTTCGGGATTGGTGTCCTGGGCCTCGTCGATGAGGATGTGGTCGATGCCGCCGTCGAGCTTGTAGAGCACCCAGGGCGCTAGCCCCGGCCGCTCCAGCAGGGTGCGCGCGCCGACGATCAGGTCGTCGTAGTCGAGCAGCGCCCGGCGCTCCTTTTCGGCGGCGTATTCGGCCAGCAAGGACTCGCCGAGGCCAAGAATCGCGTCCGTCGCCATCGCCGTCCACGCGCCGCGACGCTTCGCCTCGACCGCGACCAGTCGCTCCGCCTCGACGCCGAGGACGGTGTGTGCGCCAGGCGCCTTTTGCGCCGCGGCCTTTGTGATCAGGGTTTTTCGGACACGCGCGGGTTCGGCCGAGGCGATCCCGCTCAGGAACGCGCCCGCGTATTGGGAATAGGCACGTTCCCTTTGGTCCACGGGTGCTGCGGTCCACTCGGCGATGACGCCGCCGCGCTCGGCGTCGCGCGGGCTTCCGTCGGCCAGTGCCGAGACCGCGACGCGCAAGCCCAGCGCGTCGAACGCGTCGTCGGCTGAGGCCGCCCGGACGACGCTCTCGGGCGTCTCGCCGATCTCGATCCCGAGCCGGCGGAACGCCCATGCGGCGGCCTCCGCGCGCGAGCCGCACCGCCGGATCAGCCGTTCGAGCTTCACCCGACCCTGGGCCAATTCCGCCATCAGCTCGGGAAAGGTGGTTTCGTGGATGTCCCGCACGATTCGCGCCAAAGCCTCGGCCAGATCCATCTCGCCGTCGCGGGCCCGGGCCAGCACCTTGTCGCGGGCGCCGGCGAGCATTTCGGCGGCGTCGCGCTCGTCCATCACCGTGAAGTGCGGCGCGATGCCCGATTCCAGGGGAAAGCGCCGGAGCAGGGACTGGCAGAACGCATGGATTGTCTGGATGCCGAGCCCGCCGGGGGTATCGAGCACGTCTGCGAACAGCCGCTGCGCCCGCTCGATCGTCGGCCCATCCGCCTTGCGCCCCAAAATCTCGTGGATGGCGTGCGAAAGCTTGTCCTCCGATGCCGTTGCCCACCCGCCCAGGCGATCGGCGATGCGAGTCGCCATCTCGGCCGCGGCGGCCTTGGTGAACGTGAGACAGAGGATTTTTTGCGGTGGGGTGCCGGCGAGCAGCAGGCTGAGCACGCGGTCCGTCAGGACCTTGGTTTTTCCGGTGCCCGCCGAAGCTGCGACCCAGATCGAGGTGGCGGGGTCCGCGGCCCGGCGCTGGCTCTCTTCCGCCGCGGTGCTGGGATTGGCCGTCATTCGCTCTCGTCCATGCCCGCGGCCGACCATTCCTTGATCCGCGCCAAATGATCGTAGTCGCCGAACCGCGGCGCCGCAGCCGGTCGCGGTCGCGCTTCGTAGGGGATCTCGGAATCGTCGAAGACGGCGATCAGCGCCGTGAGCCCCGCAAGGGCGTTCTCGGCCAACACCCTTGGATCATCGCCGGCCGTCGTGACCACGCCCGCGGGTTCGCGGCCGGTGAGCCGCCAAAACTCGAGCGAAGACACATCCGATCGCGCGATACCCTTGAATCCGCCCGCATGCGCGATCGCCGCTTCGAGGGGAAGCTGCGGCGCGAAACCGGCTGCGACCTCGCCCAGCTTCGGAATTGCCCCCGTCTTGTAGTCGATGATGGCGAGAGAGCCGTCGGCCAGCCGATCGATCCGATCGGCCCTCGCGGTAAGGGTGAAGGGGCCGGCCGGTCCCGCCACCACGACCGTGCCCTCGACTTCGCATCGCCGCTCGCGGACGTCGCTGGTGCGTTGGCGTTCGAAGTCGAGGAACCAATGCGCGATGCGTTCGAACCTGGGCCACCAGAACGCCCAGACACCGGGACGTTCGAGAGCCGGGCCGAACACGCGCCGTCCTGCCTCGATCAACGCATGAAGCGCGCCGTCGGCGTCAAGCTCGGGGCCTTTTCTCAAGAATGCGTCGAGGGCGCGGTGGATCGAGTTTCCGTACTCGGCAGTCCCGGGATCGGCGTCGAGGGGCTCCAGCGCCCTCAGGCCCAGCACGTATCGGGCATATATCGCGTACGGATCGCGCATCCAGGTCTCGACCTGGGTCACCGAAAGCGATCGCGGTCGTACGGCAACGGGCGGCGCGGGGGCCGGGCGGGGCGCCGCCGCGACGGTGTCGGGCTGGTCGAGGTGGCGCTGCCACGGAAGCCAGGACTTGCCGGCGGCAAGCGCCAATTCGGCCTCGGACCCGCGTAACAGGGTCTCGAGTCTAAGCAGCCATCGAGAGGGAACCGTCGGGGTCCCTTCGACGCGCTCGGCGCGGGTCAGGTACACCTCGGGTGCCGAGAAGGCTTGGACGAAGTCGTGCGCGGCGAGGCCGATTCGGCGCTCCGGAAGCGGCAGGCCGAAGTCCGCCAGCATGGGACGGCTCATCCACGGATTCGCGTGGGCCTCGGGCGGCCAAGTCCCCTCGTTGAGACTGCCAAGCACCAGGACGTCGGCGTGTTGCAGGCGCGCCTCGAGCAGCCCCCAGATGGCGAGCCTCGGATGCCGTCCCCAGCGCGGCCGCACCACCCGCTCGGCAATCAAGGAATCGAAGAATGCCGGGTAGCTTGCGCCGGGGATCGCGCCGACCGCGCTGGCGCTCTCGATCAGTTCGGCGACGAATTCGGCCGCCGCCTCGCCCGCCTCGCCCCGCCACAGCCGTTCGCTACCGCCCGATTCCGAAGCGGCGAGGGCTTCCGCCATCTCGACGTGCGCCCTGACGAGGCTCGTGAACGGAACCGAGCGTCGCCGGAGCGCGCGCGCGAAGTCGCCAGACGCGCGCTCGAGCTCGCCGATCAAGGCCTTGAGCTCGGGCGCATTGCCCTTCGTCGTCCTGCGCAGAAACGCGAGGCCCGGCCGCGGCCGCGGTCCCCGAAGCGCGGCGCGTTCGAGACGCCGGGCGAGCGCGCGCAACTCGGCCGCCGGCCGTCCCAGGGTGGCGATCGGATGCTTGAGTACGGCCAAAAGGGGAACCGGTTGGAAACGCTCGGCCACCATGCGCGCGCTAAGTCTCAGGAACGAACCCGGCGGCGTCTGCGCGAGTGGCCGGCCGGCGGAATCGTCGATCTCGATTCCCCAGCGCCCGAGCTCGGACGCGACCCGGCGGGCAAGATCGCGGTCCGGGGTTACGAGGGCGGCGGTCCGCCCGCGCACGTCGAGGGCGCCTCGCAAGACGAGGGCGACGACCCCGGCTTCCTCTTGGGGCCCGGGACAGTCGATCCGGGTGACCCCGGACACTGCATCGGCATGGGCCCCGCTTTCACCGAGCCAGTCGCGCGTGGCCGCCGCGGGGCGCAGCGCCAGATTGATCAGTCGGGCCCGCGACTCCGGTGGGTAGGGCGCCGATCCCTCGAGCTCCGGCCAGGGTGCGACCTCGTCGCGCGTGATCCCGAGGCGGCTCAGCAGTCTCGCCATCCCGTACTGCGGGTGCGACGGTTCCAGCGCGCTCCAAGCCTCAGGCCCAGCGTCGAGATCGAGACCCGGAAGCACCACGCTGCCATTCGGCAGTTGTGCGACGATCCCCAAGAGATCGGCGGTCGCCGGGATACTTCCCGTGGATCCGGCGGCGATCACCGGCACCTCGGGTGTCTCGACGCGCCAACGCTCGGCCTGCGCCTCGAGGACCCGGTTCCGCCGATCGGCGGGGTCGAGGCAGTCCTCTTCGGCGAGAATTTCCGGCCAGCGTTCCGTCAAAAGCCTCAGGAACGAAAGGGTGATTTGCCAATGGGCCGCGTACCGATCGGGAACGAGATCGCCCAAGTCGGCAAGCGACAGGCGCTCGGTCTGGACCTGATCGAGCAGGCGCGCGAGCTCGGCCGCAAGTCGGGCCGCCTGGTCGGGCGAGGCGTTGCGTCTCTCGAACGCCAACACCAGGCGCGTCAGCAGGAGCTGCCGGCGCAAGCCCGAGATGGGGGGCGGCAGATCGAACGGCGCGTCCGAGGCCCCGGTTTCGTCGCCGATCGCGGAGATCGCTATCTCGTCCTCGTCGAGATCGCCGATCGGCGTCAGGTTCGGAAGCAACGTGGCGTGCCCTCCGCTGGCCCGGAAAAAGGCGTCGCGCAGGCTGCGGCACGCGCGCCTCGTCGGCAGAAGCACGCGCATTCTGGCAAGCGCGAAGGGGTCTGCGCCGGCGCCCCGCAAGATGCCGGCGGCAAGCGCGTCGACGAAGCCATGGCTTGGCGGGATCGTGAAGATGCGGGGCCGCATTGCGCGCTCGGGTTTCTTGCTCATCGGTGCCGGGTTCCGGGAAACGATACGTTCAGGAATTCCTCCGCCTCGGCGAGGCCCGCCGGCGTTCCGATATGAAACCACTCTCCGTCGTGCACGACGCCGTGAAGGCGCCGCTCGGCGATCGCCCGATCGTACAAGAGGTTGAGCGAGAAGCGCGGGGCGTCGACGCCGTGAAAAAGTCGTTCGTGCAGGATCTGGATGCCGCTGAAGAGGAAGGGCGCGACCTCGTTCTCGAGCCTTCGATCGACCAGTCCGGCCGGATCGACGAAGAAATCGCCGCGGCCCGAATATCCGTAGGCCTCGATCGTGGAATGGAGAAGCAGGAGTGCATCCATGCGCGTATCGTCCCACGCCCGGATCATGCGGCCGAGCGCGCTTTCGCCGGCGTTCAGCCAAAGGACGTCGCCGTTGACGACCCAAAATCTCTCGGCGCCCAGCAACTCGAGCGCGTTGGCGACGCCGCCTCCGGTATCCAGAAGCTCCGGCTCGCGCGAGAACAGGAACGTGGCGTCGTTGCGGCGGTCAAGGTGCGCCTCGATCTGTTCGCCGAGATGGTGGAGGTTGAGGATGATCGTCTTGACGCCGGCCTCAAGCAGCCGGTCGACGGTCCGATCCACGATGGTCCTGCCGCTGACCTCGATCAGCGCCTTCGGCGTCGATTCGGTAAGCGGACGCATGCGCGTCCCTTTTCCGGCGGCGAGGATCATGGCGCGCTCGGGCCTCGCCCGGACGTTTTCGGCGGCGCCCCGCGGCGACACCCGCTGCATCTCTACTCCGCCACTGCCCGGCATGGCGGAACCTTGCGGTGCTGCGCGGGCAGGTGGCGATCCATCCATTCCTTGACGGCCGAGAGCGCGGGGTGCGCGAGCGAACCCTCCAATAGCCGCCAGACGCGCGGGATGTGCGCCAAATAGCCCGGCTTGGCGTCGCGATGGGAAAGGCGCGTGAAGATGCCGATGACCTTCGCGTGGCGCCCCGCCCCGAGTACCGCGTACGCGGTGTCGAAGTCGGCGCGGTCGCAATCGGGAAAGGCGCGAGCGTAGCGTTCGCGCATGGCGGCGGCGAGATCCGAAGCGATGTCGCGGCGCGCGTCCTCGAGAAGCGACATGAGATCATAGGCCGGATGCCCGGCCAGCGCGTCCTGGAAATCGACGAGGCCGCAGGCGCTGATTCCCCGCCGATCGCGAATCCGGATCAGATTGTCCACGTGAAAGTCTCGAAGGACGAGGGTTCGGGGACCGTCGGGGACCGACGCGAAGGCTTCGCGCCAGACTTGCTCGTAGGCGCGCTTTTGATCGGCATCGGCCCGGGCTCCGCGGACCACCGGCAAGTACCACTCGATCAGCAGCATCGCCTCTTCGAGCAACGCGTCCGAGTCATAGTCGGCGAGGCCGGCGGGGATCGACAGGTGCGCGGGCCGGTGGTGCAGATCCACCAGAAGATCGACGGCGAGCGCGTAAAGCGACTTCTCGGCCACGCCCCCGTCTGGCCCGGCCAACACCCGTGTAAAGGTGTCGTCGCCCAGATCCTCGAGCAGCACCAACCCGGCACCCACGTCGTCGGCATATATCCGGGGGGCGCTGAATCCGAGGGCGACGAGGTGCCGCGCGATCGCCAGGAACGCGGCTACGTCCTCGTGGGGCGGCGGCGCGTCCATCAGCACTGCGCGCGCCCCTGCACCCTCGAGACGCTCATAGCGGCGGAACGAGGCGTCGCCGGCGAGCGGCGCGCGCCTTGCCTTCCCCCAACCCGCACGAACAAGGAACACCTGGATGTGCTTGTCTCGGGCGGCGCGGGAAGGGGGGTCAGTCAATTCCCGCCTCCCGCAGCCGCGCCCGCCAGTCGTCGCGGGCCGTGATCCGGGCGATCCGCGCGTTCGGATCGTCGGCGAAGAAGAAGGTGACCTCGAGGCGCGTCACGGGCAGCTCCGGGCCGAGCCGCTCGGGCCATTCGACGAGCGAGATGCCGTCGGCGAAGGCATCCTCGATCCCGAGCTCCCACGCCTCCTCAGGTCTGGAGAGACGGTAGAAATCGAAGTGGTGGACCGTGCCCGCGTCACAGTCGTAGGCCTGGGCCAGCGTGAAGGTAGGGCTCGGAACCTCGCGCCGGTCGCCGCCGGGACCGTCGCTCAGTGCCCGGACGAAGGCGCGCGCGAACACCGTCTTGCCGGCCCCAAGCTCGCCGCTCAGCGCGATCACGTCGCCCACGCGCGCGACGCCGGCGAGGGCCGCGGCGAGGTCCACCGTCGCCCGCTCGTCATTCAGATCCAGCTCGATCGTCCGTTCCTTGGGGCGGCCCTCGGCCATGGGTCACTTTTTACGCGCGCGCCGAAGACCGGGCAACCGGCCGTCGCTCGCGTCCCGGCGCTACCGGCGGCCTTGATCGCAAGCCGGCGAGGTTCCATTGTTCGCGTCCGGGACCGCTCCCGCCACCGTGACCGGCGAGGTTCTCGATCCATGATCGCGATAGGGTCGTTCGTCCTTTTGATCGCCCTCGCGCTCGCGACGCCCGCTCCGGCTGCCGATCCCGCGGCTTCGCTTGCCGATCAATGCGTCCAGTGCCACGGCCGAGACGGACGGAGCACCGATCCCCGTATTCCGAATCTGGCCGGCCAGCCGAGCGACTATCTCGTCGCCCAGCTCTGGGACTTCCGCAAACGGCGGTTCGTCTCGGACAATCCGTACTGGCGCGCCGAGCGCCGCGACCCGACCATGAATCACGAAGCGACGGATTTGGGCGACGACGCGATCGAGGACTTGGCGGCCCACTTTTCTCGCCTATCGTGCGGTCCGGCGCCGAACGACGATCTGCCCGCGCCACCGCAGGCGGCGGCAGGGTGCGCGGTCTGCCATGGCGGGCGCGGAATCGGTGCCGAACCCATGGTTCCCAACCTCGCCGGTCAGAATGCCCGCTACCTGGCCATACAGATGCGAAATTTCGGCGACGCCGCCTCCGTTCAGCGTGGCGCCGGCGGGGCGAAACGGCGGACCCATCCGAGCATCGCTTCGCCGGCCACGGTGGTCGCGGAATCCGACGTCGAATCGCTGGCCGCGTACTACGCGGCCCTACCCTGTCGTTGAGGCCGCCTGCGGTCGGTTCGTTCACGCTTCCGCGTCGTCGGCCGCGGGGCCGAAAGCGGGAAGGAACAGCGACACGCTGAGCCCTCGTTTGGGCGCCGAATCGAGTCGAACGCGCCCGCCGTGCAGCTCGACGAACTGTTTGACCAGCGAAAGCCCCAGGCCGGCACCCCGCGACTCCGAACCGGTCGTCGCCTGCGCGAACGGCTGAAAGACGCGTGTCATATCGGCCGCGGCGATGCCGGGGCCCGAATCGGCGACGCGGATCACGACCTCGGGCTCCTCGCGGACCGCCGACAGGCGGATGGTCCCGCGCGCCGGCGTAAAGGTGACGGCGTTGCTCAACAGATTGAATGCTACCTGTTTCAGGCGCTTGGCGTCGGCGATGATCCAGCCAACTTCGATCGGGCAGTCGAATTCGAGGTTCAAGCTCTTGTGCCGCGCACGTTCGCGAACCAGGCCGAGAACGCCCACCAGCATGGCGTGGATGTCGACCGCATCAAGCTCCAGGCGCATCATGCCGGCCTCGATCATGGCCAAATCCAGGGTGTCGGAGATGACTCCCATAAGGGCCGTAGCGGAACTGTGGATTCCGTTCGCGTACTCCATCTGCCGGGGGTTGAGGGCGCCAAACTGCTCGTCTGCGAGAAGCTCGGAGAAGCCGATGATCGTGGTCAATGGGGTGCGAACCTCGAAGGACACGTTGGCGATGAATTCGGACTTCAACCGGTCGGCCTCCTGAAGCGCCTCGGTGCGTTGTCTCAGCGCCATCTCCACCTTGACGCCGTCGGTCACGTCCAGATAGCTGATCAAAAGCGCGCCGTCGGGAAGCGGTACGTTGGCGTAGTCGATCACCGCCCCGTCGCCTCGAATCAGGCGCCCTGTGGAGCGTTCGTGTCCGATCAGGCGCGCGGTGATGCGGCGTCCGTGTTCGGACCAATCGGCCGCGTCCGGTGCCAGGAAGGGTCTCATCCGCGCGACGAAGTCGGTGATGTGGAACTCGTCCGCCTTCAGCGCCGCGTCCAGGTTCCAAAGTGCCCGGAAGGCCGGGTTGCTGAGCTTGAGGCGCCCGTCACTGCCGAAGACGGCGATACCTTCGTGGAGATTGTCGATCGTCTCGCGTTGGACGGCGGTGAGTTCGCTGAATGATCGTTCGAGCGCGAGCCGTTCGCTCAAATCTTCGTGGGTCACCAGTAGGCCGCCGCCGATCCTGGGTGCGACGAGGGCGCGCACCGTCGCGCCGTCGGGGCGGTGCATCAAGGTTGCCGCGGGCGCGTTTAGGCCGCTGAACTGGCCAAGCTGTTCCTCCTTGAACGCCTTGAAATCGGCGTATTCAGGCAGGCGGCGCTGGGCGCGGAGACGTTCGAGGATGTCTCCGTACGGAGGCCGCATCGCGAGCCAGTCCGAATCCAGCGTCCAAAGGGACGCGAACGCCGGATTGAAGTATGCGAGCCGGGTATCATCGTCGAACACGGCGACGCCGGTCGACAGATTCTCGAGCACCTGGGCGGGTGCGACGGCCTCGGCCGCTTCGTGGGCGGTCGTTTCCGGTGCCGGCGCAAGCGCCATGCCGAGGGAAAGCCGGCCGCCGTCGACCGGTGCTTCCGAGATGTCGAAAACTCGTTCCCCTTGGGCGCCGGCAAGGGTGACGCGCTCGGTAAGTCGCCGTCTCTCGCCGCGGGCGCGGGCGGCGAGCGCGGTCGCCGGCGCGGATTCCGCGATGCCCGCCGAGGCCGGGCTCGCGAGCGAGACCGAAAGGTCCTCGTCGCGAAGCCAAAGTGGCAGGGGCACGGAATCGAATATCTCGCGCAGCCCGTCGTCCTTCGCCTCGGGTATCGACGTCGTCGCCGTTTCCGGGCCCGGAGATGGGGTCCGCGCGGTCCCGGCGTCGCGAATCCAGAGAACGTCGGCGAGAATTCGCCCGTCATCCGCATGCACCGCCCGCGAGCCGGCCGCCAGGACCGACCGGTCGGCACGGGCTAGCGGCAGCGTGATTTCAAAGGCGGCGCCCCGGCCCCTGAGATCATCGACCGCGCGCATCAACGCGTCCGCCGCATCGTCCTCGAAGCAGCCGAGAACGTCGGCAAATGTGGACTGGGTCCCGGCGCCGAGGTTCAATAGCACCGCAAGGCGTCGGGAACAGGTTTCGTGGCCGCTTTCGTGGTGCCACGTGAAGACACCGTCCGGCACGGCGGCGACGATTCCGCGTTCGGTCTCGGTTTCCGCTTCAAGGCGGCGCACACGGTCGTCGGCCTCGTCAAGTCGGCGGCGCAGCCGCAACAGAAGCGGCAATACGGCGATCACCGGACACAGGACGCCAATCAGGAAGGCCGTGAACGTGGCCATTGCGGAACCGATGCCTCAGCGGATGCGCGACGGTGAATCTTATTCTCCACAGGCAGGCCCCGACAAGCGACGATGGCGGTTCCGGGGGTGGGCGGCCGCGACTGTCGGTAGCGAGCGGCTTGGAGAGGAGGGGCTGCGGCCCTCAGACCAGATCGCGCTCTAGTATCGGTAATAATCGGGCTTGTAGGGTCCGTCGAGGGGGACGCCGATGTAGTCGGCCTGTTCGGGTGACAGCCGCGTCAGCGCGATTCCCAGTTTCTCGATGTGAAGCCGAGCGACCTTCTCGTCCAAGTGCTTGGGAAGCACGTACACCTTGTTCTCGTAGGCTTCGGCATTGGTCCATAGCTCGATCTGCGCGAGGACCTGGTTGGTGAACGACGCGCTCATGACGAAGCTTGGGTGCCCGGTCGCGCACCCCAAGTTCACGAGGCGGCCTTCGGCGAGCAGGATTACGCGCTTGCCGTCCGGAAACTCGATTTCGTCGACTTGGGGTTTGACGTTGTGCCACTTATAGTTGCGAAGCGCATCCACCTCGATCTCCTTATCGAAGTGGCCGATGTTGCACAGGATCGCGCGATCCTTCATTCGCCGGACGTGGTCGATGGTGACGACCCGGATGTTTCCGGTGGCGGTCACGACGATGTCGGCGGCGGCCGCAGCCTCGTCCATGCCGACCACCTCGTATCCCTCCATGGCGGCCTGCAACGCACAGATCGGGTCGATCTCGGTGATTAGGACTCGGGCGCCCTGGCCGCGAAGCGCCTGCGCGCATCCTTTGCCAACGTCGCCATAACCGCAGACCACTACGATCTTGCCCGCGAGCATGACGTCGGTGGCGCGCTTGATCCCGTCCACCAGGCTTTCGCGGCACCCGTACAGGTTATCGAACTTCGACTTGGTGACCGAATCGTTGACGTTGAACGCAGGCACCAGGAGCCGGCCTTCGCGCTCCATCTCGTAAAGCCGGTGGACGCCGGTGGTGGTTTCCTCGGACAGGCCGCGCACCTCGGTCATCCGCTCGGCGTGGCGCTCGTGCATTATCAGCGTCAAATCGCCGCCGTCGTCGAGCAGCATGTTCGGGCGCCAGCCGCCGGGACCTTCGATGGTGCTGTCGATACACGACCAATACTCGTCCTCGGTCTCGCCTTTCCATGCGTACACCGGAATACCGCGCGCCGCGATCGCGGCGGCGGCATGGTCCTGAGTCGAGAAGATGTTGCACGAGCTCCACCGGATCTCGGCCCCGAGCTCGACCAGGGTTTCGATGAGCACAGCCGTCTGGATGGTCATGTGCAGACATCCGGTCACGCGGGCGCCTTTGAGGGGTTTTTTCTTGCCGAACTCGTCTCGAAGCGCCATCAGGCCCGGCATTTCGGTCTCGGCGATGGCAATCTCTCGCCGTCCCCACTCGGCAAGTTCGATGTCGGCGATCCGGTAATCGGTCTCGGCGTTCATGCGGTCTTCCTCTTGGCGGCTGCGTGCGATTCGAGATCCACGACCTCACTCCTCTTGAAAGTTGGCTTCAATCAGCGCGGACAGCGCGCGAATGGCTTGTTGGGCCTCGGGTCCCTTGGCGATAAGCGTGATCTCGCTGCCGTGGCCCGCGGCCAGCATCATAAGCCCCATGATGGAGATCCCGGATACGGTGTCGGAGTCCTTGCGCACCGTCACCTCGGCGTCGAAGGCGGACGCCGTCTTGACGAACAGGGCGGCGGCGCGGGCGTGAAGGCCGCGCCTGTTGCCGATCGCGATTCGATGCCGACGCACACGCGGCTTGCGTCGCGGTTGTCGCCCATCTTCGGTCATTCGCGCTTTTGATCGAGCAGGCTGGACGCGATGTTGATGTACTTGCGTCCCGCCTCTTGGGCGCTGGTCGAGGCAGCGGCGAGGGACTCGGTTTCGCGAACGCTGGCGAGCTTAATCAGCATCGGCAGGTTTACGCCCGCGATCACCTCGACATTGGCCTTGTCCATGATGGAGATGGCGAGGTTCGAAGGCGTGCCTCCGAACATGTCGGTGAGAAGAACGACGCCCGCGCCTTCGTCGGCGTCGGCGACGCTATCGAGTATTTGGGTGCGCCGCTCTTCGATATCATCGTTCGGCGCGATGCAAACGGTCGCCACCTTGCCCTGGGGGCCGACCACGTGTTCCATGGCCGCCACCAGCTCGTCGGCAAGCCGGCCGTGGGTAACGATCACGATTCCGATCATGACGTCTCAGCGCCTCCCATGGCGGGCGTGTCCGCGTCGAGATCGCGATGGTGTACGCGCACGGTTCCGCCCTGTTTCGCGAGCCAGGCCGCCAGCCGCTCGGCCACGAAGACCGATCGGTGACGCCCGCCCGTGCACCCGAGTGCGACCGTCAGGTAGCTCTTGCCCTCGGCGGCATAGCGGGGCACGAGCTCGGACAACATCCCGGTCAAGCCGTTGAACAGCGGCGCGAGGCCGGGATCGCGCTCGATGAAGGTTGCCACCGCGGCGTCAAGGCCGTCCAGGAGACGCAGCGCCGGCTCGTAGTGGGGGTTGGAGAGGAAGCGGACGTCGAGAACCAGGTCGGCCTCGCGCGGCGATCCCCGGCGAAAAGAGAACGAGGTAACGAAGATGCTGAGGCGCTCGCCGGCGCCGGCGCCGAAGTGGCCGTCGAGGACGCGTTTGAGGGACCCGAGATCGAGGCCGGTGGTGTCGACCACCACGTCGGCCCAGTCGCGCAGGCCCGCAACCAAGCGGCGTTCGTGGTCGATGCCGTCGCGAATCGGGCGGTCGAGGGCGAGCGGGTGGCGGTAGCGCGTTTCCGCGTAGCGCCGCATCAGCTCCTCGTCGTCACAGTCCAGGAACAGGACGCTCGCGTCGATCCTGGGCTCGGCCGACAAACGGTCCATTTCCCCGATGATCGGCGCGACCCCGAAATCCCGGGTGCGAACGTCGACGCCGATCGCGACCGGCTTTAAATCCTGCGCTGACGCGCACTCCGGCCGGCGCGGCAGAACCAGGCTTTGCAACAGGGTCAACGGGAGGTTGTCCACGGCCTCGTATCCAAGATCTTCCAGGGACTTGAGCGCCGACGTCTTGCCGGCCCCAGACATTCCGGTGACCAGCAGGACCCGGAGGTTGCCGCCCGCGGGGGGCGTCGGGGCGTCGGGGCGAGCCCGCCTCCGGCGTCCCTTCGGCGTGACGGTGGAGACCCGCTCGCTCATGGAACGGGCATTATTAGGCCAGTGGCGGCCTTGACGGCAAGGCGAACTTTGGCCGGCGCCGACGCCTCGAACGGCGAAAGCCGGAACAGGGGAATCGCCACCCCGAGGTAGACGCACCTTTCTGCCTCGGGAACCCGCTCGACCGCGTCGCTCGCGACCAGATCGACGACCACGGAAAGCAGGGCCGAAGGCAGGTTGTCGATCGGCACCACGCCGACGCCGCGGACTTCGAGAAAGCCGGCGATCGCGGGTGGCGGAAAGGCTTCGAGGCGGTCGGCGCTCAGCCGAAGCTCGGTCTGGTCGTCCGCGACCAGGCGCGCGCCGGTATCGATCAGGCGCAGCGCCAAATCCGATTTTCCGCATCCCGGCGGGCCGCGCAAAAGCACGCCATTCCCGTCGACGGCGACGCAGGTTGCGTGAACGCGAACCATGATGGGGCGAAGCCTGTGACGACGCCAGGCGGCTGTCAACCGATGCGGGCCACGGATGCTGCGCCGGCGGAACGCCCTAATCGGTCGGCAGGCGAACCGTGAACCGGGCGCCCCGGACGTGCCCCGAATCGTCGCGGATGTTCTCCGCCGTCAGCGTGCCGCCGTGGGACGCGACGATTTGCTTCGAGATGCTAAGCCCGAGACCGGAGTGGATACCGAACTTCTCGCCCGATGGGCGCTCGGAATAGAAGCGCTCGAAGATCGCGTCTTCCTTGCCGTCGGGGATGCCTGGGCCCTCGTCCTCGACGCGGACGGTGACGGCGCCGTATTCCTTGCGCGCGTCCAGCGTGATGAGGCCACCGGGCGGGCTGAACGAGTCGGCGTTGGCGATCAGGTTGCGAAATACCTGGACTAGGCGGCCCTCGATCCCGTTGACAACGAAGCCTCCGCAGCTCTCGGACGCGAGGCGCAATCGGGGCGCGCCTTCGCAGATGGTGGTGCCGTGGACCGCGACCAGGGTCGCCAGCATTCCGGCGACGTCGACGGGTCCGGTCTCGGCGCGCGACAGCTCGGCGTCCAGCCGGGATGCGTGCGAGATGTCGGTGATCAGCCGGTCGAGTCGCTGCACGTCGTCGAGAATGATGGCGAACAGGCGCCGGCGCTGGTCCGCGTCCGTCACGCGCGCCGCGGTCTCGACCGCGCTGCGGAGCGAGGTGAGCGGGTTCTTGATCTCGTGGGCGACGTCGGCGGCGAACCGCTCGATCGCGTCCATGCGCTGCCAGAGCGCCTCGGTCATGTCGCGAAGTGCGTCGGCCAGCTCGCCGATTTCGTCGTCGCGGTGCGCGAAATCGGGGATCGCATGGCGGTGTTTGGGCTGGGCGCGGACCCTTTCGGCGGCGGCAGCGAGGCGCCGAATCGGCCGCGCGATGGTTCCGGCGAGATAGAGCGATAGTAGGACCGTCACGCCGAGGACGACCGCAAACACCTCGACAATGCCGACGCGCACGTCTAAGAGCGCCGCCTCGATGTCGCGCGAATCCTTCGACAGCATCAACGCGCCCAGCACCCGTTTGTATCGCTGGACCGGAACCGAGGCACTGATGATCATGCCCGCCCGGGCGTCGCTGCGCGCGGCGCCGGCGGCCTCGCCGCCCAGCGCCTGGACCACTTCGTCGTAGTCGCTCGCGGCCTGAGGCGCGTTTTCCCGATAGGGTGGCATGTCGCCGGTGCCGGGAATCCAGTTGACGGCCCGGTCGAACAGCTCGGAAAGGGCGTGCGCGAACCCGGTGTCTGCCCGGGGCGGCGGAAGCTCCTCGATCTCGACGCTGCCCGTGGGCGCCGCGAGCTCGCGACTGTCGACCAGCAAACCGCCATCACCGGCGAAAAGCCGGGCCCGAGTGCCCGACGTTTCCGCCATCCGCCTGAGAATCTGGCGCGCGGCCTCGGGTGCCAACCGCTCGGTACCTTCGCCTTCGGTCGCCGCCGGCGCCAGGTCGATCGCGCCTTCACCCAATGCGGCGGCGAACAATTCGGCCTGGACGCCGAGCGCCGCGAGCTCGCTTTCGATCAAGCTGCGCCGGTACTCGTCGAGATAGAGGATGCCGGCGAGCAGGATCGCGAGCGCAAGGACGTTGACGGCGAGAATGCGCAGCGTGATCGGCGAGACCGCGCGGCCCCGCCGGCGACGACGCATCTTGGCGTTCATGGCGCCGCCCTCAGGCGTGCCCGCGGGCCTCAGCCATCGCGATAGCGGTAGCCGATGCCGTAGAGCGTCTCGATCTGCGCAAACGCGGGGTCGACGTCGCGAAACTTCTTGCGCAGGCGCTTGATGTGGCTGTCGATGGTGCGGTCGTCCACATAGATCTGTTCGCCGTATGCCGCGTCGATCAGCTGGTCGCGGTTCTTGACGTGGCCGGGCCGGTTGGCGAGCGACTTGACCAACAGGAACTCGGTAACGGTGAGGTTGACGGCCTCATTCCGCCAAGTGCAGAGATGGCGCGAGGAATCGAGCACCAGCTCGCCGCGGCGGACGACCTCGCCGTCACCATCGCCACCGGCCTCGGGGCGCGCGCGCTCGTGGCGGCGCAAAACGGCGCGGACCCGCTCAATCAGCAAACGCTGGGAAAAGGGCTTGGTGATGTAGTCGTCCGCCCCCATGCGGAGCCCCAACATCTCGTCGATCTCGTCGTCCTTGGAGGTTAGGAAGATCACGGGCGTAGCACTTTTGCGCCGAAGCCGGTTGAAAAGCTCCATCCCGTCCATGCGCGGCATCTTGATGTCGAGGATGGCGAGGTCGGCGGGCCGCCGGTCCAAGCCGTCAAGGGCCTCTTCGCCGCCCGAGTAGGTGTAGACCTCGAACCCCTCGGCCTGCAGCGCCATGGAAACGGAGGCGAGGATATTGCGGTCGTCGTCCACGAGAGCGATCGTACGCGTCATGATGCGAACCCTGCCCCTCGGTTCACGCCCCGGATGCGCCGCTGCCCCAACGCCCGCCGCGCGTCAGGGCCGCCAGCTTGCGCGATGGTTTGACGGGGCAATTGTGGCCGAATTATAGTCAAATCGGTGGCTCTTCGCGAAGGAGATGAAACGGGAACGCGGTCAGGGGCGCGGAAACTTGCCCTCAAGCCGAGGCTGACCCCGCAACTGTAGGCGGCGAGCCGGTGCGTCATGCGGCCACTGAGGCCCCATCGGGGCGTTGGGAAGGCGGCGGGCCGGCACCGAGCCGCGAGCCAGGAGACCGGCCACCACGGGTCATCGTGATCCCTCGGGACGGGGCATTCCCAAGGGGCGGGTCTTCCGTTCGCGGTGACAAGGAACGTTGTCTTGCTGAATGGAGGCCGAGATCATGATTCTTTCCGCCAGCCGCGAGCGCTCAACCGCCGCCGCCGATCGCTTGCGGCGCAGCTCATACGCCGCATTTCCGCCGATTCTCGCGATCGTCCTCGGGACGTTCATCGTTTTCGTCGCCGGATTCGCGGCGCCCGCGACCCTTCACGACGCGGCCCACGACGCCCGCCACGCCTTCGCCCTTCCCTGTCACTAGGGGGTGCTAGGTGTTCGGGCGTATCGTCGGCGCGGCGCTGATCGCGGGCGCGGCCGCCGGGTTTTTCACCTGGGGCGCCCATACGCTGAAGGTGGTTCCTCTGATCCTCGAGGCGGAGACTTACGAGCACGCGCAAGCGGCCGCGGCGCATGCCCATGACGCTGCCGATTCCAGCGCCGAGGGCCAGGCGTTCGGAAGCCCGCTCGATCGGCGCGCGATGGTAACGCTGATCGCCGACATCGCCCTCGGGGTCGGCTTCGCACTGGCGCTTCTCGGCGCGATCGCGCTTAGCGGGCGCGACGTCGATCTCGGGCGCGGGCTGCTTTGGGGCCTGGGCGGTTTCGCCGCGTTTTCGGCGGCGCCGGCGTTGGGTCTGCCGCCGGAGCTGCCGGGAATCGAATCGGCGCCGGTGCTCGAGCGGCAAATCTGGTGGCTGGCGACCGCGGTTTGCACGGCGGCCGGGCTTGGGTTGTTGTTTCTTGCGCGCCGGATCGGGTTTCGGCTTCTGGGCGCCATGATCGTGGCCGCGCCGCATCTCGTCGGCGCGCCCCACGTCCAAGTCGAAGCGTCGGCGGTGCCGGCCGCGCTCGCGGCCGAGTTCGCGGCCGCCTCGCTCGTCGCGACCGCGCTTTTCTGGTTGATCCTTGGCGGTCTCGGGGGGCACGTGTACAAGAGACTGGGACAGGACTGAGCCGCCCCGATCGGCCCGGCACGGGCGTCGGCGGGCCTCTCCAATCTCCGGATGCCCGCAAAGACTGCGTTTCACATGGAATCCATCGCTCGAGGCCTTTTTCGCCGGCTGGCAGGCGCGGTCCGGGACCTGACGCCGATCGTCGTCGTCGTGGTTTTGTTCCAGGCGTTGCTGTTTCGCCAGCCGCTGCCGGACCTGGACGGGATTCTTCTCGGGGTCGTCTTCGTCGTCCTGGGCCTGGCGCTGTTCGTATACGGCCTCGAGATGGGATTGTTTCCCTTGGGCGAGGCGCTCGCGAACGCGTTCGCCCGCAAGGGAAGCTTGGCAGTGTTGCTGACGTTCGCGTTCGGGCTCGGCTTCGCCACTACGGTCGCCGAGCCGGTCCTGAACGCGGTCGCCGCAAAGGCCGCCGCCGCCAGCGAGGCCGGTGTCATCGCCGGAACGGGCGAGGCCAAGGGGACTTATGCGCTGGCGCTCAGGCTCACGGTCGCGGTCGCGGTCGGCGTCGCCCTGGTGGTCGGCGTGGTGCGAATCATCAAGGGCTGGCCGATCCACTACCTTATCGTCGGCGGATACCTACTCGTCATCGCCCTGACCGCGTTTGCGCCGCCCGAAATCGTCGGGATCGCCTACGATTCCGGCGGCGTCACCACCTCGACCATTACGGTCCCCCTGGTGACGGCGCTTGGCGTCGGCCTCGCCAGCGCCATCCGCGGGCGAAGTCCGATGATCGACGGCTTTGGACTGATCGCGTTCGCGAGCCTGGCGCCGATGATATTCGTCCTCGTCTTCGGCATGGTGGTCTGAGGGGCGCCGGTGGCCACTCTCGGACACGCCCTCGAGACAAGCGTCGCGACCCTTCTCGACGTCGCGCCGATCGTCGCCCTGCTGGTCGCCTTCCAGGTCCTGATCATTCGCCGCCCGCCGCCGCACCTGCGCCGCACCGTGGTGGGCTGCGTTTGCGTGCTGGCAGGGCTGGTACTGTTCCTGATGGGGCTCGAGAAGGCGTTGTTCCCGTTGGGCGAAGCCATGGCGACGCAACTGACGGCTCGCGATCTGGTGGGCGCGCCCGCGGGCGGTCCCGCCGAGTGGTGGAGCTTCGTCTGGGTCTACGTCTTCGCTGCCGCGATCGGGTTCGCGACCACGCTTGCCGAGCCGTCGTTGATCGCCGTCGGACTGAAGGCCGAAGGGGTCTCGGGTGGCGCCGTCCACGGCTGGGGCTTGCGGATCGCGGTCGCGGTCGGGGTCGCGGTCGGTGTGGCGCTGGGGACTTTTCGGATCGTGACCGGAACCCCACTCGCGTACTACATCATGGCTGGCTACGCGATCGTCATCGTCCAGACCATCTTCGCGCCTCGCACGATCGTCGCCCTGGCGTACGATTCCGGGGGCGTCACCACCTCGACCGTGACCGTGCCCGTCGTCGCTGCACTCGGGCTCGGGCTCGCCACCGCGATCCCGGGCCGCAGCCCGTTGATCGACGGGTTCGGCCTGATCGCGTTCGCAAGCGTGTTTCCCATTATTTCGGTGTTGGGGTATGCCATGCTGTCGGAGGTGTTCCGCAGCCTGCGCCGACCGCATGACGCGGAGGAGATCCAATGAATCTAAAGCTGATCGTGGCGCTCGTGTCCGACGAAAAGACCGACGCCGTCATCGACGCGGCCCGAGACGCCGGCGCCACCGGGGCGACCGTGATTACGAGCGGCCGCGGCGAGGGATTGAAGCCGGACAAGACCTTTTTTGGGCTGGACCTGACGGGGCAAAGGGACGTCCTTTTGTTCCTCGTCGCCCAACAGCGCGCGCGCGAGATCCTCGAGACCATTGCCAAGGCGGGACAGTTCGACGAAGAGCCGGGAAGCGGCATCGCCTTTCAACTCGCCATCGAGGACGCCGAGGGCCTGAAGACCCAGGCGCCGACGTTGCTCGAAGAAATCGAGGCCCAGCTATGAGCGCCGATGGCCCCATTCATGTCCGCGAGGTCATGACGCCCGAGGTTCGCACCATCGGCCGCACCGCCACCGTCCGCGAGGCGGTCGCGATCATGCGCGAGGCCCGCGTCAGCTCGCTCGTGGTCGAGCGCCGCGACGAGGCGGACGAGTTCGGTCTGTTGGTGGTCACCGATATTGCCCGCGAGGTGATCGGAATGGACCGCTCGTCGGACCGGGTCAACGTCTACGAGGTCATGACCAAGCCGGTCCTGACCTTGCCCGCCGAGATGGATATCAAATATGCCGTCCGCCTGCTGACGCGGTTCCAGCTCACGCGCGCCCTGGTGCTGGACAACGAGCGCCGCCCGGTGGGCATCGTGACGCTACGCGACATGGTGTTGCGTCACATCGGCGACGAGCCCCAGGAGTGAGACGCGCGTTCACGCCCGACGCGGCTTCGGTGCGGGCGCTGATGCGAGGCGCGCGCGCCGGCGCGCTCGCCACCGAGGCGAGTGGACGCAAGGGTGCTGGCTTTCCGTTCGCTTCGCTCGTCACGCTTGGCTGGGACATGGACGCGAGCCCGATCTTTCTCTTCTCCGAGCTTGCCGACCACACCCGTAACATCCACGCGAACCGGTGCGCGTCATTGTTGGTGGGGGCGGCGAACGGTCTCAAGAACCCGCAGACCGGCGCCCGCGTGAGCCTGATGGGGCGGGTGAAGCCCACCCGCGACGAGCGCCACGCGCGGCGGTTCCTCGCGCGCCACCCGGAAGCGCGATCGTACGCCGGCTTCGCGGACTTCAACTTTTACCGCATGACCGTGAGCCGCGCCCGCTACGTGGGCGGGTTCGCGAAGGCCGCGTGGATCGAAGGCCGCGATCTCGTCCTCGGCGGCCCCGGACCGGCGGCGATGGCGACCAGCGAGGCGGGTGTGATCGAACACATGAACGAAGACCACGCCGACCTCGTCGGGCTCTATGCACGTGCCCTTCTCGGGCGCAAGGGCGACGGCTGGCGGGTGATCGGGGTGGATCCAGAAGGGATCGATTTGCGGCGGGGGCCCAATTACGCGCGCCTGCCTTTCCCGATTCCGGTAAGCGCCGCCGCCGCCTGCCGCGATGCGCTTTCGGCGCTCGCCCGGGACGCGCGGGCGCGCTTCGCCTGAGGCCCACACGATGGCGGCGTCACGGTCCGTTTTCCTTGCATCGCCGCTCCGTTTCGTGCATTTCACGCGAAAGCGAGAATCAATCACCGCAGGGCAAGCCGGATCGACCGCGCCGCCGGGTCCGCCCCGGGCAAACGGGCGCTGAGGGGGGGCGATGAGCACCGCGAGTACGGGCAGGACCACCAACCAGCGTCTTCTCACCTGGATCGACGAAATGGCGGCGCTGTGCAAGCCAGACGCGACCCACTGGTGCGACGGTACTAGGGGCGAGTACGACCGTTTGTGCGCCTTGATGGTCGAGGGCGGCACCTTCATCGCGCTGAACGCGGACAAGCGGCCGGGCAGTTTCCTGGCGCGCTCCAATCCCGACGACGTCGCCCGGGTCGAGGACCGAACCTTCATTTGCAGCCGCAACGAAGACGACGCCGGCCCCACCAACAACTGGGTCGATCCGGACGAGATGAAGGCCCGTCTCAGCAGCCTCTTCGACGGCGCCATGCGCGGGCGCACCATGTACGTGGTTCCGTTCAGCATGGGTCCGCTGGGATCGCCCATCGCCCACATCGGCGTCCAGATCTCGGATTCGCCGTATGTCGCCGTGAATATGCGGATCATGACCCGGATGGGCCAACAGGTGCTGGACGCGCTCGGCGACGGCGATTTCGTCCCCTGTCTGCATTCGGTGGGCGCACCGCTTGAGGACGGAGCCGCAGACGATCCCTGGCCGTGCCATCCCGAGAAGTACATTGTGCACTTCCCCGAGGATCGCTCGATCTGGTCCTTCGGCAGCGGCTACGGCGGCAATGCGCTTCTCGGCAAGAAGTGCTTTGCGCTTCGCATCGCGTCGGCCATGGCCCGCGACGAGGGCTGGCTCGCCGAGCACATGCTGATCGTCGGTATCGAATCGCCGGACGGCGAAAAGACCTATATTGCCGCGGCGTTCCCCAGCGCCTGCGGCAAGACGAACCTCGCCATGCTGATACCCCCCGCCGGATTCGAGGGCTGGAAGGTATGGACCGTCGGCGACGACATCGCCTGGATCAAGCCGGGACCGGACGGGCGGCTCTACGCCATCAACCCCGAGGCCGGTTACTTCGGGGTGGCGCCGGGCACCTCGATGGAATCCAATCCGGTCGCGATGCGCACTCTCGCCCGCGAAAGCATCTTCACCAACGTCGCGCTGACCGACGACGGCGACGTCTGGTGGGAGGGGATGGAGGGGGAACCGCCGCCGCACGCCATCGACTGGCGCGGCCGCGAATGGGCCCCGGGCGCGAACGGACCCGCGGCGCACCCCAACTCGCGCTTCACCGCACCCGTGACCCAGTGTCCCAGCCTCGATCCGGTGTGGGACGACCCGGCCGGCGTGCCGATCAGCGCGTTCCTCTTCGGCGGCCGGTTGAGCCATGGGTTTCCGCTGGTTTACCAGGCCTTCGATTGGCGCCACGGCGTCTATCTCGCCGCGACCATGGGCTCGGAGGCGACGGCCGCCGCGGTCGGACAGGCGGCGATCCGGCGTGATCCGATGGCGATGCTGCCGTTCTGCGGTTACAACATGGCCGATTACTGGCGCCACTGGTTCAATCTGGGCGAGACCGTGGACGTGGCGCCGGCGATCTTCCGCGTCAACTGGTTCCGCAAGGACGATTCGGGGGCATTCATGTGGCCCGGGTTCGGCCAGAATATGCGGGTTCTCAAGTGGATCGTGGACCGGGCGCGGGGCCGTATCGACGCGCTCGAGAGCCCGTTCGGGCTCGTGCCGCGCTACCGCGATCTCCACTGGAAGGGGCTCGACTATCCCGCCGAGCGCTTCGGCGCGCTCATGGAGATCGATCGCGGCGCCGGCGTCGCCGACGCCGAGGACCAACGCGCGCTGTTCGGGCAGTTCGGCGCGCGCTTGCCCGACGAGATGGAGCACCAGCGCCGGGCGCTTGCCGAGCGCATGGCGGCGGCGCCCGAGGTCTGGCGGCCCGACGAATAGGACGCGCCGACGAGCGCGCGACGGTCACGACGAGGCTGGGGGCCCTCCGCCGCCCTTGTCGAGGTCCGAACCCCTTCGGAAATAGCGCGCATCGCCGGTCGCGGCTTCGGCCTCGCCGCAGTCGGCGGCCCTGCGTCCTCGCCGCCGTTCGCCTGGCGCCGGCTCGGGCGCGCGCGGTTCGGCACGGCGTTCGTGCAAAGGCTCACCGCAATGGGGGCACACGCCGACGCGTTCGCGAATGCTTCTCGCGACCTCGTGCAGCACCGTCTCGGCCTCTTCGTTGCCGACGCCAAGGGTCTCGCGCGATCGCGCGAGGATCTGTATCTCGTCTTGGGTGAGCACGCCGTCCTTGAGCGCCTTGGCAACCTCGCCTTCGTATTCGATCCGGCGCCGCCGTACGGCGCCCATGAAGCCAGACGCGAGCAAGCCGGCCGGTAGAGCCACCATGCCGACGCCGATGACGCCGAGCACTGCGCTGAGGATCTTGCCGAGCACGGTGACGGGTACGACGTCGCCGTAGCCCACCGTGGTCATGGTGATGACGGCCCACCAGATGGCGGCGGGAATGCTGCCGAAGGCCTCGGGCTGGGCGCCTTGTTCGGCAAGGAAGGTGAAGCTGGCGGCGATGACTAGGGTCAGGACCCATTAATTTTCTGTTCAGCATTTTTGCCGATGATGATGATCCTGTTCAAGGAGGACATCAC
>JASLLV010000019.1 GCA_030746935.1 Rhodospirillales bacterium | reverse complement strand
AGGCCCAGAACTTCATGGCCGCCCTATGCCTCGCAGCCATCGTCTGCTATTGGATTTGAATGAGTCTGGACCCTAGGAGGAGATCGAGCGGCGCCTGAAGGCGGCCGCGGACGGGGACTTCGTGGTCGCGCTGCAAAACCCGGTGTCCAAGCGCCGCCGCGAACAACTGGACCGGCCTCGGGACATCCTGCTGGAGGCCCGACCGCCGAACACCCCGATGGTGTTGGCGCGCAACCTGGGGCGCGATGGAGGATCGGTTCGGATCAAGGATCTGCTTGACCTGGGTCCGGACGACGCCGACATATTAGCGGTGATCGTGATCGCCAACCGCCAGAAGCGGGTTGCTGAGCGGGGCCTCAACCGTTGAATCTATACGCCCCAAGGGTTTGCGTCCAAGATGGCGACGAAATAAAACCGTTGTATTCGGGAGGATAATTCCATGGGCCGTATTGTTTGCCTTCTTGCGGCGCTCTTCCTGCTGGTGTTCGGCGGTCCCGCCGACGTCCGGGCCGCCGACGGCGTGATCGGTGATGATGAGGCGCGGATCATCAAGGATTATTTTGGGCGCAAGGTGGGCAATGTGGTCCGTGGCGACGACGACGGCGTCGCCGACGATGGCAAGGGCGATGACGACGGCAAGGGCAAGGACGGCGGGTTGCCGCCAGGCCTGGCGCGCAAGAAGGAACTGCCGCCGGATTTGGCGCGGCAGTTGGACAAGAAGGGAGCGCTGCCCGCCGGCCTCGCCAAGCGCGACCTGCCTGCCGATCTGGCCGAAAAGCTGCCGCCGCCGCCGGACGGCCAACAGCGGGTGATCGTAGACAACGACGTGGTGCTGATCGAACAGGCGACGGGGGTCGTCCTGGATGTGCTCGGAGGCGTGCTCGGCGGCGGCGCGAACAAATAAGTTGGCGCCAATATGAGACTGAGCCGCCATGCAACCTGACGCTTGTCGTCCAATCCGGCTCGAAAATCCGAATGTCCGGTGTTGGCTTTTAGCAGGCGGAACGACGGTGTCTGCCATACGTCCGCTCTGATGTGATAGGCGGACGTATTGACGGGGAATTTCCGCTTTACCCCTCAGAGCAGACGATCTTCGGGGCAGGCGTTGAGGTCCGCTCCTGACCCCAAGCGGACATCGCAATCGGACCCGGGCGACATGGGTCTGCGGCCGTATCGTACCTTCACTCCAGACGTGTCAGGTCCAACTTAGAAAGGGATATCGTTCGTGGAGGCAGATCAATGCCGTTCATCATCCCTTTGTCAGGCCGATGTCCCTACCAGCTCCAAGTTGTTCGCGGGCGTCTGAATGAATGTCGCCAACTCTGCCGGGGAAACCGGCTTGCTGACCAGATATCCCTGCGCCGTTTCGCAGCCGATGCTTCGGACGAACGAAAGGGCCTCTTCGCATTCGATGCCCTCGGCACAAAGGCTCAGGCCCAGGTTGTGGCCAAGATCGGCGATTGAACGAACAATCTGTTCGGCCTCGTCGCTCACACCGATTTCCAGCACGAAGGACTTGTCGATTTTCATCTCGTTGAAGGGCATGCGGTGGAGTTGGATCAATGATGAATAGCCGGTGCCGAAGTCATCGAGGGACAACCCGAAACCCTTGAGTCGAAATCGGGTCAGGATGTCCATGGTCAGCGCGGCGTCAGTCATGGCACCGCTTTCCGTGATTTCCAGAATCAGCCGTGAGGGAGCCACGTCGTACCGCTTTGCGAGACCTTCGATGGCATCGGGAAGCGCCAAGTCGTTGAGGCATTGCTGTGCGATGTTGACCGCCACCGAAAGAGAAAGGCCCTGCTCATCCCACCGTCCAATTTGCTCCAGCGCAAGGCGCAGCACGCAAACCGTCAAAGGCGAGATCAGTCCGGATTTTTCGGCCACGGGAATGAACGTCTCTGGCGACAGGATCCCATACTGGGGATGATCCCAGCGCACCAAGGCCTCGCAAGCCGCAATGTTCCAATGTGGTTCCGATTTCAGGTCGATCTTGGGCTGGTAATGGACGACCAATTGGTGATCCCTGATCGCATGACGCAACTCGTCCGCAGTGACGCCGCGGGTCTCGTCGAGACCCTTATTCAAGATTTTCCTCAGTGCCCGAAGCGCGACCGGCTTCTGCAGGGAGCCCAGCATTTTCAAACCGTGAGACGCACCCAGACGTTCCGCGGTCTTGACGACCCGCTTATCCGTGCCGCTGATGATCGCAATTTGCGCACCGCACCGCTTTTCCGCCAGGGCGCGCAAAAGCTGCACCCCGTCACTTTGCGGCATGTTGAGATCGAGAACCACGACGGAAGGCACAAATTCCGAATACGAAGCCCAGAATTGGTCCGTAGTGTTCGCCCTCACCACATCGAATCCGAGACCCTCGGCAACGTCCGCGACGTAGGCGCTGATATCGGGCTCATCGTCGACGACCAGGAGGCGATTCGGGTTCATGATCGAGACCTTCCTTCATCGCCCAAGGCGTTGCGGATCGCCCGTGCCAGGGACTTTCGACTGTACGGCTTGATAATGCGTCGGGCGGTTTTGAGGATCTCGGCATGGCGCTGCAACGCACCATCCGCATAGCCGGACGTGAACAGAACGTTCCGGTCACCGAAACGCTCGCGAATCTTCAGCGCCAGATCGAAGCCTGACATACCTCCCGGCATAACGACATCCGTGAATACGAGATCCACGTCCTCTGTTTCCTCGAGAATGTCCAACGCCGCTTGGCCGGTTCCCGCGAAGAGAACGCGGTAACCCAACTCTGCCAAAATCGCCCCGGCCGTGTCGCGGACCTCCGCCTCGTCCTCGACGACGAGGATGGTTTCCGCACCGACAAGAAGCTCGCCTACGGCGGGCGCGATTTCGGGTGCGGTATCTTCGACGCCCGCCCGCGGGAAATAGAGCTTCACCGTGGTGCCATGGCCTTCCTCGCTGTAGATGCTGACGTAGCCGCCCGACTGCTTGACGAAGCCGTACACCATGCTCAACCCCAGCCCGCTGCCCTTGCCCACGTCCTTGCTCGTGAAAAAGGGCTCGAACACCCTTTCCATCACATCCGGTGGCATGCCCGTGCCGCTGTCGGTCACGGCCACCATCGCATATGGTCCGGGCGCAATATCCGCGTTACCGGCCGTAAAATCCTCGTCCGGTTCGACATTTGCCGTCTCTATGGTCAGCCGTCCGCCCGCGGTCATGGCGTCGCGGGCGTTAACGGTAAGATTGAGAAGGGCACTCTCGAATTGGGCGACATCGACGCTTGTCGACCATAGGTCGGGCGCCAGTGCAGTCTTCAATTCGACGGTCTCGCCGAGCGCCCGCCGCAGCATGTCATCCATGCCGGCAACAAGCCCGTTCATCGCAAGTATGGTGGGCTCCAGGGCCTGGCGGCGCGAGAACGCGAGCAACCGTTGGGTCAGTTCCGCGCCGCGCTCGACGGCCCGCCGTGCCGCGCCCGCCCGCCGCAAACTGCGCTCGTCGTCAGAGAAATCTTCCTCGAGCATTTCCAGATTGCCGAGAATGACCGTGAGCAGGTTGTTGAAGTCGTGTGCCACGCCGCCCGTGAGTTGCCCAACCGCCTCCATCTTTTGGGCCTGATAAAGCTGTTCCTCGGTCTTTTTGCGCTCTGTGATGTCCCGCATGGAGCCGATAAAACCGCGCTGGCCATTGACCCGCATCTCACCGATGGTGATCTCAAGCGGAATATGGGATCCGTCTTTTCGAAGGCCGACAACCTCTCGCGCGCCTTGCCCCAGGATCTTTCCCTGGCCGGTGCGCAGATAGTTTTTGATATAGGTTTCGTGGTGGCTGTGATCGGGCTCGGGCATCAGAATGGCGACGTTCTTGCCAATCAGATCGTCGGCTGAATAACCGAAATCCCGTTCGACGGCGGCGTTGACGCTCTCGATGATTCCACGATCGTTGATGGTGACGATTCCCTCGGTCACGCTGTCCATAAGCGCCCGAAGGCGGGTATCCCGTTCCTCGATAATTCTTTCCGCGTTCTTTCGCTCCGTAATGTCGGTGTCGATCGCACCGAGCCCGATGAGATCGCCCTCCGGCCCGAACACCGGAAACTTGGCCGTCATTCGGGTCTGTGGGTTGCCGTTCCGATCAGCGATCTCGAATTCGCGTTGGTAGGCGGCTCCCGATTTCATGACCCTCTTGTCGTGCGCGCACATACGATCGGCGAGCTCTTTGGGGAAGAGATCGTGTGGCGTCTTCCCGAATTCTTCTCCAGAAGTTATCCCGGCGTATGTTTCGAACTGCATGTTGGCGAACAGGTAACGGCCCTCGGTATCCTTGAGGTGAATCGCGCCCGGTGAATTGTTGATGAGCGCGCGCAGCTGCGCTTCGCGCCCCTTTAGTGCCCGTTCCGCGTTCTTGAGGTGTGTGATGTCGGAGACCAGCGAAACGAAACCCTGAACCGCGCCGTCTTCTCCCAATCGGGGCACATACGTCGCTTGCGTGTCCATGGTCCGGCCATCCGGATTGGTGAGCCGGTGTTCGAAGGCGATCGTCTCGCCGCGAAGCACTGAATCGAAGTTCTCGCGCACCGTCGCGAAGCGCTCTGCGCCGAGAACGTCTCGAACGTGCCGGCCAACGAGATCATCGCGGGGAATTCCGAACCAGTCCTCGTAGGCTCGGTTGTTCATCCGGAATCGGAGATCCGAATCTACGTAGGCGATGAAGGCCGGAAGCGAATCGGTCACCATGCGCAAGAGGTTTTCGTTTTCCTCCAACGCCTTTTGAACCCGAATTCGCTCTTCGATTTCCGTACTCAGGTTCCGGGTCCGCTCCTGAACCTCGCCCTCGAGAAAGACATTGGCCTCCGCCAGTTCGCTCCGCGCCCTGGTGAGGCTCGAAACCGATTCGGCGACGCGCCGAATCATCGTGTTGAACGCCCTCACGACGTCACCAATTTCGTCGTCGCGGTCGTTCGAGAAGCGGTAACTCCCAGGGTTGCCCGGGTCGCCACTGGCGGCCACCATCCGTTCGCGAATGGCGAGGATTGGTCTTAGAACTTTCGTGTGGACGATCCACATCGAAATGCCGAAAACGACCAGCGAGATAAGCAGGACGAGTCCGAGGATCCGCCAAACGAAGGCCCGAAGCTCCGGCTGGATCCACGAGGCGTCGAGCCGGCCGACCACCGTCACCGGTAGGCCCGTGAGCGTCGCTGGCCAGACGGCTTCAAGACGGGTGCCGTTCGCGGTCCGGCGTTGGACGGCCAATTCGGCAGGCGTCATTTGTGGCGCCTCACCGAAGCTTCCGACGAATTCGCCCGGTTCGCGATAGATGGCGCCGCCGACGACGTCGGTATTGTTCAGGATCATCCGCCCGAATATGAGCAGATCGCGATCCTGCGCGTGCGACAGCATTCCGTAGCCCGAAATGATGCCCGATCGGCCCGCGTGCTCGAGCCGCTTTTCCAAATCACGTTCGTAATTTCGGTAGGAGAGAACGAGAATTGCGGCT
The DNA here is from genome assembly GCA_030746935.1 of Rhodospirillales bacterium. Taxonomy (GTDB): domain Bacteria; phylum Pseudomonadota; class Alphaproteobacteria; order Rhodospirillales; family JASLLV01; genus JASLLV01. The sequence continues at coordinate 21,346 of JASLLV010000019.1, read as the reverse complement.
TCAACCAGGCTGATGCTCAGGAAAACCCCGATCGAAACCTGCCGGCAGATGCGACAATTGACGAGTGCATCAAGACGCGTGTGCGCCATTGCCGTGCCCATGATCCTACGCCACTGTCATCCCCTTCCCTCGTGGCAATCGGGCGAGCGCATTCTTTGCGTGTGCGTCTGACTCGATGGTAGGGTCCTTGTCGACGGCCGTCGCATCAATTCCCATCACAACACTGCGAGAATGGCGCCAGGATCGCGCGTTCCAGGTCATCAACCGGTGGGTCCGCTTATGGCTAATTTCTGCCATTCCTGAGGCCCCGGCATAACGACCGCTCCCGGGCGGTAAGCGGACGTTCATCCGCGTTGCCGTGGACCATCAACCCGCATCTTCATCCAGTCCGCAGTATTGTGGAAATCTGCCACCACGCTGCCCGGCGGCACCAGTTCGTCGCAGGCCGCCCGCAGGGAATCGTCCAGCGACATGCCCTTGACCGGCAGCAGTGGTTCCAGTTGTTCGACCGTGCGTGGGCCGATGAGAGGCGCCGTGATGCCGGGCTGCTCCTTGTTCCACAGGATGGCTAACTGCGCCGGCGTGAGGCCGGCCTCCTTGGCGAGCTTGGAGAACTGCCGGCCAACCTTGATGCCGCGCGCGGTCACCCGGTCGGCATAGAAGCCACCGCGCAGCGCAGCCCGCGATTCCTTCGGATAACGGCCGGCGTCTCTATAGCGCCCTGCCAAAACGCCCATGGCCATGGGGGCCCAAGTTATGACCCCTAGGCCGTGCTTCTGGCACATGGGGATGAGCTCGTTCTCTATGCGGCGGTCGAGCAAGTTGTAGGGCGGCTGCTCGCTGACATAGCGGGCGTAGCCCTTCAGCTCACTGACCATCACCGCCTCCATCACGGACCAGGCCGAATGGGTGGAACAGCCGATGTAGCGGACCTTGCCCTGGCGCACCAAGTCGTTCAGCGCGCTTAGCGTCTCGTCCACCGGAATGTCAGGGGATGGCCGGTGCACCTGGTAGAGGTCGATGTGGTCCGTCTGCAAGCGGCGCAGCGAATTCTCGCAGGCGCGGATGATATTCAACCGGCTGTGCCCGCGGTGGTTGGGGCCAAATAGGCTCGGGTCGTCCGAAGAATAGCCCGGCCGGCGCATGCCGTGATCGACCTTGGTCGCGATGATGACCAGGTCCCGGCGCCCGTTCGCTTTGAGGGTGCGCCCAATGATGCGCTCGCCCTCGCCGTCGGCATAGATGTCCCCGGTATCGATGAGGTTGATACCCGCATCGATGGCCAGGTTGAGGATCTGCGCGGCCTCGCCCTCGGGCGTGGGATTGGCGAAGTTGTCAGTCCCGAGGCACAGGCACGAGACCTTCACACCGGTCCGACCCAAAACCCTGTAGTCCATTAAACTGGGATTCCCGATTTGATTTCCTTCAACAGGGTCGATCGTGCGCCAATACCACCCGGCAGGCAATATAACCGCGCTCTGGGCGCGCGCATTCCACCGATGCGATGTGTGGGAGCGGAGTTTGGGCGCAGCGGCGTTCGATAACACTGATCAGGCTGTGCTCCGGGCACAGTAATCCCGTGGAGCGGCTGCATGTTCGTCGGCTCTATCTTCATGTTGGGACCGGTTTCGATCTGAGCCGGTCGATGCGGCGCAGGATGTAGGCGAACAGATTGCGGGAGTCGTGACCTCGACAAGCTGGAACGTGACGTACCGACCGCTCCGGACCACCTTGGCGCCGATCTTGATCAGCTTCTGGCGCAGCGTGGTCAGCGACCGACGTTCCACGGGGTTCGGCACAGCCGAGGTTCGCTTCTGGCTACTTCCGGAAGTGAGGGTAGGTCGCAAAGAAAGCTATCAGTGTCCAACCGGCCGGCGTGGCGAGAATTTGGCTGGCGAACTCGGCAATCGAACCCGGCGTCGTCGCACCGAATATGTTTACGTAAATGCCCCATGCCGCGCCCAACCACGCGAAATAGACCACCATCAGCATGACACCCAGGGTCGCGATGGCGCGGATGGATGGAGACCGAAGAACGGAAAACAGATGCCGCCGAGAACAATCGAGACCCTCTTCTCGGCGTCGGCTCAGCTCGTACATGCCGATCGCGAGGACCGGGCCGACCAGGGTGTATCCGGCAAGGAGGGGAAACACGAGCCACAGCACGTCGTATCCCGCGTAGACCCTGGCAAAGACGAGAGTAACGATGGGATAGATCAAGCAAAGGAAAATCAGATGCGTCGGCATCGCGTTGAAGTCGGCGAAACCCTTGACCAATGCGTCCTTGAGGTCGACCAAGGCGATCTTGTGGACGATCGGTTGCACCGATCCGTAGGCGCCCGCATCGGCCATCGACTCTTCATTCCTCATGGCTGCCCCTCCTGAACCACCGATCCGAGCGGTCGCGAAGCCTGACGTGGTACGGAACGCCCCTTCCTGGCGCCGGTTACGTATGCCGGTGACCCGCAGTGTTTCGCAATTATAGGCACCCCATCGAACATTGTCGCCTCACCTCCGATAATAATGCCCCGCATTCGCGAGTGGCGTCGAGGCGACGGTTTTGTCACCCGTTTCGCGGTGGCGGCACCCACCGGACGACAAGGGCGTGGCGGATGAAGCGGAATACGCGAGGTCAAAGCCCTGGATCGCACCGGCGTTGCGTATAGAATTTGCGGCGCAGAGTCTTTCTCGAGGGATTGCGGTGTTGAGCGGCGGGAGCGGCGGAACTTGACCAAGGCAACGTTCGAAGCAATCGGGCAAGCGACGGGGCCGGCCGGCGCGGTGAACGCGGATCCGGCGCCGCAATTCCGGCTCGCCGACTAGGCGGTGCTGTTGAAGTCCCGCGTGATGTCGCTCGTCGTCTTCGTCGGTCTCGTCGGCCTTCTCTTGGCGCCGGGCACGATCGGACCGTGGCGGGCGGCGGTCGCGGTGTTCTGCATCGCGGTCGCGGCGGGCGCCGCGGGTGCCATCAACATGTGGTACGACCGCGACATCGACGTCTTTATGCGCCGGACCATGAACCGGCCGATCCCGGCCGGGCGCATGAGGCCGGCCGAGGCGCTGGTGTTCGGTGTAGCACTTAGCTGCGCAGCGGTCGCGGCCATGGCGCTGGTCGTAAACGGAGTCGCGGCGGCGCTGCTCGCCCTTACCGTGCTCTACTACGTGCTCGTCTACACGGTCTGGCTCAAGCGCCGGACGCCGCACAATATCGTCATCGGCGGCGCGTCGGGTGCCTTTCCGCCGGTGATCGGGTGGGCGGCGGTGACCGGGACCGTAAGCGTCGAATCGCTGGCGCTGTTCGCGATCATCTTCTTGTGGACACCGCCTCATTCGTGGGCGCTCGCGCTGTTCGGCAACCGCGATTACGCCAACGCCGGCATGCCCATGCTTCCGGTGGTCGCCGGTCCGCGCGAAACCAAGAAGCAGATCCTCGTCTATACCGCCTTGCTGGTGGCGGCGACGTTCGCTCCCGTGGTCCTCGGGATGTCGGGGGCGGTCTATGGAATCGCAGCGGGTGCGCTCGACGCCGCGTTTGTCGGGTTCGCGTTTCGGCTGTGGCGCAGCGACGACGACGGCCCGGCACGGGCGCTGTTCGGGTTCTCGATCCTGTATCTGTTCCTCATCTTCGTCTCCCTGCTGGCGGATAGGGCGCTTGCCGTCCTCGCGTGATTCGGGCCTTGGGGTGACGGCTGGGGCGGGCGACTCGTATGTGAGGCTCGTCGAACGGTTCCGGCGCCTCGCCCATTTTCGCGACGCCGAAGCCATACTGTATTGGGACCGGGCGGTAATGATGCCGCCGGGCGCGGGCGAGGCCCGTGCGGCGCAGTTGGCGGCCCTCGATCGGGTGCGCCACAAGATACTGGCGGGTGAAGAGACAGGCGCGCTTATCGAAGCGGCGGGGGCGGGTGATGAACTCGGGCCGTGGGAGGCGGCGAACCTGCGCGAGATGCGGCACGCGTGGCGGCATGCGACGGCGATCGACGAGGCGCTGTCGGCCGCCCTCGTCACCGCCGGTGCGCGTTGTGAGATGGTCTGGCGCGAGGCGCGCGCGAATTGCGATTTCGAAACTGTCCGCGCCGAATTCGCGAAGCTGCTCAAGCTCGTCCGCGAGGCCGCGCTCGCCAAGGCGGCCGCCCTCGGTCTCGATCCCTACGACGCCCTTCTCGACGCTCACGATCCCGGCCTCGACCGAGCCGCGATCGATCCCTTGTTCGCCGAACTCAGCGATTTTCTGCCGCCGCTTCTGGAGCGCGTCCTCGCGCGCCAGACGGCCGAGAAAGGCATTCCGACGCCGGGCGGCCCGATCCCGGCCGAGCGCCAGCGCGCCCTCGGCTTGCGCATAATGGACGTGATGGGCATCGATTCCGCGTGGGCGCGATTGGATACGAGCGCCCATCCGTTTTGCGGAGGGACGCCCGAAGACATCCGCATCACGACCCGCTTCGACGAGCGCGACTTCGCGTCCGGTCTGTTCGCCGTCGTCCACGAGGCGGGCCACGCGCTTTACGAGCGCGGGCTTCCCGAGAAGTGGCGGGACCAGCCGGTCGGCGCGGCCTGTGGAACGAGCGTGCACGAAAGCCAATCGCTGTTGATGGAGATGATGGTGGGCCGGTCGCGCGCGTTCGCGCAGTTCGCGGCACCATTGTTCCGCGAGGTCTTGGGCGTTGCGGGGCCCGCTTGGGAAGCCGATGCCCTGTACGGTGCGTTTACCCGCATCGAAGCGGGCCTGGTCCGGGTCGAGGCCGACGAGGTGAGCTATCCGCTGCACGTGATCCTACGCTACCAGCTCGAAGCGGCCATGGTGGCGGGGACGCTGGAGGCGGCCGATCTGCCGGGCGCCTGGAACGAGGGCATGGAGCGGCTCCTGGGGCGCGTTCCCAGCCACGACGGCGAGGGCTGCCTTCAGGATATCCACTGGTATCAGGGCGCGTTCGGCTACTTCCCGGCCTACGCTATCGGCGCCGCGCTGGCAGCCCAGTTCTTCGCCGCCGCGATTCGGGCGGACCCCGAGATCGAACCCGCCATCGGCCGCGGCGACTTGACGCGCCTTAGCGCCTGGCTCGCCGATAACGTGCGCGCCAAGGCGTCGTTTGCGACGCCGCGGGAACTCGTGATCGCGGCGACCGGCAAGCCGTTGGACGCCACGGACTTACGAAGGCATCTCGAGGCGCGGTATCTGGAGGGCGCCACGTGACCAAGGGAGCCAGAGCACTATCCGACCAGATTGAACCATATGAGCGGAGTTATTTTGCGCCGTGGCTAGGCGCGCGTCGCATGGCGATGTGGGGCATCGGCAAAGATGCGCGGGCGACGCCGCGGCACAAATAAAACCGGCCTTCAGTGGGGCAAATCGGCTCCCCGGGTTCGTTGCGGCACTCGCCCGATGGCCCGCATCGCGCTTCGCGCCGCGCCTGCCCGGAATGCCGATTCGCCACAATCAAATTGATCCGATCTGGTCGGATAGTGCTCTAGCCTCGACGAGCGGTTGTTGCCGCTCGATCGGGGGCCGCTATAGTCGCGCCGATGGCAAGGAAACATCTGTGAAGTACGTCAGTACCCGGGGACGGGCGCCCGTCCTCTCGTTCGACGACGCCTTGTTGGCGGGCCTGGCCGCCGACGGCGGCCTGTATGTGCCCGAGGCCTGGCCGCAGCTGTCCAAGGCCGAGATCCAGGCGCTGAGAGGGATTTCGTACGACGAGCTGACGGCGCGCGTGTGCCGGCCTTTCTTAAGCGGCGGCGCCACGGAAGCCGCCTTCCCGGACCTCGCAAGGGACGCCTTTTCCCGGTTCGACCATCCGGCGGTCGCCCCGTTGCGCCAGATCGGTCCCGGCCTGTGGCTCCTGGAGCTCTTTCACGGGCCGACGCTCTCGTTCAAGGACTACGCGCTTCAGCTCGTGGGCCGGCTGTTCGACACGGTTCTCGCCGAAAGGGACCGGCGCGTTACCGTCATCGGCGCCACCTCGGGCGACACGGGATCGGCCGCCATCGAAGCGCTAAAGGATCGCGAACGGATCGAGGCCTTTATCCTGCACCCGAAGGGGCGCGTCTCCGAGGTCCAGCGCCGCCAGATGACCACGGTGGCGGCGAACAACATTCACAACGTCGCCGTCGAGGGGACGTTCGACGATTGCCAGGACTTGGTGAAGGCGATGTTCAACGACGCGCAATTCCGCGCGCGCACCGATCTTACGGCGGTCAATTCGATCAACTGGGCGCGCGTCATGGTCCAGGTCGTCTATTATTTCGCAGCCGCCGTGGCCCTCGGCGCCCCGCAACAACCCGTCACCTTCGCGGTTCCCACCGGCAACTTCGGCAACGTCTTGGCGGGGTGGGTGGCGCGGCGCATGGGGCTTCCGGTGACGGGATTCGTCGTCGCCTCCAATCGCAACGACATCCTGACCCGCTTCTATTCCGAGGGCGAGATGCGCCTCCAGCCGGTCCAGCCTACGCTCAGCCCCAGCATGGACATCCAGATCTCAAGCAACTTCGAGCGCCTTTTGTTCGAGCTCTATGGCCGGCGCGGTGAATTGCTGGCAAGGGCCATGGACCGCTTCCGCAAGCGCGGTCGCGTCCGTTTCGGTGCTGAACGCTGGCGACGGTTTCACAAGCTGTTTACCGGCCACGCCTTGGACGACGCCGAAACCGTTGCCGTCATTCGCCAAATCTACGAGACGACGGGCGAGCTGCTGGACCCCCATACGGCGATCGGGCTCGCGGCGGGTATCGCCCGCCACGACGTCCGCAAGGGGCCCCTGATCGCCGTTGCGACGGCGCATCCGGCCAAGTTCCCCGACGCCGTCGAAAAGGCGACCGGCATCCGCCCCCGCCTTCCCTCACGACTCGCCGATCTTTATGCGCGCGAGGAACGGCTGACGACGCTGCCCAACGAGCTTGGGCGGATAGAGGACTTCATCGTCCACCGCCTCAACGAACGGGCCGCGGCTTGAGCGCTCGTGTCACCACGCTCGCAAGCGGGCTTAGGGTCGCGACCGACGCCATGGCGAGCGTCGAGACCGCTTCCGTTGGCGCCTGGATCGAGGTCGGGACCCGCCATGAACCGGCCGATCGGAACGGGGTTTCGCACGTCCTCGAACACATGGCCTTCAAGGGCACGCACCGGCGCGACGCCCGCGCGATCGCCGAGGCGATGGACGCGGTCGGCGGTCACCTCAACGCTTATACCTCGCACGAGCACACGGCGTACTACGCCAAGATCCTCAAAGACGACCTGGGACTCGCCGTCGACATCATCGCCGACATTCTTCAGAACGCGTTGTTCGATGCGGACGAGCTGGCTCGCGAACGCGCGGTGATCGTGCAGGAAATTCGCCACGCCAGCGATACGCCGGACGATTGCGTCTTCGATCACTTTCAGCAGACGGCGTTTCCCGATCAGGGAATCGGGCGTCCCGTGATGGGGACCGAGGCGCTTGTTGAGTCCATCGACCGCGATACCCTCGTCGACTTCCTGCGCGGACATTACTCGGCCCCGCGCATGGTCGTGGCGGGCGCCGGCAACGTCGACCACGATGCGCTGGTCGCGCTCGTCGACGATGCGTTTGCGGCGTCGGCTTTTACGGACGACGGCGGCGGCGAGGCCCCGCGGTACGCGGGCGGCGAGTTCCGCGAGGCCCGGCGCCTCGAGCAGGTTCACGAGGTCCTGGGCTTCGAGGGCGTCGGCTACCGCGATCCGGATTTCTATGCGGTTGCGGTGTTCTCGACCCTGTTCGGCGGCGGTATGTCGTCGCGCCTTTTCCAAGAAATCCGCGAAAAACGCGGGCTGGCCTATAGCGTCTATTCGTTTTCCTCGGCGTTCACCGATTGCGGCCTGTTCGGGATTTATGCAGGCACCGGCGAGGCCGAGGCGACCGAGGTATTGGGGTTGGTGACGGACGAACTTCGGGCCACGTGCGATCACGTGGGCGCCGACGAGGTGGCTCGCGCCCGCGCCCAGATCAAGTCCGGTATCCTGATGTCCCTCGAGAGCACGTCGGCGCGGTGCGAGCAGTTGGCGCGCCAGCTGATGGTGTTCGGGCGGGTGATCCCGATCGCCGAGACCATCGAGCGCGTCGAGGCCGTGGATGCGGATGCTGTTGCGCGCGTCGCCCGGCGGATCGCGGCCAGCCAGCCGACCCTGGCCGTTCTGGGACCCGCGAACGGATTGCCGTCGGTGGATATGGTCGCCGAACGACTGAATTGAGCGGCAGTGCGGCGCTCACGCGTGGCCGGCGTCGCCCGAAAGCATCCGCGGATCGATTCCCATCTTCGCCAACGCCTGATCCCACTTAGTCTCCAGCTTGGGGCCGAACACCAATTCGTTGTCGGGAGCGACGCTGAGCCAGCCGTTGGCCTTGAACTCTTCGTCGAGCTGTCCCGGCGACCAGCCCGCGTAGCCGAGCGCGAGCAGGCTGCGCGTGGGCCCGCTGCCACCGGCGATGGCCTTCAGGATATCGACCGTGGCGGTCAGCGCGATGTTGTCGTCGACGATCAGCGTCGCCTCCTTGACGTAATCCGCCGAATGCAGGACGAAGCCGCGGCCCGATTCGACCGGGCCGCCGAAATGGACGTTGATGGGGTCGCGCACCCCCTTGGTCTCGATCCCAAGCTGCTCGAGAAGGTCGGGGAAGGTCAGCGAATCCAGCGCCTGGTTGATGACGAGGCCCATCGCGCCTTCGGCGTTGTGGGCACAAATGTAGATGACGGATCTGGCGAACCGCGGGTCCTGCATTCCCGGCATGGCGATCAGAAGCTGTCCCGCCAGGTACCGGCCCGTGTCTTCGGTGCCTTCCATCCTGTCGCCGCCTCCATCACGTCCACTCGAATCGCGCCGTATGTCCGCGAATCACGGCGTCCATTTTGACATATCGTCGGGCCGCGAACAAAGCGCCGATTGTTTGTTCCAGGGCATTCAGATTGGGCTTCGCCGGGCGCCGCGGTAAAACCTCCGTGATCGTCGCGCAAGCGCCGGAAACCGAGTTCCGATTCGGCTATGATGGCGCCGTCCCTCGGGTGCGCGGGCGAGGCGCGCATGTTTGGCAAACTCTGCGTGAGAAGAATGACGCGCTACCGCATCAAATGGGCGGCTACGCTTGTGATCGCGCTTGCGGCCGTGCCGATCCGGGCCGGGACCCCCGCATTCGCGACCGAATCGCCCTGGGCCAAGACCGAGCAAACGGCGGTTCGCTTGATCTCGGCGGCGACGACGACGGGGATGTCCGAAGCGGTCACGCTTGGACTTCAGTTCCGTATGCAGGAAGGCTGGAAGATCTACTGGCGCACCCCCGGCGACGCCGGCTTTCCGCCCCAACTCGACTTCTCGGGCTCGTCCAACCTCGCCGGGGCGCGTTTGTCCTGGCCGGCGCCGGTCCGCTTCTCGATCTTGGGCCTCGAGACTCTCGGCTATGAAGACGAAGTGGTACTGCCGATCGCGGCGCGGCTCGACGAGGCCGGTGAGGCGCTGGCTGTCGACGCCCGGCTCCGCTATTTGACGTGCAGCGACGTCTGCATCCCTTACGAGGCCCGGCTGCGCCTCGACGTTCCATCGGGCGCCCTTGACCCCAACCGGCACGCCCATCTCATTAACCGCTTCGCCGTGCGGGTCCCGGCGGGCGGCTCGATTCACGGGCTCACCATCAATTCGGCCGAGGCGTCGGGAGCGACGTCAAACCCGGTGCTCAGGGTTTCGGCCACGGCCAGCGAACCCTTCGAAAGGCCCGATCTTTACGTCGAGGGGCCACCCGAGCTGGTCTTCTCCGCGCCCCGTCTCGGATTGAGCGAAGGGGGGCGGCGGGCGCATCTCGAGGTGGCCGTGTATGGGACCGAGGACCTGGACGGCGGTCTTCCGGGCAAGCGCTTGACGTTGACCGTGGTGGACGGCGCGCGCGCGGCGGAGCGGACGCTCTCGGTCGCGGCGGCGCGCGGTTTCGGATTCGAAGGCTCGCTCGCGTTTATCCTCGCGCTCGCCGTTCTCGGCGGGCTGATCCTCAACCTCATGCCGTGTGTGCTTCCGGTGCTGTCCATCAAGCTGATGGGCGTGATCGGACACGGGGGTGGTGAACGGGCGCGGGTGCGGGCCAGTTTCATCGCGTCCGCCGCCGGCATCGAGTTCGCGTTCCTGGTCCTGGCCGGCGCGCTGGTGGCGCTGCGTTCGGCCGGACTGACCGTCGGCTGGGGAATCCAGTTCCAGTATCCATGGTTTCTGATCTTCATGACCCTCGTGGTCACCTTGTTCGCATGCAACTTGTGGGGATTCTTCGCCCTCGCCCTCCCCGGCGGCCTCACCGACCGCCTGGTGCGGCTGGGCGCCGGCAGAGACGGGAAAGGCGGCGCCGCGTCGCTCGGCGGAAGCTTTCTCGCGGGCGCTTTCGCGACCCTATTGGCGACGCCGTGCTCGGCGCCGTTTCTGGGGACTGCGATCGGGTTTGCCCTGTCCCGGGGTCCGGGCGAGATCGTGGCGATCTTCGCCGCCCTCGGGCTCGGCCTGGCGCTGCCCTATCTCGCGGTGGCCGCCGTTCCCGCAGTGGCGACGCGGCTGCCCAAACCCGGACGCTGGATGGTGGTATTGCGGCAGCTTCTCGGCGTCGCGCTCGCGGCGACGGCGCTGTGGTTGCTGAGCGTTCTCGAGGCACAAACGGGTTGGCCGGCGGCACTCGCCGTCGGCACGGCGGCGCTCGGGGTCGGTGTGATCCTCTACGTCCGTCATGGGGTCGCGGGCCGGGTCCGGGTGGTGGCGAGCGCGGCGTTGATCGTGGTCGCCGTCGCGGCCTTCGCGGCGCCCCAGATTCTGAAGGGTTCGCCCGCGCCCCGCGCGAACGACGTCGCCGACCCGCGAATCCAGGCGCTTTGGCAGCCGTTCGACGAAGCCGCCATTGCCGACGTGGTCGCCGACGGAAAGTTGGTGTTCGTCGACGTCACGGCGGATTGGTGCATCACGTGTAGCGTCAACAAGGCCCTGGTGCTGCACCGGGGACGCGTGCTCGAACGCCTGATCGGCTCGGACGTGGTCGCGATGCGGGCCGACTGGACCGAGCCCGACGACGCCATTTCCCGCTATCTCGGCAGCTTCGGCCGCTACGGGATCCCGTTCGATGCCGTTTACGGCCCCGGCGCGCCGCGCGGCATCGCGCTGCCCGAACTGTTGACCGAGGACGCGGTGCTGAGCGCCTTCGTGCGCGCCCAGGCCAAAGCGGCTCGGGCGACGCCCGGAATCGCCACCTCTCGCTGAGCGACGCGGGCCTTGGACGATTCGGGCACGAAATGGCCGCCGCAAAACCCACCGATTGGATTGCGGCGGCGAGTCGCCAAAGTGCGCACCCCCGCCCGTATCGGGCGGCATTGTGCGCCAGCGTTTCGACGAGGGAGGAAGACATGACCATCGGATTAGGCGATCGGATACCGTCCGTCACATTGAAGGTGATGGGCTCGGAAGGAATCGAGGACGTGGACACGGACAGCCTGTTCAAGGGTAAGCGGGTGGCCTTGTTTGCGGTCCCCGGGGCGTTCACGCCGACGTGCTCGGCCCAGCACCTGCCCGGGTTCGTCGACAACGCCGCCGCGCTTAAGGCCAAGGGCGTCGACGAGATCGTCTGTCTTTCGGTCAACGATGCCTTCGTCATGGACGCCTGGGGCAAGGCCCACAACACGGGCGACAAGGTGAAGATGGTGGCCGACGGCAACGCCCAACTCACCCAAGCGCTGGGATTCGAGCTCGACGCCTCGGGCGCCGGTCTGGGCACGCGGTCCAGGCGCTACTCGATGATCGTCGAGAACGGCCAGGTCAAGGTGCTCAACGCCGAGGCCGCGGGCGCATTCGAGGTATCGAGCGCCGAGCATATGCTCAGCCAGTTGTAGCGGGCGGGACGAAGCTCGCGACAGCGCCGCACGCGGCGTCATCCAACGGCAGGGGACCGTCGGGCGTGCTTCTTCGCCTCGTCGCCGGCCAGCCGGTCGACCCGATCGTTCTCGGCGTGACCGGCATGGCCCTTTACCCAATGCCATTCCACGTCATGGCGTTCGAGCGCCCGGTCGAGGCGCCGCCATAGGGGGGCGTTCTTGACGGGCTTCTTGGCCGCCGTTTTCCAGCCGTTCGACTTCCACTTCGCGATCCACCGAGTAATGCCGTCGCGGACGTAGGTGCTATCGGTCGTGAGCCGCACCCTGACGCCGCGTTTCATCGATTCGAGCGCGGTAATGGCCGCCATCAGTTCCATGCGGTTGTTGGTGGTCTCGGCCTCGCCTCCGCAAAGCTCCTTTTCGATACCGCACCAGCGCATGAGCACCCCCCAGCCGCCGGGGCCGGGATTTCCGAGGCAGGCGCCGTCGGTAAAGATTTCGACGACATCGCCTTCGCCGGGCTCGAGCCTCCGTTTCGCCATCTCAGTCGAGCCCGTACTCGCCAGGGCCTTTGAGCCTCTGGTGGAATCGCAGCTTCTCGATGAACTCGAGCGGGTCCTTGCGTGTGACCATGGCCTCGGGCGGCGTGTTCAGCCAGTCGTACAGCCGCGTCAAGAGAAACCGCATCGCTGCGCCGCGGGCCAGCACGACGAGGCTGTTCACCTCGTCGGGCGTCAGTTCGCGAACCTTGCGGTAGGCGTCAAGCAGGCGCCGCGCCTTGGTGACGTTGAAGGTCTTGTGTCCTTCGAAGCACCAGGCATTGAGGCAGATGGCAAGATCGAAGGCGAGAACGTCGTCGCACGCGAAATAGAAGTCGATCATCCCCGAGACCTTCTCGGCGCGGAAGAAGACGTTGTCGGGGAAGGGGTCAGCGTGGATGATTCCGCCGGGAAGCGACGCGGGCCAATGGGTTTCGATGTGGTCGAGTTCGCGCCAGAGCTCGTCGGCGAGCCCAGGATTGACGTCGTCCGCCCGGTCCGCGCAAGACTCCAGCAGCGGACGCCAATCGTTGACCGAAAGGGCGTTGCGCCGGCGCGTTCCGAAATCCGCGGCCGCAACGTGGAAGTGCGCCAGCGCATCGCCGACACCGGCGCAATGCTCGGGCCTGATTCGGCGCGGCCACATGCCTTCGAGGAAGGTCACGATTGCCGCCGGGCGAGCGCACAATTGTCTAAGCGCGTTTCCGTCGCGTCCCCTGAGCGGCGTTGGCGAAGGGAACCCCTTGCCGGCCACGTGCTCCATCAGGCCGAGAAAGAACGGCAGATCATCGCGGCGGACACGCCTTTCGAACAGCGTCAGGATAAACGTCCCGGACGTCGTGCCGAGCAGATAGTTCGAATTCTCGACGCCTTCGGCGATGCCCTTGCAGGTGAGAACTTCGCCGATGTCGTACTCGCCGACGAAGGCGACCAGTTCCTCGTCCGAGACTTCCGTGTAAACGGCCATCAGGACCTCGAAACCGAACCCCGCACCTGTGACGGCCGTCACAGGCGCGCGTGGACGCGTTAACCTAAGCTGCGGCTCGATCTGCCGCCACGTCTCATAAGCGAGGGCGTGCGCCACGGCAAGCATGTGCGCCCGGAAGCGCGCACAACCACCTTGCCACGACGCGCGGGGGAGGCGACATTGAGCCCTCGCCGTCCGCTGTTTCGGGCCCGTTGGTGGGTATTGGGGTCTGGGGGGAACTACCAATAGCCAATCCACGTCACGCGCTGACGCCCAGAGGGCGTCGGGATCGCGCCCTCGCCGCATTGTTTGCCTTGGTTCTGGCCGGGTTCGCTTGCCTGCCCGCCGCCCACGATGCGGCGGCCGGGGCGATCCGGATGGCGGCCCTCAGCGACGATCCAGAAACGAGCCGCCCGATCCGCACCGGTATCGCCCATCCCCTGGTCCGGCGGTCGCAGGAAGCGCTCGCGCGGATCGGATTGTACAAGGGCCCAATCAATGGCCTGATGAGCGTCGAGACCAAGGCCGCGGTTCGCCGCTACCAGAAAATCAACAACATAAGCGTGACCGGTATCCTCACCGAGGAGCTGGTCGTACGGATGGAGACCGCCTCCAAGGTCGAGGGCTTGTTGAAGCGCCTCGAGGAAGTGCGCGAGGAGCGGCAAACCGCGGCACGCGAAGCCTTGCTCAGCCGATCCGAGACCCGCCATCTGGTCACCGGCAAATCGATCGAGCAAGCCGATCCGACCCGCGATCCGACCCCATGTTTTCGCGATCCGAGTCCGCATTGTCTGTTGTTGGAAGCGTCCGAAAGCGCGAAGGCCATTCCCAAGGAGGACATGCGCGACTGGGCGCTCGGCGAGATTCTCGCGGCGCAGGCCAAGGCGGGGCTCACCGAGGATGCGATGGCCACCGTGCGGCGCATTAACGATCCCCGGCTGATCATGGTCGCGCTTCGCACGACCGCCGCCAAAATTCTGAACCGAATCGGAGATACGAAATCGGCGACGGAGCAGATCGGATCCGCGCGCGCCGAGGCCACCTCGAACATCGCCGCTCGCGAACGGGGCAAGGCCTTGCGGCACGTGGCGGCTGCGCTTGCCGAGATGGGCAGGCCGGCCGACGCGCTCAGGATGATGGCGGAAGTAGAAAAACCCCAGGACAGGATCCCGGTGCTGGTTGCCGCCGCCACGGCCCAAGCGCACGCCGGCGGCTCGCAACTCGCGATCGCGACCGCCGAAAACATCGAGGCCGCCCGCTACCGCGCCGTCGTTTTCGGGAATATCGCCATCGCCGAGGCCCGCGCCGGAAACTTCGGCCAAGCCCGCACCACGGTCGACCGGGCGAAGTTATTGAGCGCGGAAATCGGTTTGCCGTACGCCAGTTCGTTCGCGGCGAGCCGCATCGCGTTGGCCCTCACCGAACTCGGTAAGTCCGGTGATATGCGGTTCTACGACGAGGCCGTGCAGACCACGGAAAAGATCGCCGATGACCAGCTACGCGCCCACATATTGTGGACCGTCGCCAGCGAACGGGCTAGACCGTCGCGAATCGCCGGGCGCTACCGACAAGGGCGCAAGTCCGAAACGCTGATCGGGGATCCAGCGCCCCCGGCTTGTGCGAGGTCGCGGCCTTCCCTAAAGTCCGCAACCTCACCGCGGCCACGCATGGCGGTCGAGTGGCGCCAATTGCCAAGAGGTACCCGATGGACAAACCCACCGTCGCGCAAAAGAGCCCTTATGCCGTCGACGTAACCGCGGGCAAGCGTTACGCTTGGTGCCGGTGTGGACGCAGCGCCACGCAACCTTTTTGCGACGGCGCGCACAAGCCGACAATCTTCGTGCCGGTGGTCTTCACTGCGGAAAGGTCCGAAACCGTCTATTTCTGCGGTTGCAAGAATACGGCCGGACAGCCCTTTTGCGACGGGACCCATTCGACGTTGTGACGATGCGGTGCGCGATAGCGCCCAGCGGCGAAGCCTGTAAACCGGGCTCGCCCAAGCTGGGGCGCCGCGGCGCCCGATTCGGAGCGTGGCTTTCGTTGCCTGTACTGGCGCTGGTCGCGGGCGGGTGCGATTCGATCGGTTCTTTGTTCGAAGATGAGGCCCCACCGCCGTGTCCGCGCATCGCCGTTGTCCCCGACGCGAGCACGATTACGAAATTCCGCGCCGGGCCTGGACGCGACATCATCGACATCCTCTACGAGGGCAATATCGCGGCCGCGATCGTTTCCCGGTGCGAGGAGGAATAGCGAGATTAAGGAACCGCCGAGGTGACCGTGGACCTGAGTGTATGGATCGAAGCGCGTCGGGGGCCTGCCGATCGGGACCACGCGGCGGATTTCGTATACTTCGTCGCGGTGGCGCAATTCGTGCCGCGGCCCGAGGGCCGCGCGGAGTTCAAGGTGCGCGTTCCCTTCGAAGGGAACAGGATGCGCGTCGTGGCCGCGGACGAGCCGGTAAGTGTCAAGATTCCCCTGGCTCGCGACACGAGCGCCACCGAGTACGAGATCGTCGTCGGCTTTCGCTTGAGCGCGGAAGAGCTCGAGTACAATCGGCGCCGACGTGAAGCGGGGCTATGAAGGGACTGTTGCCGGGAGGCGCCGGCCCGGATTGTTGACCTTCGCCCCTCAGCCGGTAAACTGCCGGTCTCGCCGCTCGCTTCGAATTGTGGCGAGAGGAATTGGTCCAAGGAGAAGACGTCCGAGGATTACTCAACCGACCCCTGCGGGAGAGACCGGCCCGTGGCTTGATGTGCGGCCGGCGCCGAAGGAGCAACCGCCCCGGAAACTCTCAGGCAAACGGACCGCAGGGCGATGAGACTCTGGAAAGTAGGCGCAACCGAGGGACGACGCGCCTCACCGAAGATGAAACCCGGACCGTAATCGCCGATCGGCTTGGCGGACGGGGAATCTTTCAGGTTCCGAGACAGAGGGGGCATCCGGCGGAGATCGCGATTCCGCTGCGTGCCGCGCGCACTGTTGGAGAACCGCGTGATCGAAAACCCCACCCAAGAGTTGCTACGAACGCCCCTCGATGCGCTGCACCGCGATCTCGGCGCCAAGATGGTTGCGTTCGCGGGATATGCGATGCCGCTCCTCTACGAGGGCATCGTCGCCGAACACCACCATACGCGCGCAGCCGCCGCGCTGTTCGACGTCTCGCACATGGGCCAAGCCCGTCTTCGCTCCGCGGATGCGGTGGAAATGCTGGAAACCCTGGTCCCCGGCGACATCGTGGGCCTGGCGGCGGGGCGCATGCGCTACACGGTTCTCACCAACGCCCGAGGCGGGATTCTTGACGATCTCATCGTCACGGCCGGCGCCGACCATTTGTTCTTGGTGGTCAATGCCGCGTGCAAGGAGCGCGATTTCGCGCATATCGAAGAGAAGACAAAGGCGCGGTGCACGCTCGAGGTTCTCGACGACCGTGCGCTCCTCGCCCTGCAAGGGCCACGCGCGGCCGACGTTCTTGCCCGCTTCGCGCCGGCGTGCCGGGGTATGCCGTTCATGTCCGCCGAGTCGCTAAGCCTCGCCGGCGTCGAATGCTTCGTCACCCGCTCGGGATACACCGGCGAAGACGGGTTCGAGATCTCGGCTCCCGCTGATGAGGCCGCATCGCTCGCCGAAGCGCTCCTGGACGTGCCCGAGGTCCGCCCCGCCGGGCTCGGCGCGCGCGACACGCTTCGCCTCGAAGCAGGCCTTTGCCTTTACGGAAGCGACATCGATGAAACGACGACACCGGTCGAGGCCGGTCTGAGTTGGGTCATCGGCCGCCGGCGACGCACCGAAGGGGGATTTCCGGGCGCCGGTGTCATCCTCGGCCAGATCGCCGACGGCGTCGCCAGAAAGCGCGTGGGCCTTCGCCCCGACGGAAGGGCACCTGTGCGGGCCCACGCGCGCATCATGGATTCGAACGGCGAGTCGATCGGCGAGGTCACCAGCGGCGGTTTCGGCCCCTCGGTGGAAGCACCCGTCGCCATGGGCTACGTAGCGAGCGCGCATTCGGCGCCTGGAACCCCGGTCACGGTCGAGGTTCGGGGCAAGGCCCTACCGGCGACCGTGGCCAAGCTGCCCTTCGTCGAACTTCGCTACTTCAAGACACAGCGTTAAAGGAGGTATCCCATTTCGAATCTCAAGTTCACCAAGGATCACGAGTGGGTCCGCATCGAAGGCGACGTGGCGGTCGTCGGGATCACCGAGTACGCGCAAGAGCAGTTGGGTGACATCGTCTACGTGGAGCTGCCCGACGTCGGCGCGAAAATGGAAATAGGCGCGGAGGCCGCGGTGGTCGAATCGGTGAAGGCCGCGAGCGAGGTCTATGCGCCGATCAGCGGCGAGGTCTCGGAAACCAACGCCGCGCTCGCCGACGATCCGGCCAAGGTCAACGCCGACGCCATGGGCGGCGGATGGTTTTTCAAGATCCGCATCGCCGATTCCGCCCAGTGCGAGTCCCTGATGGACGAGACGGCCTATGCCGAATACGTGGAAAGCCTGCGCTGAATCGGGCGCGCCGCACGGGAGGTGCCGATGATCGCCCAGCAACGGCGCTCGCTCGCTGAGTTCGAGAACGCCGCCGACTTCGTCCGCCGCCACATCGGCCCGGGCGACGCCGAGATCGCCACCATGTTGGAGGCGTTGGAAATCGACTCGCTCGCAGCCCTGATCGAACGCGTCGTTCCCGCCGCCATTCGCTCGCAGCCGCCGCATATTCCGGGCGGCGCGAGCGAGGCCGCGACCCTGGCGCGCCTCGCCGATTTCGCGTCTCGCAATCAGATCTTCAGATCGGTCATCGGCATGGGCTATCACGACTGCCACACGCCCCCGGTCATCCTGCGCAACGTGATCGAAAACCCCGGCTGGTACACCGCCTACACACCGTATCAGCCCGAGATCTCGCAAGGACGCCTCGAGGCTCTTCTCAACTTCCAGCAGATGGTGATCGATTTAACGGGCATGAACCTCGCGAACGCGTCCCTGCTCGACGAGGCAACGGCCGCGGCCGAAGCGATGACCCTGATGAAACGGGTCTCAACGAACGGCCGGAACGCGGTGTTCGTCTCGTCCGATTGCCATCCGCAGACGATCGCGGTGCTCGAAACCCGGGCCCGGCCCATGGGCATCGAGGTCACGGTGGGTGAGGTGGAGCGCGATCTCGATCCGGGGCGCGTTTTCGGCGTTGTATTGCAGTATCCGGCGACGCACGGCGAGGTTCGTGACAACCGCGCCATCGTGGAACGCGCGCACGAAGGTGGAGCGCTGGTCACGGTCGCCACCGATCTACTGAACCTCGCGATTCTCGCGCCGCCCGGCGAATGGGGTGCCGACGTCGTCGTCGGAAGCGCCCAGCGCTTTGGCGTGCCGCTCGGTTTCGGAGGGCCGCACGCGGCGTTCATGGCGGCGCGCGACGAATTCAAGCGCTCGGTTCCGGGGCGCATCGTCGGCGTCTCGATCGATGACCGCGGCCGCCCCGCTTACCGACTGGCGTTACAGACCCGCGAACAGCACATTCGACGCGAAAAGGCGACCAGCAACATTTGCACGGCCCAGGTGCTGCTTGCCGTGGTGGCGGCCTTTTACGCCATCTATCACGGACCGGACGGCATCCGCACCATCGCCGAGCGCGTCCACCGACTGACCCGCATCCTGGCTGAGGGCCTCAAGCGAGGCGGGATCGAGGTCGAAACGGATGCCTTCTTCGACACCATCACCGCTGCCGCCGGGGGAAACGCAGACGCGATCGTCGCCCGCGCTCGGGCCGCCGGCTTCAACCTGCGGGTGGCGGCGCACGATCGACTCGGAATCGCCCTCGATGAGACGACGACGCGGAGCGACGTGGAAGAGCTGTGGCGCGCCTTCGCAGGCGGCAACGCGGCCGCGGCGTCGGTCGACGCGATCGACGCCGAGATCGTCGCCGGCGCCGCGGAGATCATCCCCGAGCCACTTCGCCGCACCAGCGCCTTCCTTTCCCATCCGGTTTTTGAACGTTACCGGTCCGAGACCGGGATGCTGCGCTATCTGAGACGGCTGGAGGAAAAGGACATCGCCCTCAACCGGTCGATGATCCCGCTCGGGTCGTGCACCATGAAACTGAATGCCGCCACCGAGATGATTCCGATCACATGGCCCGGATTCACGCGCATCCACCCGTTTGCGCCGCTCGACCAGGCCGAGGGATATCTCGCCCTGATCGCGGAGCTCGAGGGCATGCTGACGGAGCTCACCGGATTCGCCGCTGTCTCTGTGCAGCCGAACGCGGGTTCGCAGGGCGAGTACGCGGGCTTGCTCGTGATCCGTAAATACCACGAAAGCCGCGGCCAGGGCCACCGCGACGTCTGCCTGATCCCGGCGTCAGCGCACGGAACCAATCCGGCCAGCGCCATGATGGCCAATTTCCGCGTCGCGGTGGTCGCGTGCGACGACGACGGCAACATCGACCTCGACGATCTGAGGACAAAGGCCAGCGAGAACGCCGATCGGCTCGCCGTCCTGATGGTGACCTATCCCTCGACCCACGGCGTCTTCGAAGAAGACATCGTCGAAGTCTGCCGCGTCGTCCACCAGAGCGGCGCTCAGGTCTATCTCGATGGGGCCAACCTCAACGCCCTGCTCGGCGTCTCGAAGCCCGGTACGTTCGGCCCCGACGTGGCCCACATGAACCTGCACAAGACATTCTGCATCCCCCACGGCGGTGGCGGGCCCGGGGTCGGCCCGATCGGAGTCGCCCCCCACCTCGCACCGTTTCTTCCGAACCATCCCCTGGTCGCCGCCGCGGGCCCGGCGACCGGAATCGGCCCGGTCGCTGCGGCGCCCTGGGGCTCGGCGGGGGTCCTTCCGATTTCGTGGGCCTACATCGCTCTCATGGGCTCGGGCGGGCTCACCAAGGCGACCCAGGTCGCCATCCTCAACGCCAACTATGTGGCCAGGCGCCTCGCGCCTCGTTTCCCAGTGTTGTTC
Organism: Rhodospirillales bacterium; assembly: GCA_030746935.1. Lineage (GTDB taxonomy): Bacteria > Pseudomonadota > Alphaproteobacteria > Rhodospirillales > JASLLV01 > JASLLV01. The sequence goes on along the minus strand of JASLLV010000019.1, from coordinate 1,054 downwards.
ACGGGGCGCGACGGGCTGGTTGCGCACGAATGCATCATCGACGTGCGCGGTGCAAAGGAAACGGCCGGCGTCACCGTCGAGGATATCGCCAAGCGGCTCATGGACTACGGCTTCCACGCGCCCACCATGTCGTGGCCGGTGGCCGGCACCTTGATGGTGGAGCCGACCGAATCGGAATCGAAAGACGAGCTGGATCGGTTTTGCGACGCGATGATCGCCATCGCAGACGAGATCGATCGCATCGAATCGGGCGAGTGGGGCCCCGACGACAATCCGCTTCGCAACGCCCCGCACACGTTCGAGGTCGTGGCCGCGGCCGATTGGCCCCATGCCTATTCCCGCGAACGGGCGGCCTTTCCGGTCGCCGGGCTGCGGGACGAGAAATACTGGCCGCCGGTGGGCCGCATCGACAACCCCTACGGGGACCGGAACCTGGTCTGTACGTGCCCCCCGCTCGACGCTTACGGCAAAGCGGCCGAATAGCTCGGCGTTAGAACATCGTCCACATTCGTGGAATCGCGCCGGCCCACACCCCCGCCTAAACGGTTAATGCTCTATAGGTAGGATTCGCCTTCGTCTTCGGGGGACTCGCCCGCGGATGGGTCGTCATCGGGATCGGCGAAAAGGTTCTCGACGTAGGCGAACGTCTTTCGCAGGCCGCGTCGCTGCATGAGCTTGTTCTGCGCCGCCTCGGGCGTATCGGTAAGCCGAAAGACGCCCTTCTCGATCAGAAGTTCGATCAAGTCTTCTGTGACGCGCGCAATCGCGAGGTCGGGTTCCATCCATTCTCGCGCTGCAGCAAAATCGATCATCGATTCGGTGAGGTGCGCGGTCAGCTCGGGATCGTCGATCGCGACCTCTTCGAGGTCGTCTTCGCCCCGCTGATTGAAAGCGGCTGAAATCTTGCCGCTTTGATCCCTTCTCACGAACGGCATTGCTGTCCGTCACTCCGCGGCGCCTGAATCCGAACGCTTTAGTCTAGGCTCAGGACTCATTGATTGAGATAGAAGATGACGAAAGCGGCGATGCATATGGCTGAGAAGAAAGTGTGGGC
>JASLLV010000199.1 GCA_030746935.1 Rhodospirillales bacterium | reverse complement strand
CTCATGACCCAAAACCTCCTCTGTCAGGTTCCAGGTCATTGAATCACCTAATGGTTAATGAGTGCTGACCCTAGAACAGCGGTACCGTCGCCGCGTCCGCGATCGAGGCCGCGTCGAGCACGCGAAACGACGAGCCTGCACAGGCCAGCGCCGCTTCACGCTCGCCGTCTTTGGTGCCGTGCCCGGTGAGTACGTGGGTTCCGCCGCGAAGTCCGGCCCGGCGCCCCGCCTCCATATCGATGGCGCGGTCGCCAACGATCCAGGACGCCGCGAGATCGAGCCGAAGCGCTTCTTCGGCACGCACCAGCATGCCGGGGTTCGGCTTGCGGGCGGGGTGGTTCGCGCAATCGAACGGCGCCTTGCCCCGCGGGTGGTGGGGACAGGCGTAGACGGCGTCGAGTGTGGCGCCCGCGCCCGCGAGCGATTCAAAGATCTCGTCCTGGACTTTGACGAAGGCGTGCCAGTCGTAATGCCCGAGGCCAATCCCGCCCTGGTTGGTGATGAGCACGACCGGGACGCCGCGCCGGTTGGCGTTTGCGATCACGCTCGCCGCGCCGTCGATCAGGCGGGTTTCGGACGGGAGGTGCAGATAGCCGACCTCTTCGACGATAACGCCGTCGCGGTCCAGGAAAAGCGCCGCGCGCCGGCGCGACCCGGCGGGCGGCTTCAAGACCTGGGACCAGACGCCGTCCTTGTCGATCGGAGCGCCGGTAGGAAGGTTCGTCACTGTCGTCATGGTTGAGCTCTTATTTGCGGTGATTCCTCTCACTCCCCTTTCGCAGGCGCAAGGAAAAGCGCACGGGCGCCGGCGGGCCGGTGTTGCGGCGTGCATACCCGGCAGTGTAGTTTCGCCGTCCCGATCGTCACCGGCGCTCGCGCATGGATCGATCACCGTCGACACCATGAAATTCGAGGGCGCTGAAGCGCGAGGGCGAGGGATGGTCGGCATATCGAACGGGATCAAGAGGGGAATCGGATGAACTTCCGCAGCTGGTTATTGGCCGCGGTCGCTTGTGCGGCGTTCGCCTTGGCGCCGGTCTGCGCGCCGGCGCAAAGTATCAAGATCGGCGAAATCAACAGCTACACCGGTCCGCTTTCGGCGTTCACGCTTCCTTACCGGAACGGCTGGACGCTGGCGACCGAAGAGATCAACGCGGCAGGCGGCGTCTTGGGGAGAACGCTCGAGGTGATCGCCCGCGACGACGCCGGCAAGGCCGGTGACGCCGTCAAGTTCGCCGAAGAGTTGGTGAGCAGCGAGAACGTCGCTTTGCTCGCCGGCACCTTCCTCTCCAATATCGGTCTCGCGGTCGCCGACATCGCCAAGCAGCGCAAGGTCCTCTTTATCGCCGCCGAACCCCTGACCGACGCCATGACGTGGGCGGCGGGAAATCGCTACACGTTCCGTCTTCGCCCCAGCACCTACATGCAGGCGGCGATGCTGGCGGAAGAAGCGGCGAAGCTGCCGGCGAAGCGTTGGGCCACTTTGGCGCCCAATTACGAGTACGGCCAATCGGCGGTCGCCAACTTCAAGAAACTGCTTTCGGCGAAACGCCCCGACGTGGAATGGGTGGCGGAGCAATGGCCGGCGCTGTTCAAAATCGACGCCGGACCCACCGTTCAGGCGCTGGCGCGGGCGAACCCCGAGGCGATCTACAACGTGACGTTCAGTGGCGATCTTGCAAAATTCGTGCGCGAGGGATCGCTGCGCGGACTGTTCGAGAACCGCGCCGTCGTCAGCCTTCTCACCGGCGAGCCCGAATACCTTGTGCCCCTGAAGGACGAAGCGCCGGTGGGATGGATCACCACCGGCTATCCCTGGACCGGCATCGAAACGCCCGAGCACGATCGGTTCCTTGCGTCCTATCGCGATCGCTTCGGCGAAGAACCGCGCTTGGGCTCGATCGTCGGCTACAACACGATCCTTACGGTCGCGGCGGTCGTCGCCAAGGCCGGGTCCACAGACACCGAGAAGATGGTCGACGCGATGAAGGGACTTGGCGTCGAGACGCCATTCGGGCCCATCACCTATCGCGCCATCGATCATCAATCGACCATGGGCGCCTACGTCGGCCGCATCGCGGTCCAGGGCGGCAAGGGGGTCATGGTGGACTGGCGCTACGCCGACGGCGCCGATTACCTGCCGAGCGACGACGAGGTCCGCAAGCTCCGCCCCGCAGACTAGGGTCAGGACCCATTAATTTTCTGTTCAGCATTTTTGCCGATGATGATGATCCTGTTCAAGGAGGACATCA
>JASLLV010000198.1 GCA_030746935.1 Rhodospirillales bacterium | reverse complement strand
TCCATGGACAAGGCGGGCGCGCTGCTGCAAAGCCTCGATCCCGGATTCGAAGGTTTCTGACACGGTTTTCGGCACGGTGCCATGAACGTCTATCTGAACGACCGCATCATCCGCGCAGACGCGGCGCGGATCGATCCCACCGACCGCGGCCTCATGCTGGGCGACGGGTTGTTCGAGACCATCGCCGTCTTCGGCGGTGAGCCGCGAAGGCTGAGGCGGCACTTCGCGCGCCTTCGGGGCGGCGCCCGCGTGATCGGCCTTTCCGTGCCTACCGACGACGACGGGCTGGCCCGGGCGCTCGAGGAGACCCGGGACGCCAACGGCCTCAAAGACGGTCTCCTGCGCCTGACCCTGACCCGCGGTCCGGCGCCGCGCGGCGTGCTGCCCGCACCGGGTACGCGACCGACGCAGCCTCGTCCTTGCCTGCGCGCGCCGTCATTTCGACCGCGGCCCGGCGCAATGAGCACTCGCCGCTCTCGCGCCTCAAGACGCTCAACTATCTCGACAACGTCATCGCGCGGCGCGAGGCGGCTGCGAGGGGCGCCGACGAGGCCATCCTCGTCAACACCGTCGGCCGGCTCGCGGAGACAACGGTTGCGAACCTGTTCGTGGTGATCGCCGGCGAGACCCTGACCCCGCCCGTGGAAGACGGCGCGCTTCCCGGCGTCATCCGCGCCGAGCTGCTGGAATCGGGGATTGCGGCGGAACGCTCGCTTAAGCCCAATGCGCTCGGGCGCGCGGCGGAGGCGTTCACCACCAACTTAGGAAGCATCCGCGCAATCGTCGCCGTCGACGGCCGCGCCATCGGCGACGGGCTTCCGAGTCCCGTGCAGGCGTCGCTTCAGGCGATGGTCGGGACGGGGCCGCCCGGACCGTAAAGTGGATTACGGTGGCGGAGCGGGCCTAAGCGTTTCTTAGAACCGAAGACCTGCACGCGGTCGGGATTGCCAAGGGCCTTTATGAGCCACTCACAAAGGCCGTTGGTATAGGATCGGCGGCGGAAGAGAGACGCACCCCGGTGGGGCGCCCGGACTTCAAATCCGGTGAGGGGCGCGAACAGCGTCCCTGGTGGGTTCGACTCCCACCTCTTCCGCCAACTCGTTCTAAAAAAGATTTGTTTTCAGATAGTTAAATTTAACTGTTGCGTGGTACCCACATTCCATCCCACAAATTGGAAGGGCCTGTGGCGCACCGTCCCCCGCAGCAGTTTCCCGCAATGGATGATATAGTGGCGCTGGTCGACGCGCGCGCCGAAGCCTTTTCCGCGTTGCCCTTAGAAGAAGCGAGCGACCTGATGTCGGAGCTTCACGTAATTTGCCAAAGGCGCCTATATCTAACGCGGATTGACGATTCTACCTATGAAAGCGCGTATTGGCCGGCGACGGTTGAGGATGCCCGACGATTGGTGGGCGGCATGATCTATTTGCATGAGACTAAGGCCAGCCGCTCTTATTTCGGCGGGGTCGCCAAAAGTTACCGCGAAGCTGACGCAGAGTCACCGCACCCAAGGCGATTGATTTTCACCTTCCAACCCACTCAAGATGGCCGCGGGAAAAGCTGGCGAGGCCGAGACGATTCGATGGCTTGGGTTGGCGGTGTTATCGAATAGCGATAATCAAACTGAGACAATGCCGGTGCTCTGTGCCGAGACCATACTGATTGCCTATTGGCTTGTCGGCGATCGGAGTGGGAATACTGGCAAGATTTTCGTGATTGATCTGGCGAGTCGTCTCAAGAACCGCGTTCAGATCAAGGCGGACGGCCACGAGGCGTATCTCGAAGCCGTTGAGGGCGTTTTCGGTAGCGAGGTTGATTACACGCAACTGGTCGAAGTCGACGGCGCCGCGCCTGGTGCGGAGAAGCGGTATAGCCCGCCGGAGTGTATCGGAGCACACAAAGATCGCATTGCGGGCAAGCCAGATCGCAAGCACGTCATATGTCGAGAGGCAGAATTTGACCATGAGAACGTCGATGCGGAGGTTCACGAGATTGACTGACGCATCCAGCAAAAAGGTCGAATATCACGTTTACGCGCTGGCAATCTAATTGATGCACTATAATTTCTGCCGCATCCATCAGACCTTGCGCAGGACACCGGCAATGGCGGCAGGCGTCGCAACCCAACTATGGAACCTCGAGGACATGATTGAAGTTATCGATAGCCAGCCGAGGGGTGATCAAATTCGCGAGATCCGCAGAGCGCTCGTGGTTGGCCCCCTTTGAGTGGTCCAGTGTGAATGTTAGTGCATGACCGGTCTTTGGTCCATCGGGACGATGGCTT
>JASLLV010000197.1 GCA_030746935.1 Rhodospirillales bacterium | reverse complement strand
GGACCGCAAAAGGCGGACGGCGGCGTCTCGCGCGAAGAGATAGAGCAGAACCCGTAGCGAACGGCCGCGCGGACTCTCGAGCCCGTCATCGGACTCGACGATCATCCGGGCGTCGTCTCGCGCGGCCCCGAGAATGTCCGCGTGGACCGCCAGGTCCGCCATCGTGAACTCGGGAACCCCGCTTTGGCGCGTGCCGAGAAGCTCGCCCGCGCCCCGAAGGCGCAAATCCTCCTCGGCGATGCGAAACCCGTCTTCGGTCTCGCGCAGAATGTTCAGGCGGGCGCGCGCCGCTTGCGTCAGGGGGGGCGCGTACAGCAACAAGCAGCTCGACGGCTTGTTGGCCCGACCGACGCGGCCGCGCAACTGGTGAAGCTGTGCCAGCCCGAACCGTTCGGCGTGCTCGACCACCATCACGGTCGCGTCAGCGACATCGATGCCGACCTCGATCACGGTGGTGGCGACGAGGACGTCGAGGGGGCCGTCCGCAAAGGCGGCCATGACCGCGCCCTTTTCGCCCGTTTTCATGCGTCCGTGCACGAGGCCGACGCGCGCGCCGAAGACGTGGGCAAGCTGCTGGTGCCGCTTTTCAGCCGCGGCCACGTCGAGGGCTTCCGATTCCTCGACCAGGGGGCAGACCCAGAACACCTTGGCGCCGTCCGCGAGCGCCCGCGTAATCGCGGACACGACCGCATCGAGGCGCTGGATGGGCATAGCGCGCGTCTCTACGGGCCGCCGCCCGGCGGGCTTTTCCGTAAGCCTCGAGACGTCGATGTCGCCGTAGGCGGTCAGCATCAGGGTTCGCGGTATGGGTGTCGCGGTCATCACCAGGAGATCGGCTCCGCCCCCTTTCTGCGCCAGATCGAGGCGCTGGTGAACGCCGAATCGATGCTGCTCGTCGACGACCGCCACCGCGAGATCGTGAAACACCACGTCGTCCTGGAAAAGCGCATGGGTTCCGATCGCCAGCGCCGCGTCGCCGCTGGCCAGTTTCGCGAGCACGGCATCGCGCTTGCGGCCTTTCTCGCGGCCGGTGAGAAGAACCGTGTCTGCGCCGGCCGCTTCGGCGAGAGGCGCAATGGTGGCCAGATGCTGGCGCGCGAGGATTTCGGTCGGGGCCATCAGAGCCGCCTGGCCCCCGGTTTCCACCGCGTTCAGCATGGCGAGCAGCGCGACCACGGTCTTGCCGCTGCCAACGTCGCCCTGAAGGAGGCGCAGCATCCGGTGGTCGCTTTTCTGATCGGCGGCGATCTCGGCCTCGGCGGCGTCTTGCGATCGCGTCAGCGGAAACCCGAGCGCCTCGCGGGCGCGGGCGCGCAAGTGTCCGTCCCCGGCGATGCGTCGCCCCGGAACGCGGCGGGTATGGGCCCGCACCAAGGCGAGCGCGAGTTGGTTGGCGAGCAGCTCGTCGAAAGCGAGCCGCAGGCGTGCCGGCGCCAAGGGTTCGAGCGCGGCTTCGTCTTCTGGCGCGTGCGCCTCGATCAGCGCCTCGCGCCAGGGTTTCCAACCGGCGCGGGCCAGGTAGTTCGGCTCGATCCATTCGGGCAGCTCAGGCGCGCGGGCAAGCGCCTCTTCGATCGCCTTGCCCAGCACCTTGAGGCTCAATCCGGCGGTCAGCGCGTACACCGGCTCGACGGCGGCGAGCTTTTCGCTCTCATCCGCCGTTCCCACGTGATCGGGATGCGTCATCTGAACTTCGCGCCCGAAATACTCGATCGTGCCACTCACGATGCGCCTCTCGCCCGGGGGCAGAATCCGCAGCAGGTAATCGGGCCGCGCATGGAAGAACACGAGCGCGATCGAGCCCGATTCGTCGAAGCACGACACTTTGTAGGGCTGGCGCGGGTTGCGGGGTGCAAGATGGCGATCGACGGTCACGTTCAGTGTCGCGACGGCGCCGGTCCGCGCCTCGGCGATCAGCGGCGTGTAGCGACGATCGATGAGGCCCGTCGGCAGATGCCACAAAAGATCAACCACGCGCCCGCCCGCGACGCGTTCGATCAGTGTCGCAATCCGCGGTCCCACGCCCGCCAGCGACGTCACCGCAGCGAAGAGGGGAAAGAGAGACTGGGGGCGCATCGGCGGGGCGGGCTGACTTCTCCTCAGCGAGGTTCCATATCCTAGACTAGATCGTGCTCGCCCGCATTCGCCCCCGGCGATCCGCCGAGCACGTGAATCTGGTCCTTCCCATTGAAATAGAGCGGATTCACGCAATTGATGAGAACCGCGACGCAGTTCCAATCAACCGCGATTCGCTCTAGTGTTGCGATTCCAACGCTCGTTTCCCACGGTTGACCTTTTCGATGATGGAACTGGCGGATGCGGCCCAGA
>JASLLV010000196.1 GCA_030746935.1 Rhodospirillales bacterium | reverse complement strand
GACAAATGCTTGCTTGTCCGCGCCGACTTCGAGCGTGACGACGAGGTCCTGGACCTCTGGAAACAAGCGATCGCGTGGAAGGGCCGCGTGCACGTGCTCATCAACAGCGCCGGCGTCCAGGTCTGGGCGGGCGTCGAGGACGACTTCGAGACGTGGAACGCGGGCTGGCACAAGGATCTTCAGATCAACCTGTTCGCGACCGCGCACCTGTGCCGCGAGGCGATTCGCCATTATCTGGCCGACGGTGGGGGGATTATCGTGACCATCTCGAGCCACGTCGCCCATCAAGGCGTGCGGGCCCCCCATACCATGCACTACGCGGCGTCCAAGGCCGGCGAAAAGGCGCTGATGCAGAGCATCGCGCGTTGCTATTCGTCCAAGAACATCCTCGCCTATACGATCGCGCCAGGACTCGTGCGCACTGACCGGGCGCTCAAGTTCGCCGAACGCATGGGCGGCGAGGAGAAGGTCGTTGCCGAACTCGCCATGGGCGAGATGATCCCGCCGGAAGACGTCGCCGCGGTCGCCGCCTTTCTTGCGACCGGCAAGGCGCGCCATACGGCCGGCGCGACCATCGACATCACCGGCGGCAACTACATCCGCTGAAGCGCACGGAGAGACCCATGACCGATATCGTCGATCTTTCGGGCAAGGTGGTCCTGGTGACCGGCGCGTCGCGCGGCATCGGTGCGGCCATCGTTCGTTCGGTGGCCGAGGCCGGCGCCGACGTCGTGATCCACTGCAACCAGAACCGCGCGCGCGCCGAAGCGCTCGTCGAATCCGTCGGGCCTGAGCGTTGCCATCTGGTGCAGGCCGACTTCATGTCTCTCGATTCGGTCGAGGAGCTATGGCGTCAGGCGGTTTCGTGGAAGGGGCGGATCGACGTCCTCGTCAACAACGCGGCCGTACAGCTGTGGGCCGGCGTCGACGACCCGCTTTCGCAGTGGGACGAGATATTCGATACCACGCTGCGCGTGAATGTCCTCGCGATGGCGCGCATGACCCGCCAAGCCGTCCTCCATTTCCGCGGCCGCGGCGGCGGCATCATCGTCAGCATCAGCAGCCAGGCGGCGCACCGCGGCGTCACATCGCCGGAATCTCTGGCCTATGCCGCGTCGAAGGCCGGCATCAAGGCCTTCATGCAAAGCATTGCGCGGGCGTTCGGCGCCGAAGGCGTGCTCGCCTACATCGTCGCACCGGGCTTGGTCAGGACCGAGATGGCCGAAGACTTCGCGACCCGCAAGGGCGGTGAAGATGCTCTAACCGCCACGCTCGCCATGCGCGAGTGGGTACCGCCCGAAGACGTCGCCAACTTCGTCGCCTTTCTGGCGACGGGCAAGGCGCGCCATGCTACCGGCACCACCATCGACATCACCGGCGCCACCTACGTCCGCTGATCGAGGCTCGCCAAGGGGGTGGGCTCGCGGCGGCGCTACTCGTCGACGCTCTCGAGCGTGATCGGATCGCCGGGCTCGACCGAGGCGAGCGCCCGGACGTCGTCGAGGGCGCGGCCCCAAATGTTGGTCGGTGCGGCGAGGCGGATTTCATCGCCGCTCGAGATGGGAGTCGGTCCGAACCCGATGGCGATGGCGGTGCCTTCCACCCAATAGGCGAGCTCACCGGCCTCGACCACGTCGCGGGCGTCGGCTTCTCGTCGGACGGTGACGGGCGTCGAGAAGTACACCTCGTCGCCCCATCGTTGGGCCGACGACGAGAACGGAAGGGCGGCGCAAATCGCGTCCGCGGTCGGCGTGTCGAACACCTCGGCCGTGATCGCGACCGAACCGATGGTCATCTTGAGCTTGCGCATTACCGCGACGCGCCCCCGCCCCATTGCCGCGCTTTTCGACGATCGTTCGGGCTCAGCCCGAGTGGCTGGCCTTGTACTTCACGATCGCCTTCTTAAGCTCCGAGTATTCCTCGCAGGAGAACAAGCAAATCTTATCGAGCCGCGCCAAATGCTCCTCCGCCTTTTTCAAATTGCCCGTTTGCAGATACAGCTCGCCCAGGTACTCGTGCGCCCCGCGGTGGTCGGGCTTGACCTCGAGCGCGCGCGTGTAGAAGGCGAGCGCCTTGTCGAATTCGCCGAGCTGGCGGTGGCCGTAACCCAGATAGATCAAGGCGTCGGCGTGCTTCGGATCGTCGCGGACCACGTCTTCGAGGATCGCGACGGCGCGTTTGTAGTCCTTCGCCTGGATCGCCTTCTCGGCGGTCGCGTAGCGGCTGTCCTTGGCGCTCGCCGTGGGACTCGACGGCCCTTCGCTGCCGCCCACGGCGTGGACGGCCGCTGGCGCCAGCACCAGGGCGGCGGCGAATGCGGCCGCAACGAGACGCGTGTTGAGATCGAACACCATGAATCCTCCAATCGATCGGTGATCGAGGGTAAACACCCTTGCGGGAAATTCTATTCCCACGGACCCGAATTGCCTAGGGTCAGCACTCATTACCGATATTTCCCAGATAACGCTTAAATCGAAGCCAATCGTAGTCAAATCCCGTCACTGATGGAAGGAATTCTGTTCT
>JASLLV010000195.1 GCA_030746935.1 Rhodospirillales bacterium | reverse complement strand
GCTGAACGTGGACGGGAAGCTCCGGATGATGCTCGGCGATCGAGGCCCGAGAGCGATCGAGGACCGCTTCGTCGATGTCTCCCCAGACCATGTAGACGACCCCGCGCCCAGCCATGTTGCCCCGCGATTTCCCGGCAATACACCGCCGCCGGCCCAAGGCGGCGGCCCCGTTATGCCACGAATCGCCGAACGCGATAAGGCCGCATGGAGCGCCAATGGCGTGATCGGCCGGCATCGCCGGCTCGGTAACCGGCCCGGGTTCTGTTATCCTGTCGGAACGCGAAGCCGGTAGGCGACCGCGCGCGCGAACGTCCTTTGGGAGCCGGAAAATGCCCCAGCCGGAGATCGATATCGTCATCGAAGGCGGCACCGTCGTCGACGGCAGCGGCGAGACGCCGCGCAAAGCCGACGTCGCGGTGAGCCGCGAGCGCATCGTCGCCATCGAGCCCGACCTCGGCGATCTGGCGGCTGCCGAGCGCGTCGATGCGACAGGCTGCATCGTCACGCCGGGAATCATCGACATCCATTCCCACGCGGACTGGACGCTGACCTTCGACAGCGCCGCCGAATCGGCGCTGCTCCAGGGCATCTCAACCGTCGTTCCGGGGAACTGCGGGCACGGCGTCGCGCCGGTGGGCGACAGCTCGCTGATCCGCTACTGCGCCTTTGGATACGACCGGCACACCGAGACCGAGGTGTCGTGGCAAAGTTTCGGCGAATGGCTGGCGCGCCTTCGGGCGAGCGAGCCTGCGGTGAACATCGCGCCGTTGATCGCCCATGGGGCGGTGCGGCTGGCGACCATGGGATCATCGCTCGCGCTGCCGTCGGACGACGAGCTCCATGCCATGCGCCGGCACGTGCAAGAAGCCATGGAATCTGGAGCGGTCGGGCTGTCGTCCGGGCTCGAGTACCAGCCCGGACAATCGGCGACGCAAACGGAGGTCAGCATGTTGGCCGAGGTGGTGGGCGCTCACGAAGGACTGTACGCGACCCATTGCCGCAACCGTACGGGCCGGATCGAGCAGGCTGCGGTGGAATCGATCGACATCGCGGCGTCGTCCAAGTGCCGGCTCCAACTCTCCCACTTCGTCGTCCGCCCGCACGAGGCCGACGAGCCTTACTTGCGTTGCCTCGCGCGGTTGTCGCGAGCCAGGGATGCGGGGCTTGAGGTCTTCTGTGACACATTGCCGCACCTGTACGGACCGGCGCCGATCGCAATGCTGCTACCGGACTGGGCCTGGCACGCAGGCGCCAACGGGATCGCGAAGCTTTTGCGCGAGCCGGCGTCGCGGAAACGAATGCTCGACGATCTCGATCCCCGGTTTCAGGAATGGCTCGCAAGCGGGCTCGCCGACGCCATCGTGCTCAGCCACACGCCCGGAACAAAGGGTGCGGTGGGACACACGCTCGGGGCCTGGGCCGGCCTTCAGGCCAAACCGACCGCCGAGGCGGCCTTGGACCTCCTCGCCGAAGCCGGTCCCGATTTCTATGCGGTCACGGGAGTCGACTATTGGGTGACGCCCGAGGCCCTCGATCGCGCCATGGCCGACGAGACCTTCCTGTTCATGGGCGACGCCATCACGCTATGCGCCGACGGCGGACTGAGCCACTGGACCTTCAGCCATGCCGATTGGAACTGGGTGCCGGAGGTGATTTACCGGCACGTCGGCGAGCGAGGCGTCTTCTCGCTCGAATCCGCGGTGCGCCGGATGACGTCGTTGGCTGCCAGCCAGTTAGGCCTGGCCGAAGTCGGCGAGCTTCGCCCCGGGTGGCGCGCCGACGTCGCGGTGTTCGAACCGCACCCGATCGCGCGCCCCAACGACGACGATTCCTTGGCCCCGTTTCGCCAGACCGCCGATTGCGTGCGCTTGCTTCTTGTCGGCGGGACCAAGGCGGTGGAGCGTGGTGCGGCGACGGGGTTGCGGGGTGGCCGCGTAGGCAGGGCGTAGCGCGGCCCGGCCCCCCCCGGGCAGGTTTATCGCGGGCCTAAACCCGGCGATCGGTGAACTCCCTGCTCGCCATTGGCACCGGCGTCATTAATCCCCGAGTCATTGCCAAGACGACCATTGGCCGGCACGCGCGAGTTCGATCCATGGAATTCAGCTATCCAACCGTCCTGGTCGTTCCATTGGGCCTCGGCCTGCTGGGGTTCGTTGAGCCGTGCACCGTCGGGGGCCACCTGGTTTTCTTGCGCGCGATGGCGGATCACCCGCTTAAGGCAAGACCCGTCTCGACGCTGACGTTCACGCTGGTTCGAACCCTCGTGATGGGATCCTTCGGTGCGCTTATCGCCTTGGTCGGGGGGCTCTTGATCGAGGTCCAAACCGCGCTTTGGATGGTCTTCGGCTCGATCTACGTCGTGATCGGCCTCGCCTTTGCGGTGGGGCGGTCCGATATCGTCAAGCGCCGCATCGAATTCACGCCGACCGCTTGGAAAGCGGCGACGAATCCCCTCGCGCTCGGTGTCGCGTTCGTGGTCTTCCCCCATTGAGTTGGTCCACCGTTAATATGAGTAAAACGGAGGATCAGAGATGGCGTACAAGCGGCA
>JASLLV010000194.1 GCA_030746935.1 Rhodospirillales bacterium | reverse complement strand
CCTACGTTCCGCCACGCCGATACGTCGAAAAGCAACATCATCGCCGCGGCGCTATTCGCCGACGGCGCCGCCGGGGCCATTCTCACCGCCGACGGCTCGGCGGCGGAAACCGGACCCGAGCGCGAGCCGACCGTCATCGGCTGGGCGGAACATACCTGGCCCGATACCCTCGACGTGATGGGCTGGCGGATCGAGGACGACGGCTTCGGGGTCCTATTTTCCCGCGACATCCCGGCGATCGTCACGGAACGGCTGCGCGCCGCGGCCGAAGAGGCGCTTTCAGCGCACGGTCTCGGGCTCGCCGACATCGACCGGTTCGTCTGCCATCTCGGCGGATCCAAAGTGGTCGCGGCGTTGGAAGAGGCGTTCGCGCTTTCTCCAGGCGCCCTCGACGACGCCCGCGCCGTCTTGCGCGATTACGGAAATATGTCGGCGCCGTCGGTGATGTTCGTCCTCGAACGCGCATTGGCGCGCGAGCGCGCACGCCGTATCCGTCGCCCGCGTGCGCGACCCGAACGCTGGCTATTGAGCGCGCTGGGGCCAGGATTCACCGCGTCCTTCCTCATCCTCGAAGTCCCGTGAGCGCGCCCGCGATCATCATATTGCTGGTCGCGGCCCAACGCCTGGCGGAAGCAATCTACGCCGAGCGCAACGCCCGAACTCTCTTGGCCGCGGGCGCGACCGAGGCGGGGCGCAGACACTATCCCCTGTTCGTCCTGTTGCACGCCGGTTGGATCGCGGCATTGTTGCTCGCGGTTTCGCCTGATGCGCCGGTCTCGTGGCCCCTGGTCACCGTGTACGGAGTCCTCCAGGCGGGCCGCGCGTGGGTGATGGTGAGCCTCGGGCGCCTATGGACGACGCGCGTAATTTCCACACCCGGCAATCCCCTCGTCACGCGGGGCCGTACCGGTTTCTTCGTCATCCCAACTACGTGATCGTCGGGTGCGAAATTGCGGTCCTGCCGCTCGCCTTCGGCGCCTGGGAGATCGCGCCCGCATTCACGCTCCCCAATCTCGCGTTGCTCGTCCACCGCATCCGCATCGAGGACCGGCTTCTTGCTTCCAGGCGGACGCTGGCACCGGGCGAGGGCCGCCGCGACGGCGCGGCAGTGCCGAACGCGCGCCAACGCCATTCATAGAAGCCGTCATTCATAGAAGCTCAGGTACCACTGAATATCGCCTTCGGTGAGCGGGTACTTGTCGTCCTGGGCAGCCCGCATCATCTGCTGCGGGGGCACGCGGCCGAGACGCCGTTGCAGGGTCTCGGCCATGGTCATGTTCACGCCCGCCTTCCACGACAAACACGTGATCCCCTTGCCGGCGCCCGTGTTGATCATCTTCTGGACGGTGTCGGCGGGCAGGCCCGACATGAGCACGAGACCGTGGCGAACGAAGGCGTTGTCGCGCTCGTCGAGAGCCTCGATCATCGCCTCCTCCGTCAGCGTCCCGGCCTCGTACATCTCGCGTGCACGATCTTCGGCCGGCCTGTGTTCAGTGACCTCCTCGGTCAGTTCGCCCGCTTCGATCCGGCGCCGAACCGCCATGCGCAGATCGTCCACCGACTCGGGCTCCAGCTCGTTGCGCTCGATCAGCTTGTCGACCAGCGCCGCGCTGACGAAGGTCGCGACGCGGCGGATGGTGCGCAGCGGCAGGTTTTCTCGCAACGCCATCGGTGCGTGCCATTCCTTTACGCCCTCGGCTTCGACGGCGATCATGTCGATCGTCGGCTCGCTGATCGAGGCAGTCTCGTTCTCGAGCAGCGCCGCTACCGCGTCCACGTCCTGGGTCTTGGCGACCGCGTCCGAGACGGGTTCAGTGAGCGTTGGCCGCCGCGCGGCCGCCACCAGCTTGGCACCGGCGATGCCGCCCTCGATGATGCCGAGCAGGTCCTGGTCGCTGAGAAGGGGTGAGTACTCGATGATCGGCGCGGATACGATCTCTTCGACGTCACGGGCGAGCTTCTGAACGATTTCGCTGGGTACGTTGGCGGCCCGTTTCAACTCTTCGGCGATCGTCGCGCGCACCCGCGGAAGGTCGTCCTGGGCGAGGATCTGCAGCACGTCCATGGCCATCTGCGCCAAACGCTCGTTCTCGTCGGCCGGCAATTGGAGTACCAGGCGGCCGATCTTTCGAGCGAGTTCGAAACGGACCTCCTCGTCCACGTCGAGCGCGAGGATCTTGTCGGCCTGAAGGGGCGTGCCGACGTTCTCCGCCACCTCGCGGCGGACCTCGGGCGCCTCGTCGGACGCGAAGTAATAGAGGATTTCGGGCTCCAGATCCTCGTGACTCGCGAGCTCGGCACGTTCGTCGAGCTTGCCGTTCGCCGCGATCGCGCGCGCCTTTTTGTAAGAGGGCTTTTTCTTTCGGGCGCGCGCCCGGCGGCGTCCGCGCTTCGACTTGCCCGCGTTTCCGAATACCCACGACAACATGGCCGAACCCTACCGCGCGCCTTCGCAAGTGCCGGGGTAACGAAGGGAACGCGCGCCTGACAACCGCCGAAGGCCGGATCGGCCAAAATCGCCGCCGTCGCCATGCGATCCGCTCTGGCCACGGGGCAAAATGACTCCGGTCAAATTGATTCAATCCGATCGGATAGTGCTCTAGGGTCAGGACCCATTAATTTTCTGTTCAGCATTTTTGCCGATGATGATGATCCTGTTCAAGG
>JASLLV010000193.1 GCA_030746935.1 Rhodospirillales bacterium | reverse complement strand
AGAAGCCATCGTCCCGATAGACCAAAGACCGGTCATGCACTAACATTCACACTGGACCACTCAAAGGGGGCCAACCAAACCCTGTCCCCAGGATTCCGCCGTCTTCAGATATTCCCGCTCCTCGGGCGTGCTCGCGCGCCCCAGAACGGCGTTCCGGTGCGGGAACCGGCCGAACCGGGTAACGGTCTCGAAGTGCTCCTTTGCCGATTGGGCCGCCATTTCCATGCCGAGAGAGCCGAATAAGGCCACCGAGCGGGCTTGGTCGTCGCGGTCCTCGCTATGCTCGAACGGAATGTAGAGAAATATCCGCTGGACGCGGTTCAATCCCCGGTCGAATCCCTCATCAACGGCGTGCCTCGCCACCGCCCGTGCCTTGGCATCAGTGGCGTAGGCCCGCGAAGTTCCCCGGAACACGTTGCGCGGATACTGATCCAAGAGAATGATTAGGGCGAGGCAGCCCGCGGGCGAGAACATCCAGTCGTCGAGCTCGTCGGCCCCGGCGCGGCGGTGCGCGTCTGCGAATCGCGCCCCGAACTCGGCATCGAACGCCGCGGTCGAGCGGAACCAGGTAGCGCGCATCTCACCGAAATCAGGCGCGTCCTTGGACCCGAACCAGAAATCGAGTACGTCGTCGGTTGCGTCCATCGCGCGCCTTCCGTGATCCGTTGTTGAACGTCGGCGCGACTTTCTTCGAGGACTCGCGGCCGGCGGTCAAGAACCGAATTCGCGGCCCGGCGATTGACCGCCGCCAGAGGCGGCGCTACCGTTCCGGCGAGTTCTATCACGGCGGACAGGGGCGGCGGACCGCGCGGTGAACGAAAAACCGCGATCCCCGGAGGAGGGACGACAATGAGCGAAGTTGTTCGCATCGGCGGCGGCGCCGGATACCTGGACGACCGCATCGAGGGCGCGGTCGAGCTGCTAAAAAACGGCAAGCTCGACTACGTCATGCTCGACTATCTGGCGGAACGCACCCTTGCGATCCTTCAGGAGGCCAAGCAGGCGGGCGGCGTCGGCTTCGCCGCGGACCTCGAGCGCAGGATGCTTGAAATCCTGCCGCCGGCGGCCGAGCGCGGCGTCAAGATCGTCAGCAACCTGGGCGGCGCCGATCCGGCGGGGGCCGCCGCCGTGGTGCGCGAGGTAGCGGATTCCCTTGATTTCAAGGACCTCAAGATCGCCGTGGTCGAGGGCGACGACGTCGCCGATTTGGTGCAGGAGCTCGATCCGGTCCTCGCCGAGACAGGCGAGCCGTTCTCGCGCCTCGACAAGGAGCTGACTTCGGCCAACGCCTACATCGGCGCGTTCGAGATGGCGGCGGCCATCGGCGCCGGCGCCGACGTGGTGTTGGCCGGGCGCGCCGCCGATCCGGCGCTCGCGCTGGCGCCCCTGATCAACGCGTTCGGCTGGTCGCCCGAAGACCTCGATCGGCTGGCGCTCGGGACCATGGCCGGCCATCTGATCGAATGCGCGGGCCAGGTCACGGGCGGGCAGTTCGCGGACGGCGCGGCGCGCGAGGTGCCGGATCTGGACCGACTCGGCTTTCCCATCGCCGAAGTGGGCGAGGACGCAATCGTCATCACCAAGGCGCCGGGCACCGGCGGGCGGGTCGACCGCCACACCGTGCTCTCGCAGCTTCTTTACGAGCTCGGGGACCCTTCGGCCTATATTACCCCGGACGTGACCCCGGACATCACGGCAGCCCAGATCACCGAGCTTGGGTCCGACCGGGTCCGCTTCGAGGGCGTGCGCGGCAAGCCGAGACCCGAGACGCTCAAGGTGCTGTGCGGGGTCGATAACGGCTACCTCGCGGTGTCCGAGATCGTCTACGGCGGTTACAACGCGGTCGCCCGGGCACGCCTGTCGGCCGAGGTATTGCGCAAGCGCCTGCACCGCGACCGTCAGCTTTCGAACCTGCCGACCCGCATGGACATCGTTGGCGTCGATTCGGTCTATGTCGCCGGCCCGCCGATGGAGGACACCCGCGACGTGCGCCTGCGGGTTGCGGTGCGCGCCCCGGATCGCGAAACCGCCGCGCGGGCGACCCGCGAGACCGAGGCCATGGGTATCAACGGTCCCGCCGGAGGCGGCGGCAAGACCCACTCGATCCGTCACACGGTCCGGACCTACGCTTGCTTCATCGACCGCGAAAAGATTACGCCCGCGTGGCGAATGGTGGCGTGACGATGGCGGAAACCAAAACCTTGGCGGACGTTCGCGTGCCGCTTCACCGTCTGGCCCACGCGCGCTCGGGCGACAAGGGCGATCGTTCGAACATCGGGCTCATTCCCTACCGCGAAGACGACTACGAGCTGCTGGCGCAACGCGTCACCGCCGCCGATGTCAAAAACTACTTCGGCGACGCCGTGAAGGGCGAGGTGGTCCGCCACGACTTGCCGACGCTCAAGGTCTTCAACTTCGTTCTCGAGGCGGCGCTGTCGGGTGGTGTGAACGACAGCCTGGCCACGGACATGCACGGGAAGAACCGGGGAATGATCCTGTTGTGCATGGAGATCGACATCCCCGCCGATCATTGGGCCGCGGCGGCCGAGCACTGAAGCGCGCCAAGCGGTTCTTCCCAAGTCCAGCGCCGCGATCGGTTCTCGGCTGGAGGATCGGATGAGCGTGGTTGGCCCCCTTTGAGTGGTCCAGTGTGAATGTTAGTGCATGACCGGTCTTTGGTCCATCGGGACGATGGCTT
>JASLLV010000192.1 GCA_030746935.1 Rhodospirillales bacterium | reverse complement strand
GTTTGAACCGCTTTTGTCGATCCTCGGGCCCCAGGCCGCCGAGTACAAGCTGACCGGCAAGGTCAAGGCGCGGACCGGAAGCCGTTCGGCGAACACGTCGCCAAGAAACGTCTACCGAACGGCCGACGGCAAGTGGCTCGCGATTTCGGCTTCCATCCAATCGATGGCGAAGCGCCTTTTGGAAGGGATCGGCCGCGGCGAGTTGATCGAGGATAAGCGCTTTCGAACCAACACCGACCGGGTGGCGCACGCCGAAGAGTTGGACGCAATCGTCGGCGCCTGGATCGGGGCGCGTACACTCGAAGACAACTTGGGCCGGTTCGCCGATATGGAAGTCACGGCCGCCCCGGTCTACGACGCCTCACAGGTCCTAGACGACGAGCACGTCAAGGCCCGCGACATCATCGTCGAGGTCCCCGACGCTGACATGGGCGCGTTTCCTATGCCCGGAGTCGCCCCCCGGTTATCGCGCACCCCGGGTGCGATCCGGCGTGCGGCCCCGCTTCTCGGCGAGCACACGGCCGAGATCCTGGGCGCGATCGGGCTCGGCGGACAGGACCTCTCGCGTCTGCAAGCGGCGGGCGTCATCGATACGCCCGTGACGCCCGCGACGACGGAAAGCGCGCCATGACCGCAGACGAGGTCTGGGTCTGGCGCTCGCTCCTGTACGTTCCGGCGAATGTCGAGCGCTACGTGGCAAAGGCGCACACAAGGGGCGCCGACGCCATTTTGCTCGATCTCGAAGACAGCGTTCCGGCGGACGAGAAGGATCGTGCGCGCGATTGCGCGGCCGCCGCGGCCGAGACGCTGGCGAAGGCGGGCGCCGACGTCGCGGTTCGCATCAACCAGCCGTTGCGCATCGCGGTCCGTGATCTGGAAGCCGTGGTCTCCCCCAACGTGAAGGCGCTCGCCATCGCCAAAACCGACGGCGCGGGACACGTGCGGCTGTTGTGCGAGACTGTCGCCGAGATCGAAGCGATGCGCGGAATGACGCCCGGTCACACCCGCTTCATCGTCATGGTCGAAACAGCGGCGGCCTTTTTCCGCATGCGCGAGATCGCCGCGGCCGACCGGCGCGTCGCGGCGTTGGTGCTCTCGTCGGAGGACTTCTCGCTGTCGTGCGGCATGGAGCCCGACGCGGACACGCTTTACGTCCCCAAGGTCCACGCGGTGATCGCCGCGCGTGCGGCCGGCGTCGCCCCGCTCGGCTTCATCGACAGCGTCGCGAACCTCGCGGACCGCGAGACCTTCGAGGCAGCGGTCCGGCGGAGCCGGCGGCTGGGCTTCGAAGGCGCAACCTGCGTGCACCCCGATCAGGTTGCGGTGCTGAACGCCGCATTTGCGCCGAGCGCCGACGAGGTGGCCCACGCGACGCGCATCATCGCCGCAAACCAGCCTGCCGAGGCCGAGGGACGCGCTTCCTTTCAGCTCGAGGGCCGGATGATCGACATTCCGGTCGTGCTTCGCGCCGAGCGCTTGCTGCACCGCCACCGGGCGCTCGCCGAGCGCGCCGCCCGCCGCTCTAGCTAAATCGCTAGACCAGAATTTCGGGGTCGGCGGATCGCGCCGACGCGATTCCGATCGGCTCCTCGTGATT
The DNA here is from genome assembly GCA_030746935.1 of Rhodospirillales bacterium. Taxonomy (GTDB): domain Bacteria; phylum Pseudomonadota; class Alphaproteobacteria; order Rhodospirillales; family JASLLV01; genus JASLLV01. Next base: position 1,140 of record JASLLV010000192.1, on the reverse strand, counting down.
GAGCCGTCCATAAATTGATTTGAATCAAGGCTCGAAATCCGCACCAAGCTACTATAAATATGGAATAATCGGTCACCGTTGCAACACGCAATGGTGAAGCGGATCGGGTGCGCGGCTTGTTGCGGTCCGTTCGGTTTCCGCGATTGAGGCGCGATATCGTCGTGGCCCGCTTCGTCGAGAATATCGAAGTCGCGGCCAAGCGGGTGACGGTTCACTTCGCGCCAGTCGCGGCCGGACGTCCAAGCGGGCGGGGGCATGGAGCCAGCCGTTACAATCGCCCAGCGGATAAGGTACGTCCTCGGCGAGTACTTCGAGTGCGAACCGAACGTGCTGGCCGACACTGTCCATTTGGTTGACGATCTTGGCGCGGACAGCCTCGACGGGGCCGAGATTCTCATCGCCCTCGAGGAAGAATTCGATCAGATCATTCCCGACGAGGACGCCGAGAATGTGCTGACCGTCGGTCAGATCATCGACTACCTGTCCGAAAACGATGCGGTAAGCGACGCCTACGCCCAGCACGGCATAACGGTTTCTGCGACGGTGAGCGGACGTATCCTCCGGCTTTCGCCGGAATACCGGGAATCGGGCGCGGATTTCCGTGACGCCGTCGTGGAGGTCACGCCGGGAAACGAGGTCTTCCTCGCATATCGTGGTCCGGATCCCGAGCAGTGGCTGGATCGGATGGTGAGCTTCGAGGTCGGCGACGCCGTCATCTCGCGCGCCCTGGGCCTGGATCGTCCCCTCCTTTCGGCGACGAATCTTCGGGTTTCCAAGGAGATTTCGGTTGACGCGGATTACCTGATCCGGCTGGCCCACGACAAGTCCGTGGCGGCGCGCGAAGAGCTGGCCGAGACGATGTCGAACCTGTTTGCCGGCAATGTTGCTTTCTTGAACGACCGGGAACGGTCCTTGATATTGGATGTGCTGTCCCGGGTCGTCCACGATATCGAAATGCCGGTGCGCCGGATCGTCTCTCAGCAACTGGCAAACGTTCCGGATGTTCCCGAAGCACTTGTCAGGCTGCTCGCCAACGACGACATTGAGGTAGCCTATCCGATCCTTGTCTACAGCGAGTTGTTGCGCGATGCCGATCTGATCGAGGTGATCCGGCATCGAACGCAGGAGCACCAGCTGGCC
>JASLLV010000191.1 GCA_030746935.1 Rhodospirillales bacterium | reverse complement strand
CAACGTGGTGCCGCTGATGCGCAGCAAGGGATTTTCCGAGGCCGAGATCGACGCCATCCTGATCGAAAACCCCCGTCGCATCCTGACCCTCGCCTGAGTGCACCCGGCGTGCGGAGGCGACGCGCGAAGCCGAGCTATTCCGCCGGTTGGGGGTCGGTCACGAAGGCGCGGAAGCTATCCTCGATCGCGCCTTGGCCAAGATCGCGGGTGATGAAGACGACGCGTGAGCGCCTGTCGGCGCTGCGCCAAGCAGGAAGTGCCGTTGGGGGGTGGAACATGGTCTCGACGCCGTGGATCGCGATCGGGGTGTCGGCGCCGGCGACGTTCAAGATGCCCTTGACGCGCAAAATGTTGTCGCCCTGGGTCGAAAGCAGCATCTCGATCCACTCGGCGAACCGCTCCCAGGCGATGGGCTGGTCCGCGGTCAGGCAGAACGCCCGAATGCGCGCATCATGGCGGTTCGCGTCGTTGTGCGAGTGGTCGTGCCCGTCGTCGTGCTCGTGGCCGTGGTGGCGGCGGGCGTAGGCCTCTTCGTTCAGCCATTTCTCGACATCCGCCGTCTTGGTTTGGGGATCGAACAGCCCGGCATCGAACAGCGCCGCGGGCGCCACGTCGCCGTGCTCGGCCGCGATCACTCGAGCGCCCGGATTGAGGGCCGCGAGACGTTGGCGCAACCGCGCAACGGATTCGGGCTCGGCCACGTCCGCCTTGGTGAGAACGATGCGGTCGGCGACTGCGGCTTGCTTGACGGATTCGGGATGCGTGTCGAGCTGGCCGTAGCCATGGCAAGCGTCGACCGTGGTGACGATCCCGTCCAGCCGATAACGCTCGTCCAAGGTGGGATCGGCCATGAGGGTGTGGATGATAGGGGCGGGGTCGGCGAGGCCCGTGGTTTCCACCACCACCCGGCGGAAGGCGGGAATCTCGCCGCGCACCCGGCGGATGAACAGATCGCGCAATGAATCGACCAGCTCGCCGCTCACCGTGCAGCAGATGCAGCCCGATTGCAGCAGCACGATCTCCTCGCTCACCTGCTCGACGAGAAGGTGGTCGAGGCCGATCTCACCGAATTCGTTGACCAGGATCGCCGTCTCGTCCATGTCGCCACGCGTGAGCAACCGATTGATCAGCGTCGTTTTCCCGCTTCCCAGGAATCCGGTGATCAGGGAAAGTGGAATCGGCTCGGGCGTGTAACGCTCGGTATCGGGATCCATGGGCCCTCGAGCTCGGTCTTGGCGCGCACGGCTCGCGCCGGGTGCAGACAAGTTACCACCAACGGCGCGGCCGCCAAACGGCGTTTGGCTTTCGGACGCGCCTTGCCCTCAACACCCGGCCCGCCGCCTGGCCCGCGCCCGCCCGGCGCGATCCTCAATTCGAATGGGCTTTGATGAAATCGGCGATGAAGGCTACCACGCGTTCCTGGATGCCGTGAAAGGTGTGGGGCGTTCCGGGGTGGCACGGGTTGAGGCCTTCGGTCCTGCCGCCCGAGAAGAATTCGACCTCGGCGACGGAGGCGCCGGTAAGCGCTTGGGCAATCTCGCGTGCGCCTCGGGGCGGCGTCCCGCGGCACCCGTCGTTCTCGTGCGCCACCATCAGCGCCGGTACGGTGACATTGGCCAGTTTCATTCTGGTGATCGCCAACGACGACGAAGCCAGGATTACGCCGTCGATCGGGTGGCGGCCGTTGACGGCGGCGTTCGTGGCAGAGACGGTTCCCAGGCTGACGCCGACCACCCAGACGGGCAGGTCGGCACCGAGCTTGAGCCGCGCGATGACGGCGTCGGTGTCGGCGGCGTGATCCGGCCCGATGCGGAATTCAAGCGACATTCCCTCGGGTCCCTGTCGGTCCGAAGGCGCGTCCACCAACGCCGTGATGAGGCCGTGCGCGGCGAAGCGCTCGGCGCTGCCAGCGAGAAACCCCGGGAATCCCCGCGTGTTCGTGTGCTGCTCCAGCTTGCCGCTTCCGCCCATGAACAAGACCGCGATGGCGACCGGCGAAGCGGCGTCGAAGAGACGGACCTTTACCGTGACGCCGGGCCGGGGCTCGACGCTCAACGATCCGCTCGAAATCCCGGACCGTCCGTCGAGCGATTCTGAGGTTCCGTCGAGAAGCGAGGCCGGCTGACAGGCGAGAAGTGCGGCCGTGACCGCACCGATCCCGAGCATGCGTTTCACGCCACGTCTCCGAGCGGACTTAGCGACATGCGCCGAACGTACCATTCCCCGGGCGCTCGCCGGAACGCCGGAGTTTCGTCTTGGGCGCGCCCGCGCCCGCGCGTTTGGTCTCGGATTCGCGTTTTCGCGCTTGGTCTAGAGCGGATAGGGGTTGATCGGAACGCCGTTCGCATCCGCACAGGGCATCATCACTTCTTTTAGGTTTTTCCGGCGGCGCGGGCTCTCTTTTTCCGCTTGTACTGGCGCCAGGTCACGGTGATCCGTTCCGGGTCCGTGGCGCTGGGCAAGGGGATGTTGTGGATCACCGAACGATGGGGGGCATTCTTGACAAACTTGGGATCCTCGTAGGCCTCCTTGGAAATCTGGCGCAGCACCGCGACGTATTCGTCGATGTCGGCTTTGGAATACGATTCACAGGGCTCGAGCGTAAAGGGCTCGGCCACGACCCAAGGATGGTGGCTCATGCTGTAGTGTTGGATGCCGAAGTCGGCCACCCTCCGCAGCACGTCGCATATGGCTGAGAAGAAAGTGTGGGCGCATCGGTCATAGCGTGTCGCGACACGTCGCCAATCCTTGAGTTTCCCGA
>JASLLV010000190.1 GCA_030746935.1 Rhodospirillales bacterium | reverse complement strand
GCCGTCCTCCTTGAGGACTTAGCGTCGGCCTGGTGCCTGCATCCGGCTCCTCCATCTTGTCTGATGCAGGTCATCGTCTACGAAGTGCGCGCCGACAATTGGGAGCGCACATTTATTATGCCACACCGGGCGGTTGCGGGACACCGTGATGCTGACCGATCCCTCGGTGACGCCGCCACGGCCGTCGTCCGCGGCGCGAACGCTTCAATCAAGGATTTCGAGGACCCGGCGATCGGGGATGCGGACGTGCTCGGCTTCATGGACAAAATCGAAGTCCACCCCGATCCCGAACTGACGCGGTTCCACGAGGAGACCGGCGGCTTTCCGGCCCGCGTCCGGATCACGGCGGGTGGGCGGACGCGCGAGCGCCGCATCGACTATCCCCCTGGATCGTACGAGCGACCCATGGGCCGCGACGCGCTCGAGGCGAAGTTCCGCGAATTGACCGCGGATCATTGGCCGGCCGAGCGCCAGACGACGGGTTGGACCCTGGCCGCGCGCGTGGCCGAGCTTGCGAACGTGCGCGAACTTACGGACGCCCTATAGCGCCGACGGGCTGGATCCGACTAAACGGATAATGCGTATCGGTCCGCGGTCTCGCGACGACGCGCCTTGTGCGACGACGAGCACACCGCCATGCTTGTCGACCGACCCGGCGAGGTAGCCGTACGGGGGCACGATAAGGAGAATCAGGCCATGGCCACCACCTATGACGCCATCATCATCGGCGCCGGCGTGATCGGCGGCTGTCTCGGCTTCGAGCTCGCCAAGCGTGGCTACAAGACCCTCAACGTCGACAAGCTTGGGGCTGCCGGGCACGGCTCGACGGGCGCGTCCTGCGCCATCATCCGCGTGCATTATTCGACCTACGACGGCGTCGCCATCGCCAATGAGGGCGTCTGGTATTGGAAGAACTGGGCCGAGCACCTGGGCGCCGACGACGAGGCGGGCCTCGCCACCTACCACAACGTCGGCTGCGTCGTGACCAAGAATCCGCGCAACGACAACCTGGTCAACGTGCTGGCGAATCTGAACCGGCTCGGCATCGCCCACGAGGAATGGAGCGCCGAGGATTTGGTCCGTCACGTACCGGTGGTGGATCCCCGTAACTTCTGGCCCGTCCGCCGGCGCGACGACCCGGCGTTCGGCGTTCCCACCGGCGAGCGGGTCGCGGGCGCCGTCTTCACGCCCGACGCGGGCTACGTCGGCGACCCCCAACTCTCCGCCCACAACGCCGAGAGCGCGGCCCGTGCGGCCGGCGGGCAGTTCCGCTTCAACGCCGAGGTTGCCGCGATCCGCCAGGCGGGCGGCCGGGTGAGCGGGATCACGCTGAAGGACGGCGAGCGGATCGATGCTCCCGTCGTCGTCAATGTCGCCGGGCCGCATTCGCACGCGATCAACCGGATGGCGGGGGTCACAGACGGCATGCGCGTCACGACCAAGGCGTTACGGGTCGAGGTGGCGCATGTCCCGGCGCCGGCCGGGTTCGACTTCGAAAATTTGGGCTGCGTCTTCTCCGACGGAGACATCGGCTGCTACTTCCGCCCGGAAAAGGGCAACCACATCCTGGTCGGCAGCGAGGACCCCGAATGCGACCCCCGCGAGTGGGTGGATCCCGACGATTTCGACCGTTCGTTCAGCGATCAGTGGACCAATCAGGTCTATCGCCTGGGGCAGCGCATTCCCGGCATTGGCATTCCCAATACGGCCGCCGGTCTCGTCGATTGCTACGACGTCTCCGACGACTGGATTCCGATCTACGACCGGTCCGACCTCGACGGCTACTACATGGCGATCGGCACCAGCGGCAACCAGTTCAAGAACGCACCCGTCGTAGGCGCGCTCATGGCCGAGCTGATCGAGCGCTGCGAGAACGGCCACGACCACGACCGCGATCCGATCCAGTTTCCGCTTGTCCACACGGGCGAGACCGTCGATCTCGGGTTCTGTTCGCGGCTCCGCGAGATCAACGAGGCCAGCAGTTTTTCGGTCATCGGCTAGGGCCGCATCCCGCGCGAGGTGCATCCGACGCCTCAGTACTCGCGCATGCGGGTGACGTCGTCGGGCACTCGGCCGGGACCGAGCGGGCAAGCTATCGAAATTGCGGGTCAGACGCCTGCCATGAGCTCGCGGCTGAGAGCCAGGAGCTGGGTATCGGCGCCACGCGGCCCGACCAGCGACAATCCCACGGGCATTCCGTCGAGGGTGGCAAGCGGCAGGCTCACTTGGGGAAGACCGCCGAGACCGGCGATACAAAGCAGGCACATGGCCTGATATCGGAACGTCTCTTCCTTTTCGCTGATCTCGGTGTCTCTCGCAGGCGCGATTCGGGGCGAGCTCGGCAGGCACAGTACGTCCCCTTCGCCCAACACTTCGTCGATTCGGGCCTTCACGACATCCCACTTCGCCCCATTTTCGGCGACCGCCGATGCGCTGACCGTCTCTGCCCAATCGAGCCTCTCGCGGATACCGGGACCGAACTGCGGCCGTACGTCGCGGATCACCGATTGCGCTGCCGCCCCACCAGAAGCTCGCCGAAATGCGTTACCGTCCACGAAACCGGGGCAAGTGCGTTATCCACAAGATATTTCCCCAATCTTACAGTTTTTTGTTTCCCGTTGCCTTCTAACTTAGTAGGTTACAGACGCCACTGGCGACATTAAAGCGCCGCACACCGTGTCAGTTAATTGCGCGCTATGTAGCAAAGTGGATGATTAACTGGTCTGTCCCCCGTCAGCACCTGTGAGACAGATTTAGCGGGTTGAATAAAGGAGGATTTCTGGCTCATCGTAACCGCCA
>JASLLV010000018.1 GCA_030746935.1 Rhodospirillales bacterium | reverse complement strand
GTCCCCGTGAATCAGGAGACACATGGCATGCTCGCGAGATTAGTCGCACAACTGAGACTGCTTGTCGCTCTCTTTGCCGACGACCACCGGATTGACAACCTCGAGATGCGAGTGATTGGCGGTCATCGAAAGATGGACGGTGTTGCCGTCGAAGACCCGGTCGGCCGACGTGCCAAGGTGATACTTCACATCGCCCGATCCCTGGACATCCTCGGGATTGGCGGCGGCGCCCTGGAACTCGGAAAAGATCGCGACGTAGGGCTTTTTCATGACCTGGGCCAGCACGTTCAGGCGGCCGCGGTGGGCCATGCCGAGAACCACGTCCCTGATGCCGAGCTGGCCTCCGCGCTTCAGGATCTGCTCCAAAGCCGGGATCATGGCTTCGCCGCCGTCGATCCCGAACCGCTTTGTGCCGGTGTACTTGCGATCGAGGAAGGTTTCGAACCCCTCGGTCTCGGTGAGGCGTTCCAGGATCGCGCGCTTGCCCTGAAGGGTGAACTGGGTGTGGTTGCGGATGCCTTCGATGCGGCGCTGGATCCAGGCCTTCTCCTCAGGCTCCTGGATATGCATAAACTCGACGCCGATGGTGTCGCAGTAAGTCTCCTTGAGGACCTTGGTGATTTCGTTGAGCGTCGCCGTCTCGAGGCCGAGCACGTAATCGATGAAGATCGGCCGATCCATGTCGGCGTCCGAAAACCCGTAGCTTCGGGGATCGAGTTCCGGATGATGGGTCCGCCCCTCGATGCCTAAGGGATCGAATCGCGCGATCAGGTGGCCGCGTACCCGGTAGGCGCGGATCATCATGAGCGCGCGGATCGAATCCATGGTCGCGGCGCGAACCTGGTCGGCGCCGAACCGCTCGGCAAGACCACGCGCAAACGTCGCCGGCGTCGGCGCGCCGGCTCCGAAGCCACGATCGCCGTCGTCTGCGTCGCGGCCGATGATGCCGGCGTCGGACGGCGCCCAGCTGGCGCCGCGATAGTCGTCGAGGATCGCTGGGCCGTCGTCGCCAAGCTCGGCGAAGAATGCCGCCCAGCTCGGATCCACCGAGCCGGGGTTGGCGTGGAAGCGCTCGTAAAGCTCGGCCACGAAGACCGCGTTGGTTCCAGTGAGGAAGGTGTCCGTTGGCGTTGTCATGGATCGATCAGATGTGGGTCCGCGCCGCGCCTTTCCCTAGCTGATTCCGGGGTACGCCTTCAGCCCTTGAGCGCGTCGGCCATGGTGCTGCCGATCGCGGCGGGCGATTCGGCGACGTGGATTCCGGCCGCGCGAAGGGCCTCGACCTTCTCGGCGGCGCCGCCCTTGCCCCCGGCGATGATGGCGCCGGCGTGGCCCATGCGCCGGCCCGGCGGCGCCGTCATTCCGGCGATGAACCCGACGACCGGTTTGCCTGTTCCGGAAGCCTTGATGAACTCGGCCGCCTCTTCCTCGGCGGTGCCGCCGATCTCGCCGATCATTATGATGGCCTCGGTCTCGTCGTCAGCCAAGAACATCTCCAGGCAGTCGATGAAATTGGTCCCATTGACCGGATCGCCGCCGATTCCGATGCAGGTGGACTGGCCGAGACCCACCGCCGTCGTCTGCGCCACCGCCTCGTAAGTAAGTGTGCCCGAGCGCGAGACGATCCCGACTCGGCCACGCGCGTGGATGTGTCCGGGCATGATTCCGATCTTGCACGCGTCGGGCGTAATGACGCCGGGACAGTTCGGCCCGACGAGCCGGCTCGCCGAGCCCTTGAGAGCGCGCTTGAGGCGCACCATGTCGATCACCGGGATCCCCTCGGTGATGCAGACGATCAAGGGAACGTCGGCATCGATGGCTTCGAGCATCGCGTCCGCGGCGTACGGGGGTGGGACGTAGACGACCGACGCGTTGGCGCCGGTTTCCGCGACCGCGTCGGCGACGGTGTCGAAGACCGGCAAATCGAGATGGGTGCTGCCGCCCTTACCCGGAGTGACGCCGCCGACCATCTTGGTGCCGTAAGCGATGGCCTGCTCAGAGTGGAACGTTCCCTGGGCGCCCGTGAACCCCTGGCAGACGACTTTCGTTTCGGACCCGACCAGAACCGCCATCTAGGACGCCTCCTCGACCGCTGCGACGATTTTTGCGGCGGCGTCCGCCAGATCAGCGGCGGAAACGATCGCAAGTCCCGATTTCGAAAGGATCTCGTTGCCGAGTTCGACGTTGGTCCCCTCAAGGCGCACCACCAACGGCACGTTGAGGCTGACCTCGCGGGCGGCGGCCACGACCCCTTCGGCGATCACGTCGCAGCGCATGATACCGCCGAAGATGTTGACCAGGATTCCTTCGACGTTGGCGTCCGAGAGGATCAGCTTGAAGGCCTCGGTCACCCGTTCGCGCGTGGCGCCGCCGCCGACGTCTAGAAAGTTGGCGGGCTCGCCGCCGTAAAGCTTGATGATGTCCATGGTGGCCATGGCGAGACCGGCGCCGTTCACCATGCAGCCGATGTTGCCGTCGAGCTTGATGTAGTTGAGGTCGTGGCGCGCCGCCTCGAGCTCGGCCGGGTCTTCCTCGTCCTCGTCGCGCAGCTCTTCGACGTCTTTGTGGCGGAACAGCGCGTTGTCGTCGAAGTTCATCTTGGCGTCGAGCGCAATCAGCTCGCCGGTGCCGGTGACGACCAGCGGGTTGATCTCGACGAGGCTGGCGTCCAGGTTCGTGAAGGCCGTGTACATGGCGCTCAGGAACCGGACCGCCGCGCCCACCTGGGTGCCGCCGAGCCCGAGCCCGAAGGCGAGCTTGCGGGCGTGAAAGGGATGCATTCCGACGGCGGGGTCGATGGCGAAGCGCAGGATCTTCTCGGGCGCCGTCGCCGCCACCTCCTCGATGTCCATGCCGCCTTCGGTCGAGGCGATGAAGGTGATCTCGGAAAGCGCCCGGTCGATCAGCGCCGCGACGTAGAGTTCGCGCTCGATGTCGCAGCCCTGCTCGATGTAGACCCGCTTGACCTCCTTGCCCCGGGGGCCGGTCTGGTGGGTCACCAGTTTCATGCCCAGCATGTCCTTGGCCGCCGCGCGCACGTCGTCGACCGATTTGACCACCCGGATGCCGCCGCCCTTGCCGCGTCCGCCGGCGTGGATCTGCGCCTTGACCACCCACACCGGGCCGCCCAACTCCTTGGCCGCCGCTTCCGCCTCGGCCGCGGTATAGGCGACGATGCCGCTCGGCACCGTGACGCCGTGCTTGGCCAGTAGCTGTTTCGCCTGGTATTCGTGAATGTTCAATCCGCCACCCTATGTGCGTCTGCCCCGAGGGGGATCGGGCGCGTCGGCCGAAATTTCCGCGCTCATCACTGCCGAGCCGCGGCCCGGCGCAATGCCCGGGTCGCATCGATCAGCGAGCGCACCGCCGCGACCGATTTGCGGAACTGCGCCCTCTCGGTAGCGTCGAGCTTGACCTCGACGACGCGCTCGACCCCCTTGGCGCCGATGATGCAGGGCACGCCGACGTAGAGTCCCTTGACCCTGTATTCGCCCCGGAGGTACGCCGCGCACGGCAGCACCCGGCGTTTGTCCTTGAGATAGGATTCGACCATCTCGACCGCCGCGCTCGCAGGCGCGTAGAAGGCCGAACCGGTCTTCAAAAGGCCTACGATCTCTGCGCCGCCGTCGCGGGTGCGCTGGACGATCTCGTCGAGACGCGCTTGGGTGATCCACTTCATCTTGACGAGATCCGGAAGCGGGATCCCGGCGACCGTCGAATAGCGGACCGAAGGCACCATGGTGTCGCCGTGCCCGCCGAGCACGAAGGCGCTCACGTCCTCGACCGAGACGTTCATTTCGTCGGCCAGGAAAGTGCGGAACCGGGCCGAATCGAGGACGCCCGCCATGCCGACCACGCGGTTGTGGGGCAGGCCCGAGGCCTCGCGCAGCACCCACACCATGGCGTCCAGCGGATTGGTGATGCAGATGACGAAGGCGTCCGGGCAGTTCTTTCGGATCCCGGCGCCGACAGCGTCCATCACTCGGGTGTTGATGCCGATCAGATCGTCGCGGCTCATGCCCGGTTTGCGCGGCACGCCGGCGGTGACGATCACCACGTCTGCGCCCCGGATCGCACGATAGGCGTTGGCGCCGACAAACTTGGCGTCGAAGCCATCGATCGGCGCCGATTGGGCGATATCCAGCGCTTTTCCTTGGGGAATTCCGGCGACGACGTCGAATAGAACCACGTCGCCGAGCTGCTTCAAGCCGATCAGGTGCGCGAGCGTGCCGCCGATGTTGCCCGCTCCGACAAGCGCAATCTTGTTGCGTGCCATGGGTTCGTGACCTCTTTTTGGGAACGCAAAAAACGACCGCGCCGCGCCATTCGCGCGGCGCGAGCACAGGCGCCGTTGTTACAGGGAATCATGCGTTAGGGCAAGGGAAAGGCCCCGAATCGACCCGGTGCCGGCAGCGCTAAGCTCCGGTAGCGCAAGGGGAATCGGAAAGGTGGTCGGGATCGAGATCGCGGTTTCTCCCGTGCCCGGTGTCGGCGAAGCTGCAGCGCGGGCGTCGAGCGTCGCACAGGCTGTCGTTTCTCACCAAAAGGAGGCCCGAATGGACGAGGACGTTTTCAACATCGAAGTGCGAAAGTTTCTGAAAAAGGTGGGCGTCACCTCCCAGCGCGAGATCGAAAGTGCGGTGCGCGAGGCGCTCGCGGCGGGCCGGCTCGCCGATGCGGCGAGCGTCGATGCGCGGATGGCGCTTTCGATCGAGGTACTGGGCTTGAACCACGTGATCGAGGGCAAGATCGCGCTCCAATAGCCGGGCCTGCGCGAAATCCGTTAAATGCGCGGCCGGCGGCCCCCTCAACGCCGCTGGGCCTGGAGCTTTTTGATCTCGGCGATCGCCTTGCCGGGGTTGAGGTCTTTGGGGCAGGTGGACGTGCAGTTCATGATGGTGTGGCAGCGATAGAGGCGAAACGGATCGTCAAGGAAGTCGAGCCGCTCGGCCGTGTGCTCGTCGCGCGAATCTGCGATCCAGCGATAGGCCTGGAGGAGGATGGCGGGGCCGAGGTACTTCTCTTCGTTCCACCAATAGCTCGGGCAGCTGGTCTGGCAGCAGAAGCAAAGAACGCACTCCCACGACCCGTCCAGCTTGGCGCGCTCTTCCGGGCTCTGGCACCTTTCGCCGTCGGCCGCCGCCGAATCGGCCTGGAGCCACGGCTTGATCGCGGCGTATTGGGCATAGGCCAGCGACAGATCGACGACCAGGTCCTTGACGACGGCCATGTGCGGCAGCGGATAGATTTTGACGTCGCCCGGGACCTCGTCGATGGGCTTGATGCACGCAAGCGTGTTGGTGCCGTCGATGTTGAAGGCGCAACTGCCGCACACACCTTCGCGGCACGAGCGGCGGAAGGCGAGCGTCGTGTCGACCTCGTCCTTGATCTTGAGAAGTGCGTCGAGGACCATCGGCCCGCACGCGTCCAAGTCGATCTCGAAGGTGTCGAGACGCGGGTTGTCGCCCGTATCCGGATCGTAGCGGTAGACGTTAAAGCGCTTTATCCGCGCCGCGTCCGCCGCGGCCTTGTAGGTGCGCCCGGGGCGCACCTTCGAGCCCGGTGGCAACGAGAACTCAACCATCGCGCGCCTCCCATTCGCCCGCGCCCGCCATCAGTAGACCCGCGCCGCCGGTTCGATGTATGCGACCTGGTTGGTGAGCGTTCGCGCATGGACCGGGCGATAGCTCATCGTCACCCGATTGCCGTCGTCCACCCGGGCGAGCGAGTGCTTCATCCAGTTTTCGTCGTCGCGTTCAGGGAAGTCCTCGCGCGCGTGCGCGCCCCGGCTTTCGGTTCGCGCCGCGGCCGAGTACATGGCGGTCAGCGAGCACGCGATCAGATTTTCCAGCTCGAGGGTCTCGACCAGATCGCTGTTCCAGATGAGCGATCGGTCGTTGACCTGAAGGTCTGAGACGCTCGCCGCCACGTCCTGGATCTTGCGGCAACCTTCTTCGAGGACGTCTGCGGTCCGGAAGACGGCCGCGTTCTCCTGCATGGTGCGTTGCATGGCGAGGCGGATTTCGGCGGTCTTGGCCGCGCCGGACGCATGGCGCAAGCGATCAAACCGCTCGAGGATCGGCCCGGTCGCGGACTCTGGCATTGGCGGGAGCGCCGCGCCCGGAGACAGGATCTCGGCGCAGCGCAATGCCGCGGCACGTCCGAACACGACGATGTCGAGGAGCGAGTTGGTGCCCAACCGGTTGGCGCCGTGAACCGAGACGCACGCCGCCTCGCCGATCGCCATGAGCCCGGACACCACCGCGTCCGGGTCTTCGTCGGTGGGGTTCAGGACCTCGCCCATGTAATTCGCCGGGATCCCGCCCATGTTGTAGTGCACGGTGGGAAGCACCGGGATCGGCTCGCGGGTGGCGTCGACGCCCGAGAAGATGCGCGCGGTCTCGGTGATACCCGGCAGCCGCTGGGCGAGCACGTCGGCGCCCAGATGCTCGAGATGCAACAGCGCGTGGTCGCGCGCCGGCCCGACGCCGCGTCCCTCGCGAACTTCGATGGTGATCGCCCGGCTGACTACGTCGCGCGACGCCAGATCCTTGGCGGTCGGCGCGTAGCGCTCCATGAACCGATCGCCGCCCGAATTGGTGAGGTAGCCGCCTTCGCCGCGCGCGCCTTCGGTGATCAGGCAGCCCGCGCCGTAGATGCCGGTGGGGTGGAACTGCACGAACTCCATGTCCTGAAGCGGCAGGCCGGCGCGCGCCACCATGCCGTTGCCGTCGCCGGTGCAGGTATGGGCGGACGTGCACGAAAAGTAGGTCCGCCCAAAGCCGCCGGTCGCAAGCACGGTGACGGCGGCGGCGAATCGGTGGATGGTGCCGTCGTCCAGGTTCCACGCGACGACGCCGCGGCAAGCGCCGTCATCGTCTATGATGAGATCGAGCGCGATGTATTCGACGAAGAACTCGGTGTTCTGCTTGAGGCACTGCTGGTAGAGGGTGTGCACGATGGCGTGCCCGGTTCGGTCGGCGGCGGCGCAGGCGCGTTCCACCGGAGCCTCGCCGTAGTTGCGCATGTGCCCGCCGAAGTGCCGCTGGTAGATCGTGCCTTCGGGTGTGCGCGAGAACGGCACGCCAAATTGCTCGAGTTCGAGGACCGCGGGAATCGCGTTGGCGCACATGTATTCGATCGCGTCCTGGTCGCCCAGCCAGTCGGAGCCCTTGACGGTGTCGTACATGTGCCAGCGCCAGTCGTCCTCGGCCATGTTGCCGAGCGCCGCGCCGACGCCGCCTTGGGCCGAGACCGTGTGGCTCCGGGTCGGGAACACCTTGGTGACGCAGGCGGTCTTGAGCCCGGCCGCCGTGGTCCCGAGCGCGGCGCGCAACCCGGCGCCACCCGCTCCGACAACGACCACGTCGACGACGTGGTCGACGATTTCATAAGCTCCCGTCACCCGATGCTCAGCCTCCGTACGCCAGATTGAGCGCCGCCAGCGCGCAACTGGCGCCGCAGAGCACGGCGGCGAACTTGACCGCGATCAGGCTTGCGAGCTTGGCCCCCTCGGCGTGTACGTAGTCCTCGATGACCATCTGCAGGCCGAGTTGCGCGTGGTGGAAGAGCACCGCGACGAAGAGCACCATCAAGAGCACGTTGCCGTGATGGCCGAGCCACGCCTTGAACGTCGCGTGATCGGCGCCGACCAGAGTGAGTGCAGCGAACACGAACCAAAGGCTAAGCGGAATAAGGGCGAGCGAGGTCATGCGCTGAGCCCAGAAATGCGCCGTCGCCTCGCCGGTCGAACCAACGCCGCGGACGCGGCCAAGAGGCGAGCGCATGTCCACGGCTCAGCTTCCCCCCGCGACCGCGTAGGCCGCGAACCAGCTCGCCAGCGTCAAGATCATCGACGTCGTAACCACCAGCCATCCGGTGGCCCGGAGCTGGTTCATCTCGAAGCCCCAGCCTGCGTCCCAGACGAGGTGACGGATGCCGTTGCAAAAATGGAAGAACAGCGAGAAGGTCAGCCCGAGCAGCATGAGCCGACCGAACCAACTTCCGAGTACGGCTTGGGCGCGGGCGAACGCCTCGGGCCCATAGGCCGCCGAGGTCAACCAATAGGTCAGCACCAGCGCCCCAAACGACAGCACGACGCCCGTGAATCTGTGGGCGATCGACAGCACCGACGTAATCTGGGGGCGGTAGATCAAGAGGTGGGGGGAGAGAGGCCGCTGCTTTTGCGTCGCCATGGTTACCCGCTGGTTGCAACCGGGTTCCAGGCGGCAGCCCCGGATCGCTCCTCAAACGCGTCGACCCCTTTATACGCTGGCCGCATCGAAGTCAATTCCGCCCGCCCGGTCGCGCCATCGGGCCGAATTGCCGAGGCCGCCCCAAAGTCAAGCCGACCCCGCGTCGAACATCTCGAGGATCACCGGCCGGCCTTGCCGGCGTGCGATCACTCGCAGACCGCAGAAACGAGACGAAATAGGTCTTGTTTGTTCCTCCGAATAAACCAGCTCGTGGGCAATATTGTGGATAACGTGTGAATAATATGTGTAAACGGACGAAATTTATTCACAAGATTTAACAAGACACCGCAGAATTGTTATTGAAACGCGGCCACCGCCTACTCATCATCATCGGTGCACGTGAAGGCGTCCGTGCAACGATTTCTTGGCGGGAACCAATAAGTCCTGCGATTTGGCGGTTCCTCCGAGAAGACGTTGCCCCCGGAGCGGAAAGCGACGCATTGCGTCGCCGAAGCCCTGGGGAGGCGGCCGGTGAAAGGGAGTTGCGGCTTCGGCCGCGAAGACCGAAGCCGGGCGCCCTCGGGGGGATCCGCTTCCCGTTTGCGGATGAACTCCGGCGTCGCACGAGACCGCTTCGCCCCTTGGGGCCAAGTGGACCGTGCGATGGCGGCGCGGACCGATGAAGGCGGCCGGGGTCGTCTTCCAAGGTTCGCGGGAGCGGAGCGGTCGCGGTCGTGGACGGTTCGGCCCTCAGGGGCCGGAGCGTTCGGGGCCAAGGCCGCGTCGCGAAGTTTAGGCGCAAGGGGTGCGGGACGTCCCGATCTCGGTGGCGCGTGGAGGGCCGGATCCGGTGACGGTTGCGGCCGGAAAGCCGCCAACCCGGGTCCTTCGTCGGTGTTCTCTGTCACAGGGTTCGCCGGGCGGAAGGCACGGGGCCGAAACGGAGCGCGCTTTCGCGGGCGCGGAGCCTGGCCGGCTCCTTGAGGCGTCAGGAGCGTCGTTGCGGCGGCGCGACGCGGGAATCCCAGAGCCCGCGGCCCTGACGCCTCATTTTTTATCGGATGCTCCGTGCAAGAGCAACAAGATATTGCGCAACCGCGGCGATATCGTGACAAGATAGGGTGGCGTTCGAGGATTTCGGCGCTGTGGTCGAGGACGCGGAGCGAATTCTGCGGGCCGCGCTTGGCCCGTCGTCCGCACTCCGGCGGTACCCGTTGTCGACAACCGGCGAGGCCAATGAGCGTTCTCTCCGTCCAGTCGTCGGTCGTTCTGGGCCACGTCGGCAACGCCGCCGCCGTGCCTGTGCTTCAGCGTCTCGGGATCGACGTGTGGCCGGTCGCCACGGTCCAATACTCCAACCATCCCGGATACGGCGCGTGGCGAGGACGAGTGACGGAAGCGGACGAGATCGAAGCGCTTCTCGCCGGGCTAGAGGCCCGGGCCGCCTTTCCGCAATGCCGGGCGGTGCTGATGGGTTATCTGGGCTCGGCGGCGGCGGGGCGGGTGGTGCTCGCCGCCGTCTCGCGGATCAAGAAGGCGAACCCCGCCGCGATCTACGTTCTCGACCCGGTCATGGGAGATCGTGACGAGGGGATGTACGTCGCCGACGAGTTGCGCCGCTTCCTCGCTTACGACGCGGTCCCGCTCGCCGACGTGATTGTGCCCAATGCATTCGAACTCGAGGTCCTGAGCGAACGGGCGATCGCGACCACCGACGACGCCATCTCCGCCGCCGCTGCCGTTCTCGATCGCGGCCCCCGGATGGTGGTGGTGACGTCGCTTCGCGCTTCGGACGGACCCACCGATGCCATCTCGGTCTTGGGCGTCACGCGCGATGCGACCTGGCGGGTCACCACGCCGTACTTGAAATGCGCCGCCAAGGGCGCGGGCGACGCGTTCGCCGCCTTGTTCCTGGGGCACCTTCTCGGCGGACGCCAATTCAAGACCGCTCTCGTTCGCGCAACGGCGTCGGTCTTCGGAGTCATCGCGAAAACGAGCGAGACCGGCGCCCGCGAACTGGCGCTCGTCGCTGCCCAGGCCCAACTGGTCCGGCCGCGACACCGGTTCGCGGCCGAGCGGCTTCGCTGACGCGCCGAATTCGCGATGCGTCGCCGACAACGAATCCCCTCGCCCCGCATGCCCGTTTCGGGGAATAATGGGGGCAGCGCGCCACGGGACGTCTGACGCCGAAGATACGGGGGAATCGCCGGTGCATCTGGACCTTCGACAGCTGCACATCGTGCTCGCCGAAGATAATCCGTTCATGCGAAGCCTGGTTCGGACCGTGCTCCGGATATTCGGGGCGATCACGTCAAGGAAGCTGCCGACGGTCTCAAGGTGCTCCGTATCCTCAAGGGCGGCTACAACCCCGACATCATCATCACCAACTGGGAGATGCCGAAACTCGACGGGATCAAACTGATCCGCATGATCCGCGATCCGAAGGAGAGCCCCAATCCCTATGTCCCCATCATCATGGTCAGCGCGTACTCCGAGGTGAACCGCGTAATTCAGGCCCGCGACGCGGGCGTGAGCGAATTTCTCGCCAAGCCGATCTCGGCGCAGCTGCTCTATGAGCGGATCGCGACGACAATCGAGCACCCGCGCCCGTTCGTGAAAAGCGAGAGCTTCTTCGGACCCGACCGTTGACGCCGCCAAGATCCCGAATACTCAGGCACCGAGCGCCGGACGACCCACGCCGAAGAGGAGTCCGCGGACGGCGAGGCGGCAGCGGGAGCGGACGCCAGCGGTTAAAGAATTCCCCGTTGAAGCGGATCCGGCCCGCACCCCCGCCCCAATCGTACGATGCCGCGGGAGGCCGGGCCGGCGCGTAGGCCGGTGCGTTTCTAAGGAAGCGGACGATACTCTAACGGCGCGCGTGCCGATGGTTCGGCGTCAGGCGGCCGCGCGCATGTGATTTTCGGCCAAGACCTCGGCGATCTGGACCGCGTTCAGGGCCGCGCCCTTGCGCAAATTGTCGGCGACCACCCACAGATTGAGGCCGTGCTTCACGGTGGGGTCGGTGCGGATTCGGCTCACGTAGACCGGATCCTCGCCGGCGCACTCGGCCGGTGTGACGTAACCCTCATCGGCGCGGTGGTCCACGACCGCGACACCGGGCGCGTTGGCCAGTGCGTCCCGCGCTGCGTCCTCGCTTACCGGCGCCGCGAATTCCACGTTGATGGCCTCGGCGTGACCGACGAACGTGGGGACCCGCACGCAACTCGCCGACACCGCGATATCGGCGCCGAGGATCTTGCGGGTTTCCACCGCCATCTTCCATTCTTCCTTGGTCGAGCCGTCGTCCATGAACAGATCGATATGGGGAATGACGTTGAACGCGATCCGCTTGGTAAAATTCTCGCGATGCGTCTCCGCAGGCTCGTTCATGTAGACCCCGCGGGTCTGATTGAACAGCTCGTCCATCGCCGCCTTGCCGGCACCCGAGGTGGACTGATAGGTGGCGACGACGACCCGCTTGATGGGCGCGAGATCGAGGAGCGGCTTGAGCGCCACAACCATCTGGATCGTCGAGCAGTTGGGGTTGGCGATGATGTTGCGTTTGCGGTAGCCGGCGATGGCGTCGGCGTTCACTTCGGGCACCACAAGGGGCACGTCCGGATCCATGCGGAACTGCGAGGTGTTGTCGATGACCACCGCACCGGCCGCACCCGCCCGCGGACTGTGAACGGCGGCGACCTTGGAGCCCGGCGACGAAAGCATGATGTCGATCCCGGCGAAGTCGAAGTCGTCGAGATTGCGCACTTTCAGCACCTTGTCCTCGCCGAACGAAATCTCCTTGCCGGTCGATCTCGAAGACGCCAGCGCGACCACTTCGTCCGCGGGAAAGGCGCGTTCGTCCAAAATCTTCAGGAATTCCCGGCCGACGTTGCCCGTCGCGCCCACGATCGCCAAGCGATAACCCATCGTTACCTCACATAGAGCGGGTCGCCTTTGATTGGAGCCGCATCGCAGTTCCAATCAAACTTGTGAATCCGCTCGACCTCGATAGTGTAAATCAGATTCACGTGTCCGCTGGATCGCCAAAGGCGAAACCGAGCGACCGCGATCTGGTCTAGTCACGCGATTCGCGCGTGTCAACAATCCTTAAATTCCGCTGGACTCCGATGAGGCGGCGATGGCGCGCATTATCGCGGCGCGCGCGCGAAAGCTCACGTTGCGAGCCGATCGAGCGCGCGCAACACCGCGGCGCCCATCTCCGAGGTCGAGACTTGGTTCTTGCCCACCTCCATGATGTCGGCGGTGCGCAGCCCTTCGTCAAGGACGTCGTGGCAGGCCGTCTCGATGTTCTCGGCGTCGGCGATCATCTCGAACGAATAGCGCAACGCCATGGCGAAGGTGAGCAGCGCCGCGAGCGGATTGGCGAGGCCTTGGCCGGCGATGTCGGGGGCGCTTCCGTGAACCGGCTCGTAAACGGCGAAACGGCGGCCCGTGGCGACGGCGTCGCCGAGGCACGCCGAGGGCAACATGCCGAGCGAACCGGTCAGCATGGAGGCCTCGTCCGAGAGGATGTCGCCGAACATGTTGTCGGTGAGGATGATGTCGAACTGCTTGGGATCGCGGATCAACTGCATGGCGCAGTTGTCGACGTACATGTGGCTCAGCTCGATATCCGCGTAGTTCGCGTCGCGCAGACGCTGCACCTCTTCGCGCCACAGCACGCTGGTCTCGAGGACGTTCGCTTTGTCGACCGAGCAGACCCTGCGATCCCGCATCCGCGCCAGTTCGAACGCTACCCGCGCCACGCGCCGGATCTCGGGCGTCGTGTAGACCAGGGTGTTGACACCGCGCCGCGTGCCGTCGGCGTGCACCTCGATGGAGCTCGGTTTGCCGAAATAAATGCCGCCGGTGAGCTCACGGACGATCAGGATGTCGAGATCGCGGACCAAGTCGGCTTTCAAACTCGACGCGTCGGCGAGGGCTGCGAACACCACCGCCGGACGCAAATTCGCAAATAAATTCAAGTCTTTGCGGATGCGCAAAAGGCCGCGTTCGGGCCGGATGTCGAACTCAAGATTGTCCCACTTCGGCCCGCCGACGGCGCCGAGCAGCACCGCGTCCGATTCCTTGGCCCGAGCGACCGTCTCGTCGCTGAGCGGCGTTCCCTCGGCGTCGATGGCGGCGCCGCCGATCAGGCCGTCGGCGACCTCAAAGCCGACATCGCGTCGCATCCCCATCCAATCGATCACGCGGCGAACCTCGTTCATGACCTCGGGGCCGATGCCGTCGCCGGGAAGGAGCAAGAGCTTGTGCGTAGGCGTCATGGGGACGGTCCTCGGGCAGGATGCGCGCTTAAAGGTATAGCCAGGGCTGAGCGGCCCGTTGGCGATCCTCGAAGGTGTCGATCGCCGCGCCCTTCTCGAGGGTAAGCGCGATGTCGTCGAGCCCGTTGAGGAGGCACTCCTTGCGAAACGGCTCCACGTCGAAGGGGATCTTTTCGCCGCCCGCCCGCGTGATCTCCTGGGCCTCGAGGTCGACGCTCAGCGTCGCCCGATTGTGGTTGCGGGCGTCCTCCATCAAGACCTCGACGTCCGCGGCCGGCAACGCGATCGGCAGGATTCCATTCTTGAAACAGTTGTTGAAGAAGATGTCGGCGAAACTCGGGGCGATCACGCATCGAATGCCGAAATCGAGAAGCGCCCACGGCGCGTGTTCACGCGACGACCCGCAGCCGAAATTCTCGCCCGCGATCAAGAAGTTGGCCCGCCGATAGGGCTCGGCATCCAGCACGAAATCGAGCGCCCGGCCATTCTCGCCGTGGCGCAATTCGTAGAACAATCCCTTACCGAGGCCGGTCCGCGCGATGGTCTTCAGGAATTGCTTGGGGATGATCATGTCGGTGTCGACGTTGACCATCGCGAGCGGCGCCGCGACGCCGGTGAGTGTGGTGAACGGCTCCATCTCGATACCCTCAGCTAGCGCACTATCCAGTTTCGTCGGGGTGTGCTCAAAACTTGCGCACGTCGGCGATGCGTCCCGCGAGCGCCGCCGCCGCGGCCATGGCGGGGCTCATCAGGTGGCTACGGCCGCCGCGTCCCTGGCGGCCCTCGAAATTTCGGTTCGAGGTGGACGCGCATCGCTCGCCGGGCAAGAGACGGTCCGCGTTCATCGCAAGACACATGGAGCATCCCGGTTCGCGCCACTCGAAACCGGCGTCCCGGAAGACGCGGTCCAGGCCCTCTTCTTCGGCCTGAAGCTTCACGAGGCCGGAGCCCGGCACCACCAGCGCCTGGACGCCGCCGGCCACGCGCCGTCCCTCGACGATGCGGGCGGCGGCGCGCAGATCTTCGATGCGCGCATTGGTGCAGCTACCGATGAAGACCTTGTCGATCTTGATGTCGGCGAGCGGCGTGCCCGGATCGAGAGCCATGTACGCGAGCGAGCGCTCCATCGCCTGACGGCGCCCCTCGTCGGCGACGCCTGCGGGATCGGGGACGGCGCCGCTGACCGGGGCCACGTCCTGGGGGCTCGTGCCCCACGTCACCTGGGGCGCGATCTCTGAGGCATCGATCGTCACTTCGCGCTCGTAGACAGCGCCCTCGTCGGTGACCAGAGTCCACCAGAACGTCTCGGCCGCTTCCCACGCACCGGCCTTGGGCGCCATCGGGCGACCCTTGAGGTACGCAAACGTCACCTCGTCTGCGGCGACCAGTCCGGCGCGTGCGCCGCCCTCGATCGACATGTTGCACATGGTCATGCGGCCTTCCATGGAAAGCCCTCGTACGGCGTCGCCCGCATACTCGATGACGTGGCCGGTCCCACCGGCGGCGCCGATTTCGCCGATGATCGCGAGGATCAGGTCCTTGGCGGTCACGGCCGGGGCAAGCGTGCCTTCGACCGTGATCCGCATGTTGCGCGCCGGCCTTTGCAAAAGGGTTTGGGTCGCCAGAACGTGCTCGACCTCCGACGTCCCGATGCCAAACGCCAGCGCCCCGAAGGCACCGTGGGTGGCGGTGTGCGAATCTCCACACACGGTGGTCATTCCGGGAAGCGTCAGGCCCTGCTCGGGGCCGATGACGTGCACGATTCCCTGGCGGACGTCGGTCATGGAAAAGCACGCGATTCCGAATTCGGCGCAGTTGGCTTCAAGCGTCTCCACTTGAATCCGGGATTCCGTGTCGTCGATGCCGGCGCTGCGGTCGGTGGTGGGGACGTTGTGATCGGCGACCGCGAGAGTCGCTTCCGGGCGCCGCACCTTGCGCCCGGACATCCTCAGGCCCTCGAAGGCCTGGGGGCTCGTGACCTCGTGGACGAGGTGGCGATCGATGTAGAGGAGGCAGGTTCCGTCGTCTTGGGTGTCGACGAGATGGCTCTCCCAAATCTTATCGAAGAGCGTGCGGGGTCTGTCCATGTCGGGTGTCCGGGAGTGCCGCAAGCCGGCGCGCTCAGGCCTTGGGCTCGGCCTTGTCCTTAGCCGCCGCGGCACGTTTGGGCGCGGCTTTGTCCTTAGCCGCCGCGGCACCTTCGGGCGCGGCTTTGTCCTTAGCTGCCGCGTCACTTTCGGGCGCCGCTTTGTCCCCATCCGCCGCAGCACCATCGGGTGCCGCTTTCCCGGTTGCCGGCTTCGCCGCGGTTCGGGCCTTGGCCCGGGCGCCGCCGCTCTCGACCCGCTCGGCGATGCGGGCCGATTTGCCCGAGCGCTTGCGCAGGTAATAAAGCTTGGCGCGGCGGACCGCGCCCCGGCGTACCACGTCGATACCGTCGATCGACGTGGAATAGACCGGAAAGACGCGCTCTACGCCCTCGCCGTAAGACATCTTGCGCACCGTGAACGACGAGTTGAGGCCCGCGTTCTTGCGGGCAATGCACACGCCCTCGAACACTTGGACGCGCGAGCGCGATCCCTCGAGCACCTTGACGTTGACCCGCAGCAGATCGCCCGGCCGGAAATCGGGGATCGGCCGTTCGGCGCTCAGCGCCGCGAGCTGCTCGCCTTCGAATTCAGTGATGACGTCCATCGCAACAATCCTTTGCTTCACACCGATCGCCGGCGCTTGTGATCCCCTCGGCCGGTCCCCGGCGCGTGCCCCGAACGAGCAGCGCAGGCGTCGGCACGATCTTGCGCGGACGCGCGCTCGGCATACGCGGCCCACAGGTCCGGCCGGCGCTCGCGCGTTGCTTCTTCGGCGCGCGCTTGGCGCCATTCGGCGACGTGGCCATGGTCGCCGGAAAGGAGCACCTCCGGCACGCGCCGGCCGCGCCAGCGGCGGGGCCGCGTGTACTGGGGGTACTCCAGAAGCCCGCCCACGAAACTCTCGTCGTCCAACGACTCCCGCCTGCCAACGACCCCGGGAAGCAAGCGCACACACGCATCGATCAGGGCGATTGCGGCCGGTTCGCCCCCCGAAAGCACGAAATCCCCGAGGCTGACTTCGTCGAGGCCGCGCGCCGCGACCACCCGTTCGTCGACGCCCTCGAAGCGCCCGCACAAGATGACCGCACCCGGCCCTTGCGCGAACTCCGCGACCCGCGCCTGGGTGAGCGGTCGCCCGCGCGGGGTCAAGTAGATCAGGGGGCCGCCGAGATCTGGCGCCGTCGCGGATGCGATCGCTGCGTCGACGACATCGGGCCGCATCACCATGCCAGCCCCCCCGCCGAACGGCGCGTCGTCGACGGTGCGGTGTTTATCGCGCGCGAAGTCGCGAATGTCCACCGTTTCCAGCGCCCACAGCCCGCGCGCCAGCGCCCTACCTGCGAGCGCCAAGGCCAGCGGCCCCGGAAACATCTCGGGGTACAACGTCAACACGCGGACGCGCCAAGCTGCGTCTTCGCGTTTCGCGGTCATGGCCGGCCTCGCCTCCCCCGATCCGTGAGCGCGACGCGGCGATCCGCCTTCGCGTGGCCCGCCTCGCCGCCTTCGTGCCCGTTTGCGTGCGTTGGCGGCGTCTGGTCCGATCGCCGCCGGCGCCCGGGCCCGGCATCGTCGTCGACGATTCCCGCCGGCGGATCGATGATCAGACGGCCACCCGCCAGATCGACCTCCGGCACGGCGGCGCGGGTGAAGGGCACCATGATCTTTTCGCCGTCGCCGCGGTCGATTTCGAGGATGTCGCCGGCGCCGAAGTCGTGGACCGCCGAGACCGTCCCGAAGGCCTCGTCCGGACCGCCGCCACCGGCCTTGCGTACCGTGCTCAGCCCGATCAAATCGGCGTGGTAGTACTCGTCCTTTGGCGGTTCGGGAAGCGCGTCACGCGCGACAAAGAGGCGCGTGCCCTTAAGCGCCAGCGCCGCGTCGCGGTCGTCGACGCCTTCGATGCGGGCCACGACGTGGCCCTTGACGAGCCCCGAGACGGCGAGGCGGAACTCCCGGGTGCCGCTCCCGTCAGTGAGGGGACCGTAGGTCGCGATGTCGGCCACCGCGCCGGTGAAGCTTTTGATCCGCACCTCACCCCGCAGCCCCCGGGCGCCCGTAAGAATGCCGACACAGATCAGCTTGTTCACCATGGGTGCGCGTCCCCGGTTCGACCGACGCCGGATCGACGTCGATCACGTCGCCGACTTCTCCTCGTCGTCGGCCGGCGTCTCCTCTGCCGGTGCTTCGGCGGCCGGCGTTACTTCCGCTGGCGAATCCTCAGCAGGGGCCTCCTCGGCAGGCGCTTCCTCCGCTGCGGCCTCGTCGGCAGGTGGTTCGTCGGCAGGCGCTTCCTCCGCTGCGGCCTCGTCGGCCGATGCTTCGTCGGCAGGCGCTTCCTCCGCTGCGGCCTCCTCAGCCGGCGGCTCCTCGGCCGCTTCCGCGGCCGGAGCATCTTCCGCCGGAATCTCCTCGGGCGGCGCCGAAGCCGCCTCGGCGGCCGCCTTTATGCGCTCCAGCGTCTTGGCCCGCGGTTGATTCTTCCGGGTTTGTTCCGGGATCGCCGGCGTCTCGATCACGCCCGCGTGGCCGAGGAATCGCGCGACACGGTCCGACGGCTTGGCGCCGACCCCGAGCCAGTGGCGAATGCGGTCCTCGACCAGGTGCACGCGATCGGGGTGATCCTTGGTGACCATGGGGTTGTAAGTTCCGACCCGCTCGATGAACCGGCCGTCGCGCGGTTTGCGCGAATCGGCGACGACGATGCGGTAGAAGGGGCGCTTCTTGGCGCCGGCGCGGGACAGTCGGATTCTCAGGGACATGGTGTCATGTTTCCTCGGTTGTCGTGCATTAGCGGGATCGTTGAGCGCCTTTTCAAAACTTGATCGGGCCGGGCGGCTGGGGTGGCATCATGGCCCCGGAAAGGCCGCCGCGTGCGAGCCCTTTTTTCCCGAGCTTGCCCATCTTCTTCATCATCGTGCTCATCTGCTGGTGTTGCTTGAGCACCCGGTTGACGTCCTGAACCGACGTGCCGGAGCCGGCGGCGATGCGGCGCCGGCGAGAGCCGTTGAGAATCTTCGGGTTGCGTCGCTCGGCGATGGTCATCGAGCGGATGATCGCCTCCGGGCGGACGATCGCTTTGTCGTCGATCTTGGCCTCGGCGATCTGCTTTTTTACTTTTCCGACTCCGGGCAACATGCCGAGAAGGCCGTCCAACTCGCCCATCTTGCGCACCTGTGCGAGCTGGGTGGCCATGTCGTCGAGCGTAAATCGCCCCCGCAGCATCTTTTCCGCGAGCTTTTCCGCCTCCTCGCTCTCGATGACCTCGGACGCCTTTTCGACGAGGCCGACCACGTCTCCCTGGCCCAGGATGCGGCCCGCGATCCGCTCCGCCTGAAACGGCTCGAGGTCGTCCAGATTTTCTCCGACGCCGAGCAGCTTGATCGGACATCCCGTGACGGCGCGCATGGAAAGGGCCGCCCCGCCTCGGGCATCGCCGTCGACGCGGGTGAGCACGATTCCGCTCAACCCCACCCGCTCGGAGAAGTCGCGCGCCAGGTTGACGGCGTCCTGGCCGGTCAAGGCGTCCGCCACGAGCAAGCTTTCGGCGGGACGAACCAAATCGCAGATTTCCGCCGCCTCGGCCATCAGCGCCTCGTCTGCGTTCATGCGGCCGGCGGTGTCGAAGACGATCACGTCGTATCCTTCGCGCCGTCCCGTCTCCATCGCGCGGACGGCGATCGCACCCGGCTGCTCGCCGAGAATGAATGCAAGTACCGGTACGTCCGCCTGCTCGCCGAGGACGGCGAGCTGTTGCTGGGCCGCCGGCCGGTTCACGTCCAGCGAGGCCAGCAAAACCTTCTTGCGCTCGCGGCGGACGAGACGGCGGCCGAGCTTGGCCGCGGTCGTGGTCTTGCCGGAACCCTGAAGGCCGAGCAGAAGCACACCCACCGGCGGAGTTCCCGTCGCAGCCACCGCCGACGGCTCGGTGCCCAGCGTCTCGACCAGGTGGTCGTGGACGATCTTGACGACCATCTGGGCCGGTGTGACGCTGCGAATCACGTCCTGGCCGCGCGCCCGTTCTCCGACCGCGGCGATGAAGTCCTTGACCACCGGCAAAGCCACGTCGGCCTCGAGCAGGGCGACGCGAACGTCGCGAAGCGCGTCGGCGATGTCGGAATCGCTAAGCGCGCCCTTCTTGCGAAGGCGCTCGAATACGGCGCCCAGGCGCTCGGTCAACGATCCGAACATGGCAACATTCACTCCAACGCAAAAAGCGCCAGTGCGCGACACTCGCGAACTGGACGGCGCCCCGCAAGCCAATGGGTTCGGGCGCAGCTGGGTTGAAACGCGCCGCACTCTAGGAATGCGCCTGGCGCAAGTCAAGCGCGTGCGCCCCGGCGCCCATGCACACGGGTATTTGTACGCAGACCATGCCATTGTGAATTCAATAATGCGCCGATCTGTGTTACATAACGTTCGAAACCGGTTGCGCTTGAACCAAATGAATTCTCGCCGCCCCGTCCGTCGTCAGCGACGTGGGCGGCGCGGCACAGTCGGCGCACTCAATGTGAACTGGCGAACGATGTGAACCGGGGAGAATCGGAGGGTTGCTTTCGGAAGGGTTCGGGACGCGACGCTCGCTACCGGTGTAGCAGACGCCAACCCGACCGCCGCCGTGACATCTACTGAAAAGGCGAAGCATTCATGAAAAAAAGAAATCCGAAAGGCGGACCCGATCCCATTGACGCCCACGTCGGCTCGCGGGTACGAGCGCGACGGGTGGGCCTGAGGCTCAGCCAGACGAAGTTGGGATATGCGATCGGCGTCACCTTCCAACAGGTCCAAAAATACGAGAACGGCACCAACAGAATCGGGGCCAGCAACCTGTACAAGGTCGCCAAGGCCTTGGCTGTCGACGTTGCGTACTTCTACGAGGGCGTCGAGGAAAGCGCCGCCCGCCGGGCGCGGAGCCCCCGGCGCGGCCTATCGGAGGACGCCGCCGTCTTTCAGCACGATCCGCTGAGTTCGCGCGAAGCGACCGAGCTCATGCACAACTATTTCCGAATACCGGATCTCCACGTCCGCAAGCGCCTTTCCCAGTTCGTGAAGTCGCTCGCGGGTCCGCGCCCCGGCCGTTGAGCGGCGCGCGCCGGGTGGACCGGGCGGTCGGGGACCGCGCCGTCGTCGCCGATTCGCCCTGCCCTTTCCCCTGATTCGGGCCGTCGCGAAAGTATTGGACTTGAGCGCGCGCGCCGCGCTATTCACGGCTCCATGGCCGACCTGAGATTCAGCAAGATGCACGGCCTCGGCAACGATTTCGTCGTATTCGACGGTCGGCGCCGAGCGGTTCGACTCGAGACCGATCAGGTGCGCGCGGTTGCGAACCGACGCACCGGCGTCGGCTGCGATCAGCTCATCATCCTCGAACCCGCGCGCAACGTCGCCGCCGATGTCTTCATCCGCATCTACAATGCCGACGGCGGCGAGGTGTTCGCGTGCGGCAACGCGGCGCGTTGTGTCGCGGCCTTGATCATGGACGAACGCCGCGCCGACGAAGCGGTGATCGAGACCGCGCACGATCTTCTCCGGGCTCGCCGCGCCGAAGGCGGCATGATCGCGGTCGACATGGGTCCAGTGCGCACGGCCTGGAACGAAATTCCGCTGGCCGAGCCGCGCGACACGCTTCACCTCGGGATCGCGCTTGGCGCGCTCGCCGATCCGGTCGCGGTGAACGTCGGCAATCCGCATGCCGTCTTCTTCGTGGACGACGCGGAAGCCGTGGACCTCGGACCCCTCGGATCCGTGCTCGAGTGCCACGAGTTGTTCCCCGAGCGCACCAACGTCGAGGCCGCCGCGGTGCTCTCGCCGAGCACGTTGCGAGTTCGCGTCTGGGAGCGCGGCGTCGGCATCACGCCGGCGTGCGGCAGCGGCGCTTGCGCGGCGCTCGTGGCCGCCAACCTTCGCGGTCTCGCCGCAAGCGCGGGCGAGGTGATCCTCGATGGCGGAACGCTCGGGATCGAGCGGCTCGACGACGGTCACGTGTTGATGACCGGGCCGGTCGCCGCGGTCTTCTCCGGCACTCTCGATCCGTCGCTTGCGTCCGCGTCATGAGCGCCGCGACCGAGCCCCGTGTCGTTACCTTCGGTTGCCGGCTGAACGCCTTCGAATCCGAGGTCATCCGGGTCAACGCCCGCACCGCGGGGCTTGAGAACACGATCGTCGTCAACACTTGCACGGTCACCGCCGAGGCGACCCGTCAAGCGCGCCAGGCGGTCCGCCGTCTGCGCCGCGAGAACCCGAGCGCGCGCCTCATCGTCACCGGGTGCGCGGCACAGATGGAGGCGGAGCGCTTCGCTTCCATGACCGAAGTTGATCACGTTCTCGACAACGCCGCCAAGTTGGACCCGGCCCGGTACGTGCCCGAGGCCTTGGCTCGGGGAGCGGGGACGATCGAGGCCGGTCCGGACCGCGACGCGCGGCCGAGTTTTCCGTGGAGCGGCCCAGCGGCGCTCGGCGGTCCCGAAGGCCGGGCCCGAGCCACGCTCCAGGTGCAACAAGGCTGCGACCATCGCTGTACGTTTTGCATCATCCCGTTTGCGCGCGGACCGAACCGCAGCGTTCCCATCTCTTCTGCGGTGAGGCGGGCGCGGGAGCTGTGCCAGGCCGGCTACCGCGAGATCGTGCTGAGTGGCGTCGATCTGTGCTCGTACGGTGCCGACCTCGCCGGACGGCCGACCCTGGCGACACTCGTCCGCCGGCTGCTCACGCAGGTGCCCGCGCTCGCTAGGCTGCGGCTCTCGTCCCTCGATCCGGGGCGCGTGCCGGACGCGTTGATCGCGTTATTGGGCGAGGACGTGCGCCTGATGCCGCATCTGCACTTGAGCCTCCAGTCCCTCGATCCCTTGATCCTAAAACGCATGAAGCGGCGCCACGCGCCCGACGACGTGCACGCGCTGTGTGCGCGGGCGCGCGCCGTCCGGCCCGACGTGGCGTTCGGGGCCGATCTGATCGCGGGCTTCCCCACCGAGACCGAGACCCAGTTCGCAAGGACGCTCGACGGGGTTGCCGAGCTCGGCCTCGCCTATCTCCACGTCTTTCCCTATTCGCCTCGGCCGGACACCCCCGCGGCGCGCATGCCGCAGTTGCCCGTCGGCGTCCGCAAAGCGCGCGCGGCACGTCTGCGTGCCGCTGGCGATCGCGGGTTTTTGGCCCATCTCGGCACCAAGCTCGGCACGTCGGCCGCGGTGTTGGTCGAGACATCCGAGCGCTGCCGCTGCCCCGACTACGCGCCCGTGCGCCTGAGCGCACCGGCACCGCCGGGCGCCATCGTCGAGAGCACGTTCGTCGGCGTCGCCGACGGCGCGCTCGTCGCGGGGACGGCGGCGTGAGCCTCGCGGCGGACGCCCGCCCCGGTTGGATATCGCGTCTTCGGGCCGGCCTGCGGCGCACCTCGGGCGGGATTGTCAACGGGGTCAACGATCTTTTCGCGACGCGTCGTCTCGACGCCGACTCGCTGTCGGAGCTTGAGGATCTCCTGATCCTCGCCGACATCGGCGTCGAGACTGCGGGCCGCCTGACCGCGAGCCTGGCGCGCGGCCGGTTCGACAAAGCGGTCGCACCCGCAGACGTCTTGGGGGCGCTTGCCGACGAGATCGCCGCGATTCTCGAACCGGTGGCGCGGCCGCTGGCGTTCAAACCCGGCCTCGCGCCGCAGATCGTCCTCGTATGCGGCGTGAACGGCAGCGGCAAGACGACGACCATCGCCAAGCTCGCCAAGCACTTCAGGGACCAAGGTCTTACGGTGACGCTGGCCGCCGGCGACACGTTCCGCGCCGCCGCGATCGAGCAGTTGCAAATCTGGGGCGAGCGCGCCGGGTGCCCGGTGATCGCGGCCGAGCCCGGCTCGGACGCGGCGGCCCTCGCCTATCGGGCGATCCAGCAGGCGCGGGCGGAGTCGCGCGACGTCTTGTTCATCGATACCGCCGGGCGCCTACACAACAAGTCCGCGCTGATGGCCGAGCTTCAGAAGATGGTCCGCGTGATCCGCAAGCTCGACGCCGACGCGCCACATGACTGTCTTCTCGTTCTGGACGCTACGGTGGGCCAGAATGCGCACGCCCAGTTCGAGACCTTTGGCAACATGGTGGCGATCACGGGCCTGGTCATGACCAAGCTCGACGGGACGGCGAAGGGCGGCGTGGTGGTTGCCCTTGCGGACCGCTTCGCGGTCCCGGTGCACGCCGTCGGCATCGGCGAAGAACTGGACGATCTGCGCCCGTTCGAGGCGCGGGCCTTCGCTCAATCACTCATGGGGATTGAAGAGTAAGGCGCCCCGGCGCCGGGACGGTGTCCGGGCCGGTGCGATTCCGCGAGTGGGGACGACGCTTTAGATGCGGGCGTTGAAGTAGAAACCGCGCGGAACGTCGCTCCGCGGCGGCTGGCCGGAGCCGAGCAGATCTTGGAGGCGGTTCATGGCGCGCGTCAGATCCTCGGGGTCGTTCGGCCGTGTGAACGCCGCGCGGGCGCGGACCTCGCGGGCGCGCGCATACTCGGTCGGGTTGGGGGTGACGCCGGGTACGGCGACAAGGGCCTTGTTCGTTACCTCGGACATGGGCCGAGTATCGCGACGATTGGTTAACGGAGCGTCAACCGCTAGAGCGTGATCCGGCGGCGTGGAATCGCATCGGCCTGCACCTGAGCCCCGCCGTCCACGGAATGGTACCCGTGCGGGCGGTCTGGAGGGGGTGCGGGCTGGCGCCGCTCCGACGGATAATTCGCGAGACCGGATCGTGGTCGGTCGAGATCGCGTGACCGCGCGCCATCGATCCCGTGAATGTGGTCGATCTTATTGAAATCGAACGGATTTACGCGCTCGAGTGCAACCCGATTGCGGTTCCAGTCAAGTGCGACCCGCTCAAGACGGCGCGGAGCCTTGCGCCGAATCGCAGTCGTCGCGATAGCGGCGCAGCGCCCATGTCACGCTGGAAAACGCGATGTCGTCCCAGGGTATGTCGCTCCAATCGAAAAGAGCGACTGCGCGGCTTTCCGGCCCCGCGGCGAATTCAGACCGGGTGAGCCGCGCGCGATAGATGACGTAGACCTGCGATATCCGGGGGATGTCGTAGATTTCGACCAGCTCGCCCATCTCGACGGTGGCGCCGGCCTCTTCGCGGACTTCGCGTTCGGCTCCTTGGGCGGTGGTCTCGTTGAGCTCCATATAACCCGCAGGGATCGTCCAGTAGCCGGTGCGCGGCGGAATCGCCCGCTGGCACAGCAAAACCTGGTCGTTCCACGTGCACACCGCGCCGACAACGATCTTCGGGTTGTCATAGTGGATGAAGCCGCAGTCGGGACATACGAGCCTGGCCCGGTTGTCTCCTTCGGGCACCTTGGAAACCGATGGACCCGCGCCGCGCCTTTCATTCATGGCGCGAGTGTCGCCCGCCGGCGCGCGCAACGCAACCGCCGGCGCGGATGGAGGCGCAATTGTGGGCCTGCTCCGCGCTATGGTATTCCTTGCTCCCCGCAACTGCTGGACCGTTCCCAAGGTGTCCGAGAACACCGCGACCGCCGTTCGCATCCGTGCGCGAGAGCCGCTAGCGATAACGCGCGCGACGCCCACATTGTTCGGGAACCTCGGCGTATCCGTTCGCGTCAACGTCCTTGCCGGTCTCGGCCTGGTCGCGCTGCTTGCGCTCTGGGGTTTCGATTTCGCCGGCGGCCTCAGGTTGGATGCGGCGCTGACGCACAAGGATGCCTTCGAGCGCGTGCGCGCGCTTGCCGCCGACGTCGAGATCGAGCTGCTTGCCATGCGCGCGGCGGAAGGCACGTTCCTCTTTCGTGGCGATGACGAGACGACGAGCGTCTTCGAGAAGCATGGCGCCAAGGCGCTGGCGACACTCCAGGTCTTGCGGCGCCTCCCCGAGGCCGAGCTGGCCCGCACCCATATCGACACCGTCAACGACGGCGTCGCCCAGCACGTCGCCCAGTTCCGGATCGTTGCCGAGAATCGGCGCGGCCAGGGCGTCACCCGTGCCGCCGATCTCGACCGCCTGAACGACATCTATGCTTACGTGGCGCCGAGCGTCGAAGGCCTACGGGCGTTTGCCCATGACGGCGCGGACGCAGCCAGCCTGGAGGCCGAACGGACGCGCGAGGCGGTCGCGCGCCTGGGCGTGTTCAGCGTCGTCACCATCACGATCTTGTTCGTCGGCATCGCGCTCGCCTTTGCGCGCAGCATCGCCGGCCCTGTGGTCGCGGTGGCCGGGGCGGCGTCCTACGTCGTCGATGGCGACACCGAGACCGTGATCCCGGCGCTCGCCAACGCCGACGAGATCGGCGATCTCGCCCGCGCGCTTAAGCGCTATCAGACGACGTTGGCGGATGTCGACGCGATGCGCGACGAGCACGCCGAAGCCATCGCGCGCGGGCGCGCCGAACGCGACGAGGAGCGCTCGCGGATCGAGCACACCGTCGTCCGGGCGGCGGGGGCCGGAACCGAATCTGTGCTCGGTGCGGCCTCCGAGGTCGAAGCGGCGGCGGCGGAACTGGCGGGGATCGCGGAGGCGGGCGCGCGCGAGGCGGTGGCGGTCGCCGACGCAGCCGAACGGGCATCCAGCGACGTGGCGGCGGGCTGGGCGTCCGCGGAACGGCTCTCGGAATCAATCGATTCGATCGGCGGGCACGCCCTCCGATCGGCGGCGATTGCGCAATCCGCCGTCGTCGAAGCGAATCGGACGGCCGAGCGCGTCGAGGGCTTGGAAGCGGCCGCCGACAAGTTCGGCGAGGTCGTGAAGCTGGTTGGCGAGATCGCCGACCAGGCGCACCTGCTCGCCCTCAACGCTACGATCGAGGCGGCCCGCGCCGGCGACGCGGGCAGGGGATTCTCCGTCGTCGACACCGAGGTCAAAAGCCTCGCCAACCAGACGGCCAAGGCGACCAACCGGATCGGCGCCCAGGTGGGTGACATCCAGGCGGCGAGCCGCCAGGCGGTGACCGCCATTGCCGAAATCTCCGCCACCGTCACCGAGATTAATGAAAACGCGGCCAAAGCGGCGCGGGCGATCGACGAGCAGAGCGCCGAGAGCGGAGCGATCGCGCGCAACTTGGGCCAGGTCGATGAAGTGGCGCGGGGGCTCGCCGGCAGTGCGTCCAACGTCGCTTCATCGGCGTCGAAAACGGGCGCCGCGGCGGAAAAAATGGTTGCCGCCGCGGCTGCTCTCGCGCGGGAAGCGCGGGCGCTCCGCGAGCGCCTGGAAGCGCTCGTGGGTTCGGCCGCGGATGCCGGCCGGAGCCAACCAAACGGATAGTGCTCTAGTGTTGCGATTCCAACGCTCGTTTCCCACGGTTGACCTTTTCGATGATGGAACTGGCGGATGCGGCCCAGA
>JASLLV010000189.1 GCA_030746935.1 Rhodospirillales bacterium | reverse complement strand
CGGATTGCGAGCCCCGGTCCGGGAAAGGGGTGGCGGCCCAGCACGCGTTCGGGCAGCCCGAGCTCGCGCCCCAGCGCCCGAACCTCGTCCTTGAAGAGTTCGCGCAAGGGTTCCACCAGCTTCATGTGCATGCGTTCGGGCAGCCCGCCCACG
This sequence comes from Rhodospirillales bacterium, assembly GCA_030746935.1. Lineage (GTDB taxonomy): Bacteria > Pseudomonadota > Alphaproteobacteria > Rhodospirillales > JASLLV01 > JASLLV01. Next base: position 2,779 of record JASLLV010000189.1, on the reverse strand, counting down.
TTGTGGTGGGACTTGATGGTCGCCGACGGCCCGCCGATGGCGGAAATCGATTCGATCACGTCGGGATAGAGCGTGCCCTGGGCCAAGAAGTCGGCGCCGCCGGCTTTGTTCGCTTCTTCTTCGAAGACCTCGATAAAGGCGCCGCCGATGATCTTGCGTTTCGTCTCCGGGTCGTCGACGCCCGCCAGTTTTTTGAGAAACAGCTCCGATGCGTCGCGGTGGACCAGGGCGATGTTGTAGTGATCGCGAAAGAGCGTCACCACTTCGCCCGCCTCGCCCTCGCGCAAAAGCCCGGTGTCGACGAAGACGCAGGTGAGACGCGTTCCGACCGCCTCGTGCAGAAGCATCGCGACCACCGATGAATCCACGCCTCCGGAAAGGCCGCAAATCACGCGGCCCTCTCCGATCTGCAACCGCGCCTCGTTGAGGGCGCGTGCGCGAAAGGCCGACATGGTCCAGTCGCCGGCACAACCGGCCACGTGGTGGGTGAAGTTGCGCAACAGCTTGGTGCCGTGCGGCGTGTGGACGACCTCGGGGTGGAATTGGACACCGTAGAGGCGCCGCCCATCGTCCGCGATGGCGGCAAAGGGCGAGCCTTCCGAGGCGGCGACGGCACGAAAGCCGGCAGGCAAGCGGGTGACCTTGTCGCCGTGGCTCATCCACACCTGTTCGCGCTCACCCGGGCGCCACACGCCTTCGAACAGCGCGCAGTCGTCGACGACGTCGACGAAGGCGCGGCCGAATTCGCGCGTGCGCGACCCTTCGACCGAGCCCCCGAGCTCGGCCACCATCGCCTGTTGGCCATAGCAAATCCCGAGCACCGGCACGCCCGTCTCCAGAACGCCGTCGGGGGTGGACGGGGTTTCGGCCTCGGTCACCGAGGCGGGCCCGCCCGAAAGAATGATGGCCTTGGCCGCGAACCGCTTCAGGAACGCGCCGGTGACCCGGTTGAAGGGGTGGATCTCGCAGTAGACGCCGCTCTCTCGGACCCGCCGGGCGATCAGCTGCGTCACTTGCGAGCCGAAGTCGATGATGAGAACCTTGTCGGTCATCGCGCCGACGCCGTCATGGGTGTGGGTCCCGTGATCAGTCTTGGGTCCGGTAATTGGGTGCCTCGCGGGTGACGATAACGTCATGGACGTGGCTCTCGCGAAGGCCTGCCAGGGTCGTCCGGTGGAAGGTGCAGTTGCGCTGCATCTCGGCGATGGTTGCGTTGCCGGTATAGCCCATGCCGGCCCTGAGTCCGCCGACCAGTTGGTTGATCACGTTGACCACCGGACCCTTGAAGGGAACCTGGCCCTCGACGCCTTCGGGCACAAGCTTGAGATTGTCCGACACCTCCTGCTGGAAGTAGCGGTCGGCGGACCCCCGAGCCATGGCGCCGATCGAGCCCATTCCCCGGTACGCCTTGTAGGAGCGGCCCTGGTAGAGGAACACCTCGCCCGGGCTCTCGTCCGTGCCTGCAAACAGCGAGCCGATCATGACGCACTCGGCCCCGGCGGCGATCGCCTTGGCGATGTCGCCCGAGTGCTTGATCCCGCCGTCGGCAACCAGCGGGATGTCGGCGTCGCGGCAGACTTCGGCGATGTCCATGATGGCCGTCAGCTGTGGCACGCCGACGCCTGCAATCATACGCGTGGTGCAGATGGAGCCGGGGCCGATCCCAACCTTGACGCCATCGGCGCCGGCGTCGATCAGCGCTCTCGCGCCATCCGCCGTCGCCACGTTGCCACCCACGACCTGGGCGTAGTTGCTAAGCGTCTTGATGCGCTCGATCGCCGCGATGACGCCGCGGCTGTGCCCGTGGGCGGTATCGACCACCACCACATCCACCTCCGCCTCGAGCAGAACGTTGGCGCGTGCGTACCCCGCCTCGCCGACACCGGTCGCGGCGGCGACGCGCAGGCGGCCGCTTTCGTCCTTGGTGGCGTCCGGAAAGGCCTCCGCCTTCTCGATATCCTTGACGGTTACCAGTCCGATGCAGCGAAAGTCGTCGTCCACCACCAACAGTTTCTCGATGCGATGCGCGTGCAACAGCCGCTTCGCCTGCTCGCGATCGACGCTGTCGCTGACGGTCACCAGGGGCTTGTCCTCGGTGTGCCGCGTCATCAGTTCGCTGACCGGTTGACGGGGATTGCTCGCGAACCGGACGTCTCGGTTGGTCAAGATCCCCACCAGCCGGCCGCTGCCGTTCTCGACCACCGGGACGCCCGAGATGTGGTTGGATTTCATGAGATGAAGGGCGTCGGCAAGGGTCGCCTCGGGGCCGATGATGAGCGGATTGACCACCATCCCGGACTCAAACTTCTTGACCGCGCGAACCTCGGCCGCCTGTTCGTCCGGTTCCATGCTCTTGTGGATGACGCCGATTCCGCCGGCCTGCGCCATGGCGATGGCGAGCCGCGCCTTCGTGACCGTGTCCATGGCCGCCGAAAGGACAGGGATTCCCAGCTCGACCGTGCGGGTGAGGCGCGTTTTCGTAGAAGTCTCGGCGGGAAGAACCTCGGACTTGGCGGGCACCAGGGAGACGTCGTCGAACGTCAGTGCCTCGCGGATCTCCATACCGCCTCCCGGGTCCTTCAGGGGCGCGTATCTAACATGCCGCATGCGCGATGCCAAGGAGGTTTGACAGGCGCATGAGCGCCCCTTAGGCTTTTCGGCGTCCGGCTCGCGCCCTCGGCGCGGCGGCTCCGCGAGGAGCGACCGCCAATCGGCCCGGGAGGCGAGCCGCCGGGCAAGGCTAGCTTGGCAATTCAAACTTGGATCATCATCGCAGACG
>JASLLV010000188.1 GCA_030746935.1 Rhodospirillales bacterium | reverse complement strand
GGCCACTGGATCCATGCGATCCGCTACAACATGGACATGACCGTGCTGATGCACGACAACCAGATCTACGGACTGACCAAGAAGCAGGCGTCCCCCACCTCTCCGTTCGGCTTGAAAAGCAACACCAGCCCGCGCGGCGCCTATCTCGAGCCGCTGAACCCGCTGAGCGCGACGCTGGGAATGGCGAACGTCTCGTTCCTCGCCCAGGCGGTTGACTGGATTCCCGAGCTGCTCTTCGACATCGTCGCCGAAGCATTTCACCACAAGGGATTCTCGTTCGTGCGCGTGCTGCAGCGGTGCCCGGAATACTTGCCCGAGCACTTCGAGCCCTGGGTGAAGGACCCGGAGCGCACGTTGATTGTGGAGCACGAAGACGGTGTCCGCGCGAGCCCCGCGCTCGCCAAGATTTACGCGCACCGCGAAGAGCACGATCCGGCGAACCTCGACCGTGCGCGCCAGATCGCGTCGATCACCGACCGTATCCCGGTCGGCGTCCTCTATCGCGACAGCGCCGTCCCTTGCTATGAAGACGTTCGTAGGCCCGACCGGCCGGAATCGCCGGAAACGATCAGGGCCGGACTCGACGAGGAGCTCGACAAGCTCACGATCTGGCCCGCGGATGGGGGCCCGTGACCGGCGCGGCCGGGTCAAAGTTCTCGAGCGGCAGGCATCAAGTTCCAGGGCGATTTCGCCAAGAACAATCGAAATGGGCGAATCCGAAATCACGACGAACGGCCAGCATCGCGGGCTCGTCGCCTTTCACTTGATGGGTGACCGGTCTGGCGCCGGTCTCGACGACATCGGCGATCTGAACCTTCGGCCGGCGCTTTTCGCCGGCTATCGGGATCTCTCGCGGCTGCGCTACGACTTCCCGTTGGTGCTGTTGGGCGACGATTACGAAGGCGCCGGCCCCGAGTCTTTGTCGAGCCTCGTCGACGACATCCTGAAGAGAATCGCTCCGAAGGGACCCGAAGGGGAACGCTTGAGACGGCACGTGCTGGCGCTGGAAGAAGAGATGCGCGCGCGTTCCGCCCGCGGCACTGGGGGGCGGCTTTTCGAGCTGTGGGCGAGCGCCGAGTCGAGCCTGCTCGCGGGCGCCGATCCGGGAAGTGTCGAGGCCTTGGAAGAGAGCCTTGCGGCGGCGCGCGACGCGCGGCCTTTCGACGGCGAGGTGCTCGACTGTGGCCGGGAAACTCCGGCCACGCTGATGCTTCACGCTTGGAGCAGAGTTCAAACCGCCAAGGCCGAGACGTTCAAAAAGAGAGTTGGGAACCTCATCCTCAAGCTTTCGGAGATCCTTGCGGCTGATGAAGCGAAGTCGGACAAGGCGCGCGCGCCCAAACGCCTGAAGGGCTCGGTCGGCGATTCGTTCGAATCCGCGTTCGACTTCGACGCCATGTCGCAAGTTCTGGCCGGGATGGCGCCGGGAACCGTGCTCGACGACGCCCGGCGGAAAAGGATCTGCGGCCCGCTTTCGGTACTCGAAGCGCAGCGGTTCTTCGCGCGCCCGGCGGAAGCGGCGGCGGACGAAACCGGCGACGATGCGGAGTACACCTACGCATTCGACAGTTGCGCCGCCGCCTCCCAAGCTTTCCGCGAGCGCCTCCCGGAAATGGTTGCCCTGATCAAAGCCGTTTCCGTCGCCGAGCTGGAGATCGAGAACCGGTACGTGGAGGCGACCCACGACGCGGTGTTCGAGGGCTTCGACGAAAGCGCGCTGACGGCCGACGACCTCGCCCTGTTCCCTTCCTATCTCGTCCATCTTCGCAACGGCCGCACCGGGTCGGTGACGGCCGAACTCATCGAAGCGCTTTCGTCGGGGCTGCCGCTCAAGATTCTGGTCCAGACCGACGATATTCTCGGCCAAACGGAGCATGGGCTCGGCGACGCCTCCTTCGGCGTCGACAGCGTGCGGCTGGCGCAGATGGCGGTCGGGCTCGGCGAGGCCTTCGTCCTTCAATCGGCGGGCTCGAATCTTTACCGGATTCGCGAGCGTATCGTCGACGGCTTCGCCTATCACGGTCCGGCGTTGTTCAATGTGTTCTCGGGCGCGCCGAGCAACGCCCTTCACTTTCCGCCCTACCTCACGGCGGCCGCGGCCATGCAGGCGCGCGCCTTTCCCGCCTTCGTCTACGACCCTGCCGCCGGAAGCGATTGGGCGTCACGGTTCTTCGTCGGCGACAATCCGCAGCCCGCGGCGGACTGGCCGGTGGAGACGTTCGCCTACGAAGACGAGGAATTACAAAGGGTTTCGGAGGACGTGGCGTTCACGTTCGTCGACTTCGTCGCCTGCGATCGCCGCCATTCGGGTCATTTCGCGAGGGTTCCCCGCGAGCGATGGCAAGAGAGCATGATCCCGGTCGCCGCGTATCTCGAAAATGAGGCCGGCGCGTGGCCCGAGCACGTGCCCTACGTATTGATGGTGGACGACGACGGCGTGCTCCAAAAAGTCGTCGTCGACGAGAAGCTGACGCGCGCGGCGCGCCGAAGCCGCGAGATGTGGCACGGCCTTCAGGAACTGGGCGGAATCAACAGCCCCTACGCCAGACGGCGGCTCGAGCACGAGCGCGAGATCTGGGAGAAAGATAAGGAACGCGAGCTGGCGGCGCTCAAGGATCAGTTGGGCCCCGCAACCGACCGGCCGGAAACGGCCGCTCAAGAGGCGCCGCCGGTCGCGGATTCGAAGGAGCCGGGCGAGGTGACCGCGGCCGAGGTCGTGGACGCGACCGCCGCCGCCGCCGTTTCGGACGAACCCTCGATCGAGACCCCGCGCTGCACCACTTGCAACGAGTGTACGGACCTCAACAACCGCATGTTCGCATACGACGATAACATGCAGGCTTACATCGCCGACGTTGACGCCGGGACCTATCGCGAGCTGGTGGAGGCGGCCGAGGCCTGCCAGGTGGCCATCATCCACCCCGGCAAGCCGAGGAACGCGAACGAACCCAACCTCGACGAACTCGTCAAATTCTGGTTACCGCTTTTGAAAGCTTGGCCAGTAAACGGGACAAGAACCCTCCGAAGAAGCACGGCAACATCCCGCTATA
>JASLLV010000187.1 GCA_030746935.1 Rhodospirillales bacterium | reverse complement strand
ACGGTGCTTGAGACCGTAGAGCAGGCTTTCGCGAATCGTGCCGGAGGCGAGATAGGCCTCGTTGCCGACGTAGGCGATGCGTCGACCAGTCACCGATTCGGGCATCTCGACGAGGTTCCTGGCGCCAAGCGCGATGCGGCCCGCTGAAGGAAGAATCTGGCGCGCGAGCAGTTTCGCAAACTCGCTCGTGCCGGCGCTTCCGGAACCGACGATGGCCAAGTGTTCGGGAAGATGGGTGTTCAGACTGGCGCCGTCCACCACCTTCACGCCCTCGTCCTCTTCCCAGGTGACGTTGGACGCATCGAGGGCGACGTCGATCAGCTTTACGTCCTCGGGCTCGGCGTCGAGAAGGGATTCGTCGAACATGCCCGCCGGCTCGAACTGATCGATGAGCTGCCCGTATTTGATCCGCGCGTCTTCCTTGCGCTGGTAGTAGGTGAGAAGCTCCTTCCACGGCGAGGCCATGTCCTTGTAGGCCGCCAGCACCGCGACCAGCGCCCCGAACGTAAGCTCGCCGACGATGACGAGATAGCCGCCGATCGAGAAGAAGAAGAAGAACGGCGTTAGCTGGTTGATGAAGTTGTTCACAAACTTGATGAAAAACTTCTTGCGGTAGATGTCGACGCGAATCCCGCAGATCGTGCCCAGGCGCTGGGAGAAGTCGGAAAGCTCGTATTGCGAGGTGTCGTGGGCGTGGATCTCGTGGGCGCCCGAGACCACTTCGCCGATCCGCTCCGACAGCTTGCGCACGTTGCGCACCCGCTCCTTGCCCAGCCGGTTTACCTGGGCCTGAAGAATGGGAATGATGATTGCCTGGACCGGAAACAAGGCGATCGCCGCAATACCCATGATCCAGTCCTGGACGAAGACGAAACCGACGATGACGATGAGAGTTCCACCCTGGAACGCCGGCAAGGCGAAGGCGTCGCCGATGAATCCGCCGAGCGGCTCGGTCTCGGTGGTCACCATGGAGACGACCTCGCCCTGCGAGGTCTTGCGGAAGTGGTCCAGCGGGACCCGCATGACCCGGTGGACGAGCTGGTAGCGGAGCCTTCTCAGCATCCGCTCGCCGACAACCCCGCGAAAAACGTTCACATAGTATTTGAAGCCGCCGTTGACGAAAACGAGGCCAAGGAAGATCCCGCACAGGATCAGCAAATAAGGGATCTGATCGATCTCGGTGTCGAAGATCAATATCGGAAAATCAGACCCGCCGATCGCCTTGTTGATGATCGTCTTCGGAAGATCCAAAGACAGATAGAGAAACGGAAACGAGATGACGGTCAGGACGACAAGGAGAATCTGCTCTCGTTTGCTAAAGCGGAAAATGTACCGATAGATACCCGGTTCCATCACGTCCCCCTCCGTCGCTCTCGCCCGCTGGGCCGCGGACCGCGCGATCTTCTATTGTCGGGCCAAGGTTAGCGAAGCTCCGAAGACCAGCCAAGCGGGTTGTCCTTCATGCGACGGCCGCGGGCGAGGCGGGACACAATTCGCGCCGTCTCACGGGCGCCGTCGAGACGGATGTCGGGTATCCCGCGGCGGCCGAGGGCCACCGCCGCATCGACGGCGCGGGCAAGCTCGCCCGGCTCCAGCGTCGTCTCGTCAACGACCGTGGCGAGGCCGCGCTCGGCCAACCGGGCCGCGCGCGTCGCTTGCTCTGTCTCGTCGCGATCGGCGAAAGGGACGAGCACCGCGGGCGCACCCGTCGTCAACACATCGGTGACCGTGTTGTAGCCGGCGAGCGAGACCGACGCCCCGCACTCAGCGAGCAAGGCGACGAAATCCGCGCGCGCGCGCTCGACGACGACGCCGTCGCCGGCTCGCGCGGCGAGCGCGTTGAAGCGGTCCTCGGTCATGCCTCGGCCCACGAGCAGCCGCCAGGTGACGTCCCGATGGCGGCTCAGCGCTCGCGCATCGAGCGCCATCGCCAACAAGCGCTCGCCGACCCGGCCGCCGCCGGCCGATACCAGAATCTCGCCGCGATGGAAGTCGCCGGCGCGCTCGGCCGGCGCCTCGGGGCATACGTATCCGGTGTAGTACATACGCGACGCGATCTTCGGCGCCAGCGGAAAGGTGGCATCGAACGGGATGAAGTCGGCGTCGCCGTGGACGAGCACGAGATCGAACCAGCGCTGGATCGTCGCGACGGTTTCTTCGAGCTTCCGGCGGTCCCGTTTCTCGACGAGGACGTCGCGGACCGATGAAACGACGCGCGGACGGGGCGCGCAGCTCGCGGCGGCCTCGAGCAGCGGTTCGAGCTCAAAGCGGAAGGCGCGGCGACCGAACGGATACATCTCTATCACGATGACGGCGGGCCTGAAGCGCGCGAAGGCGTCGAGCAGCGACGCGCGCCGGCGCCCTTTCCACGCCTCGTCGATTGCGTCCCCCGTCTCGGCGTCGACAAGGCGGAAGGACGAGTCCGCCGCCTTGCAAGGCGGCAGTTGCTCGAACGCGGCACCCCCCACATCCAGATTGGAAACGGGGCTCCCGCCCGAGACGTAAGCCACGTCGAGCCCGGCGTCGACCAACGCCCGCGCGATCGCTGCCGCCCTTCTTTGGTGTCCGACGCCCAGCAGGTGCTGGACGTAGATCATGACCCGCGATTTTTCCATCAGCGTTCGAGGGCGACGTTCAGTCGCTCGAGCCGGGGCGCACCGTCCGCATCCAGCGAGAAGACCTGCAAACAGCCGTCGCGCATCTTCTTGGGCGGCTTGCCGGTCATGTCCCAACCCGAGGCGACGGCGAAGATCGCGCGCATGACGCCGCGATGGGTGACCGCGACTGTGGGCGTGCGATCGGCCGCTATTTCGACGAGAAGCGGCCGGACGCGGCCGAACACCTCGCGCGGGCTTTCGCCACCCGGTGGGCGAAAATCGAGGCCGCACGCCTCGACATCCACCATTGCCGCGCCGAGTTCGCAGCGAAGCTCGGCGAGCGTGCACCCCTGCCATTCCCCCCAATCCATCTCGGCGAGGCGATCATCGAGGGCCGGCGCCGCGCCGACTAACGCATGCGCCGTCTCGCGGCATCGCGCCAGCGGACTTGCGATCCAGCGATAGCGTCCAAAGGGGGGC
>JASLLV010000186.1 GCA_030746935.1 Rhodospirillales bacterium | reverse complement strand
GCCCACACTTTCTTCTCAGCCATATGCATCGCCGCTTTCGTCATCTTCTATCTCAATCAATGAGTCCTGAGCCTAGGGCCGGTCCCCAGCGCCCATGGCGATCTCACCCAACCTCAAGCTGCGCCAAAGCGCATCGCTGGTTCTGACGCCGCAGCTGCAGCAGGCGATCAAGCTGCTGCAGCTCTCCAGCGTCGAGTTGCTCGCCTACGTCGAAGAGGAGATGGAGCGCAATCCCCTGCTTGAGCGCGACGACGACCGCAATGACGACGACGCGGCGGCGCCCGATATCGCTGACGGAGCTGGCGCCGGCGACGAAGAGCTGGACATGGACTTCGACAACCTTTGGAACGGCGACGGCGTCGACGGCTCGGCCGCCGGCGCGGACGATATCGAGCGTGCCGGCGCGTTCGAGGATTGGGGCCGTCGCGGCGGCTCGTTCGACGGCGGCGATCGCGACCTCGAGCAGATGGTCTCGGGCGCGGATTCTCTGCGCGACCACCTTCTGAACCAGCTTCACGTTGAGCTCGACGACGGGGTCGACAGACTGATCGGGCTGCATCTAATCGACATGCTTGACGAGGCCGGCTACGTGACCGGCGATCTCGCCGCGCTCGCGCGGCTCCTCGAGTGCGAAGTGGAGCGCGTGGAACGGACGCTTGCCAAGCTTCAGGAGTTCGACCCTGCAGGGGTCTTCGCACGCAACCTCGCCGAATGCCTTTCGGCGCAGCTCAGCGACCGTGACCGCCTCGATTCCGCCATGCAGGCGATTCTCGACAATCTTGATCTGGTGGCCAAGCGGGACATTCGGGCTTTGCAGAACGCCACGGGTTGCGATGGCCAGGCGCTCACCGAGATGGTGGCCGAAATCCGTACCTTGGATCCCAAACCCGCCGTGGCGTTCGACCACACCGTGGCCCAGCCGGTCACGCCCGATATCCTGATGCGCGCCGCGCCCGGCGCCGGTTGGATCATCGAGCTCAACCAAGAGACGTTGCCGCGGGTGCTGATCGACAATCACTATCACGTGCGCGTCAGCCGCGGCGCGCGCAACAAGGAGGAGCGGCACTACATCGCCCAGTGCTTCCAGTCGGCGAGCTGGTTGGTCAAGTCCCTCCACCAAAGGGCAACGACCATCCTCAAGGTGGCGAGCGAGATCGTCCGCCAGCAGAGCGCGTTCTTCAACAAGGGCGTCGAGCACCTTCGGCCGTTGGTGCTTCGCGACATCGCCCAGGCGATCGAGATGCACGAGAGCACGGTAAGCCGGGTGACCACCAACAAGTTCATCGCCACGCCGCGCGGGATCTACGAGCTCAAGTACTTCTTCACGCCGTCGATCAACGCGGTCTACGGAGAGGCCGCCCATTCCGCCGAATCCGTGCGCCATCGCATCAAGGCCCTGGTCGAGAGCGAATCCTCCGAGCACGTGCATTCCGACGACGAGCTCGTGCGAATCCTGCGAGACGGGGGCATCGACATCGCGCGCCGGACGGTGGCCAAGTACCGCGAGGCGATCGGCATTCCATCCTCGGTCCGGCGAAGGCGGGAAAAGTCCAGTATTTTCTGAGTTATAGGGAATTTCTGTCCGGTTGATCCGCGCCACCGGGGCGGCAGAATAAACGACTCTTCGGCTTGTTGACTCCGCCGGAGCGCGGGATTACGGTCCCCGCCTCTTCCGACGAAGGGAACGCGGACGGTTGCAATAACCGTGTCGGAATCACAATTCTTTCGCTTCAGTCCTGGATCCTTGTCGATCGCTCGCTCGCTGCGTGCGTAAGGTTTCGTTCGGATGGATCTTTCGATAAACGGCAAGCACGTCGACGTCGGCGATGCCCTTCGCGCGCACGTCGAAGAGATGCTCAACGGCGCGGTCTCGAAGTACTTCGACCGCCCGTTGGACGGGACCGTCACGTTCTCGCGTGAAGGCGTCAATTTCCGGGTCGATATTTCGGTGCACGCGGCGCGCGGCGTGTCGGTGCAAGGCTCGGCGATGGCCGCGGACGCTTACAGCGCTTTTGACGTTACGGTGGAGAAAATCGCCAAGAGGCTTCGCCGCCGCAAGCGGCGTATGCGCGACCGCCATAAGGGAGGGGGCCGCGCCGAAGCGCCCGTTGCCGCTCCCGAGCCCGTTTTCGCGCCAGACGATGAAGACCAAGAACAGCCCGTCGCCGGTAAGCCCGTCGTGATCGCCGAGCCGCCGGCCGAGATCGCGAACCTGGTGGTTTCCCAGGCGGTCCTGCGAATGGACCTTGCGGAGGCAACCGCGCTGATGTTTCGCAACCGTGCGCACGGCGGCCTCAACGTGATCTACCGGCGTCCCGACGGCAACATCGGGTGGATCGATCCCGGCGGCGAGCCGTCGGCCGACAATTAGCCCGTACAACCAGGGTCGTGGATTCATGGAGATAGCGGACCTTCTGACGCCCGAAAGCGTCATCGCCAATCTGAAAGTCTCGAGCAAGAAGCAGGCCCTGCACGAGCTCGCCAAGCACGCGGCTGAACGCACCGGGTTTCACGAGCGGGCAATCTTCGACGTGCTCTTGGGGCGCGAGAAGCTAGGCACCACCGGCATCGGTAACGGGATTGCCATCCCCCACGGCAAGCTTGCGGCCGTGGACCAACCGTTCGGCCTGTTCGCCCGTCTCGATCACCCCATCGACTTCGATTCCGTCGACGGCGTGCCGGTCGACCTGATCTTTCTTTTGCTCGCGTCTGAATCGGCCGGCGCCGACCATCTGAAGGCGCTGGCGCGGGTCTCGCGCCTTCTCCGCGATCACGGAACCTGCGAGAAACTGCGCGGAACCGACAGCGCCGAAGCGCTGTACGCGTTGCTGACCGAATCAACCTCGACGCGCGCGGCCTGACGGATTCGGGACCGCCGGGCCGCGGAGCGCCGGCCCAAGACCAGATCCGTCGTCGCCCGCGACCGTGTAGGCGCGATCCGCCGAGGGCGTGATTCGGTTACTCCAATTGAAACAGAGTGGACTTGCGCGCCAGATTCGAACCGCTTCGTGATTCCCATCAATCGCGATCCGCTCTCGCTAACGTATTTTCCCTCTAGGGTCCAGACTCATTCAAATCCAATAGCAGACGATGGCTGCGAGGCATAGGGCGGCCATGAAGTTCTGGGC
>JASLLV010000185.1 GCA_030746935.1 Rhodospirillales bacterium | reverse complement strand
GGCCGCGCGCACCGCTTCATATGGCGGTGCAGACCAAGAACATGTTGAGTTGCGAATTGACGTGAATCTGGGTCACGTACTTGAAGTCGAAAGCGGTGTCCTTGGCGACGCCGGAGCGGCCTGCGCCGCCAATCAGGACGTCGCAGTCGGACGCGTTCTTGTCGAGGCCGGTGGCCTGGCACACGGATTTGAGCTTGCCCGCAAACGAATCGTCGATCCGGACGTCCTTCTCTGACTTGGCCGAGATCGGGATCGAGACGTCGGGTCCGTCGATGACGCAATCCGCCTTGATCCGGTTCATGACCTTCACGTTTCCGGCCTCGGCCTCGGCGATCGGCGCAAGGCCAACGAATACCGCGCCGGCAATTGCCGCGGCGGCGAGGCTGGTCGAACTCTAGCCGATCGCGCGCGCGAACCGCTTCGCCAGCGCAACCATGTCGAGCGTCTGGTGGATCCCGACGAAAACTAGCCGGCGGCGTAGCTCGATGGCGATTGCATGCCTTTGGGGCGAGTCCGTTACCTCGGGCGCGAGGTCGGGCCAGCTTTCCACCGGCACACCGGCCGCGCCCAGGCGGTGATACCAAACTTGCGCGTTCCGAGGATTCGCGCAATCGAGCACCAGGCGGTAAGGGGCAGGGCCCTCGTCCTCGGCTCGGAAGAAGGGCCTGGGCGCGTTCACCGGTGCCAGACACTGTCTGAGCGCCATTGCGTTGCGCCGCCGCTCGAGAACCGCCGCCGGCAACGTCGTCGGCGCGCGGGCGAGTAGGCGCCGGGCGGCCACGCTCAACGCGGGCGTCGGCGGCAACGGCGCATAGGCCGGATCGTCGGTGAACGCGAGATCGCGCCGAAGGGGCGCGTACGCCGCCGGGGGTAGAATCTTCTGCGCGCCGCGCTTCGCGAACCACGTCCACGGCGCGTGCGCGCGGCTTCCCATATGGCGGATCGCGGCCTCGATCGCCGGGGCTTGGGAGGAATCGCGCACGAGCAGCAATCCGCCGTCGGGAACCGCGAGCACCTTCTGGGGGCTGTAGATGACGAAGTCGCCGACCTCGCCGACGCCGGGCTGGGGGCGCACCACGTGGGCCGCGTCCTCGACCAGGCGTGCCGCCACGAGGTCACAAAACGCACGCGCCCGCACGCCGTCGGTGTTGCGTCCGAAGGTGTGAACCAGGATGAAGAGATCGGGCGCGGCGACGGCCGCGAGCCGCTCGCATGCCGACCAGTCGGGTTCGAGATCGGCGCCGACGGGATAGAACGCGATTTGGGCGCCGGATTGGCGCAGCGGGGCCGTGGACTGGTTGCAGAAGTAGTCCGGCAACCACACCGACGGCGCCGGCACCGCCTCGGCGTGGGCGACGGCGGCGAGCGCGAATGCGGCGCGCGAGAACCAGAACGCGGCCTCGTCCGCGCGCCGCCAGGGTGCTGCGAGCTCGGCGTCATCGGTGCCGTCGTCACGGGCGAAAACGGCGGCGAAGTCGCGCCAGGCGGGCAAGGGGGCGGTGGTGATCATTTTCGCAAGCGTCCCAAAGTGGCCAATCTTGAGCGCCCGCGCCGTTCGTATTTCATCTGACGATCTCCGGCATTCACGAGCGCAGCATTCCCCCGTCGATCACCAAATCGAACGCCGTGATCATCTTCGATTCATCCGACGCCAGATAGACCGCTCCCCAGGCGACGTCATCGGGATCGACCACGCGCCCCAACGGGTTGCGCGACGCCGCGGCCCGTATCCCTTCCTCCTTGCTTCCGTATTCGGCCGTCAAGCGGGACTCGATCGCCGGCGTCCAGACGTAGCCCGGGCTGATCGAGTTCACGCGGACGTCATAGCGATGGTTGGCGCAGCTGATCGCCGCCTGCACCGTCAAGGCGCGGATGCCGCCCTTGCTGGCGCCATAGGCCGCGCCTGCTTTCGTCCCGAGATAGCTTGCGGTCGAAGCGATGTTGATGATGGAACCGCCGCCCGTGCCCTTCATCGCCTGCACGCCCGAGCGGGTTCCGAGAAACGCGCCGTCTAGGTTGACGGCGATGATTTCGCGCCACTCGTCATAGGGTATGGCATCAAACGGCTGGCCGATCGTGTTGAATATGCCGGCGCTGTTCACGACGATATCAAGCTTGTCGCAGGCGTGCCCAACCGCCGCCATCACGAGATGCCAGCTCTCTTCCGAGGAGACGTCGTGCTTGTGTGTCGCGGCATGGGCTCCCGTTGCCGCTGTGATCCGGGCGGCCGTTTCCGCCAATCCGCCTTCCGACACATCGGTCAAAATGACCCGAGCGCCGTTTTCCGCCAATCGCAGCGCGATCGCGCCGCCGATGCCGCCCGCGGCGCCCGTGACGAGCGCCACCTTTCCCTCTACGCGCCCCATGAAGCCTCCGCCGGCGTCGCCGCGGCGCGCGCGGCCGCGACGGTGATTATTCTCGCGAGCTGTCCCAAAGCGGCCCAGCTTAAGCGGCTCGGCGCGCCCGCGCCACCGGCCACGATAGCGCCCGGGTGGAGCGTGCTCTTGCGCGTCGTTGACGGCCGGGGGAGCGCGCAGTAATTAGGGTCCGTGCGCGCACGCAGGCGCGCGCCAGCGCCGCCTTAGCTCAGTTGGTAGAGCACGGCATTCGTAATGCCGGGGTCGTAGGTTCGAGTCCTACAGGCGGCACCATTTTCCTGGGATGCGAAGCGATGCGAAGTGGGGCCGCGGCAGCGCGATCGGCGCCAAGCGCTGCCCGCATACAACCCCAAGAAGCGATATTTCACCGCCGCGCATCAATGGCCGTTGCCGCCTTCGCCTTCGTCGTCATGGTCGTCGTGGTGGTCGTCGTGGTCGTCGTCGGGAGTCCCAGGGTTCCAATTGGGATCGTAGACGTCGTCATCGTCGTCGTGGTGATCGTCGTCGTCGAGGCCGTGATCGGGGTCGTATTCCTGGAAAGGGGGTTTCTCTTCGCCGCCGCCCGACCCGGCGTCGGGCTCAGCGCTTGGTGCGCTCGGCGAGGGGATATCGACCTCGGCCGGCGCCTCTGTCGGCCCCGGCGCGACGGCGCCGACCGACCCTGTGGCCGAGACCGAGACGCTTTCGGTCGGGCTGGTTGGCCCCCTTTGAGTGGTCCAGTGTGAATGTTAGTGCATGACCGGTCTTTGGTCCATCGGGACGATGGCTTC
>JASLLV010000184.1 GCA_030746935.1 Rhodospirillales bacterium | reverse complement strand
CAGGGCCTTGGGACGTCGTCGGCCGCCGCTAGCGATGCGACGGCATCGCGGCGCGACGCCCTCCTAGCCCCAGGCCCTGGAAACGCGGCGCCGCCCGTGATGTTTACTCGGACAGGCTCCTAGCATCTCTGAACACGGGACGAGTTCATGGCCAACACATCTTCGGCGAAAAAACGGGTTCGCCGCGACGAGCGTCGCACCGAGGTCAATCGCGCGCGCCGCGGCCGCATTCGCACCTTCGTCAAACGCGTTGAGACCGCCATCGCGGGCAACGACAAGGCGGCCGCCGAGGCCGCTTTCGCCGCCGCCGAGCCCGAAATCATGCGCGGCGTGACCAGGGGCGTGCTGCACCGCAACACCGCCTCGCGCAAGGTCTCTCGGCTGGCCGCCCGCATCAAGTCATTGTAATCGCGCGACGTTTGCGCCCGGGGCGAAGCGTCGCCCGGGCGCCCGCCCGGCGTTCACCGACCCCGCGCCCGATTCCCCGCAACGACGGGGATTTTTTTTCGTGTTTCCTGTTCGAACTCGTTGCAAGCGGCGTCGAGCACGGTTACAGTGGCTTTCTCGGGCCGCTCAGGGGGCGTGTCCTACGAAATAAATACGAGCAGTTTTTATTTGCCTTTACTTCTAGTGGGTTATGTAGGGTTGCGTAGTTCTTCGCGTAATCTTTTGTGTCAACCCACTATGTAGTAAAGGCTAATAATCGTGAATTCGCCGATCGCACGGTCGGCACGGTTGGGGGCACGGATGAGCGATCAGACCTCGGCGGTTGGCGGGGCTTCTGGACCAGATTACGCCGGGGACGTCGACTGCAAGGAGGCGTGGGCCGTTCTGGAGCGCGACGCGGCGGCGACGCTGGTCGACGTCAGGACCGTGCCCGAGTGGGAGTACGTCGGTATTCCCGATCTCGGCTCGATCGGCAAACGGCCGGCACTGGTGCAATGGCGGGCCTATCGTGAGCGGGCGCCCAACCCGAATTTCCTGGCCGAGCTCGATGCGGCCGGCGTGAGCAAGGACGCGACGGTCCTGTTTCTGTGCCGTTCGGGCGCGCGGTCGAAGTCGGCGGCGATCGCGGCGACAGCGGCGGGATACGCGACTTGCTACAACGTCGCCGGCGGTTTCGAGGGACATCTCGACAACGCAAAACACCGCGGTTCGGTCGATGGTTGGAAGGTGCTAGGCTTACCCTGGGAGCAGCGTTGACATGGCTGAGCGCGGCACCAGTCAGCGTATCGGGGCGGGCTGGGCCCGGGTGCGTGGCATGCTCAGGGCCGAGGTCGGCGAATCCGCCTACACCAGTTGGATCAAGCCGGTCACGCTGATCGGCATCGACGGCGGCGTGGTGCGCGTCGCGGTGCCGACCCGGTTCATGCGCGATTGGATCATGGGCCATTACGCCGAGCGTTTGCGCGAGTTGTGGACCGAGGAGGACGAAACCATCTCCGCCCTCGAGGTGGCGGTGCAGGCCGAGCCCGGCGGCGAGGAACTCGACCCGATCGAGCCCGCCGCCGCCGCCGTGGCCAAAGTCGCCGTCGCCGCCGCGGAGGCGACGGTTGGCGAGAGCGATGCGATCGGCGCGCCGCTCGATCCCCGTTTCGTGTTCGAGAATTTCGTTGTCGGCAAGCCCAACGAGCTTGCCTACGCCGCTGCGCGCCGCGTCGCCGATTCCCAGTCGGCGTCGTACAACCCGCTGTTTCTTTATGGCGGGGTGGGGCTCGGCAAGACCCATCTGATGCATGCCATCGCCTGGCACATCCGCACCCGGCATCCCGACCGCAAGGTGGAGTATCTGTCGGCCGAGAAATTCATGTACCACTTCATCCGGGCGCTCCGGTTTCAGAACACCATGGCTTTCAAGGAGCGTTTCCGCTCGGTCGACGTCCTGATGATCGACGATGTCCAATTCATCAACGGCAAGGAATCGACCCAGGAGGAATTCTTCCACACTTTCAACGACTTGGTCGACAACAACCGCCAAGTCGTCGTCTCCGCCGACAAGTCGCCGTCGGACCTCGAGGGCATGGAGGAGCGGTTGCGCTCCCGGCTCGGCTGGGGACTGGTGGCCGACATCCACGCCACCACCTATGAGCTTCGGCTCGGCATATTGCAGTCCAAGGCCGAGCGCCTCGGCGTCGCGATCCCGGCCAAGGTGCTGGAATTCCTCGCCCACAAGATCACCGCCAGCGTCCGCGAGCTCGAAGGCGCGCTCAACCGGGTGGTGGCGCACGCGACCCTGGTCGGGCGCGACATCACGCTCGAATCCTGCCAGGACGTGTTGCACGACCTGTTGCGGGCGCACGACCGCCGCGTGACCATCGAGGAGATCCAAAAGCGCGTCGCCGAGCACTTCAACATTCGTATCGCAGACATGCACTCGGCGCGGCGCTCGCGCGCCGTCGCCCGGCCGCGCCAGGTGGCGATGTACCTGTCCAAGCAGCTCACCGCCCGCTCGCTGCCCGAGATCGGGCGCAAGTTCGGCGGGCGCGATCACACCACGGTGATGCACGCGGTCCGCAAGGTCGACGAGCTGCGCCACGCCGATGTCAGCTTCGATGAGGACGTCGAGCTGTTGAGGCGCATGCTGGAAGGTTGAGACGACCCGGCCGATTCGCCCAAAACCGGTTCGAAGCCCAAGGCTTTCTGCTATAGTGCCGCACGTTGCGCACCGGGCGTATGGGGGTCTGGGGGCGTGGGCGCTCGGCACCCGTCGCGACGCGGCGGTCGTCGCCGCGGCGACCGCGTGGCATCATCCCTCGAAACGTCATTCCAACGCTGACCGGATCGGCTCGAGACCATGAAACTGAACATAGAACGATCCTCCCTACTGAAGTCCCTGCAGCACGTCCAGGGCGTCGTCGAGCGCCGCACGACGATCCCGATTCTGTCCAACGTGTTGTTGCGCGCGGGTGAATCTTCGCTCGCGATGACGGCGACCGACATGGACCTCGCCATCGTCGAGAAGGCGCCCGGCGAGGTGTCGCAGGAGGGCGCGACGACGGTGCCCGCGCATACCCTGTTCGATATCATCCGCAAGCTGCCGGAAGGCGCCCAGGTCGAGATCGCCAGCGGCGGCGAGAAGAATCGGCTCGAGGTCAAGTGCGGCCGGTCGCGGCTCAATCTGGCGACTCTCCCGAGCGAGGACTTCCCGGCAATGTCCGAGGGCGAATTGCCGCACGAATTCATCCTCGA
>JASLLV010000183.1 GCA_030746935.1 Rhodospirillales bacterium | reverse complement strand
CGTCGTAGCGGGTATCGCGCATGATCTTTTCCTCGAGCGCGAAATGGGCCTCGATCAGCGCGTGAATCTCGCCAAGATGCCGAAGGACGTCCTCGACGCTGTGCTCGCCAGAGAGTCTGTCGAACAATGCGTTGATCACCGAGATCAGGTGCTCGTGCCCGTAGTCGACCAACGCGATACCGGTCTTGTATTCCTCTCGCCATTCGATCAAGGCCGTCAAACTCCTTGGTTTCCGAGATGGCGTTGGGCGTCGGCTGGGCGCCATCGTACACGCATGCAGACACGGGCGGGGCTCCGTATCTCCTCGGCTTCACGCCTTCGCGATCGCGGTGCGGTTGCGAATGGGGGTGCCTGGACCGGGGCGGCGCGATAGTCTGGGCGCCCATGACCGATTCCGATTCGTTTCCCCACCGCCGCCCCCCGTTCGCCATCCTGATCGCCATCACTGCGACCGGGCCCCTGGCCATGAGCATCCTTCTGCCGTCGATGCCCGGCCTCATGCGCGTGTTCGACGCCGGTTACGGCACGGTCCAGCTGACGCTGACGCTGTATATGATCGGGTTCGCGGCGGCGCAACTCGTCTACGGCCCGCTTTCGGACCGCTTTGGCCGCCGACCGGTCATGCTCGTGGGCCTCGCCGTTTACGTCGCGGCCAGCGCGGCCTGCCTGGTGGCGCCGAGCATCGAGACGCTGATTGCGGCGCGTATCGTCCAGTCGGTGGGCGGCTGCGCGGGCATGGTGATCGTCCGAGCCATCATCCGCGACCTATACGAGCGCGACCAGTCCGCCAGCCAGATCGCCTATGTGACCATGGCCGCGGTGCTGATGACCATGATCGGACCGGTGATCGGCGGATACCTCGACGTCTGGTTCGGGTGGCGGGTGATCTTCGCCGTAATCACGACGTTCGGCGCGATCGTGTTCGTGTTCGCCCTGTTCTCGCTGCACGAAACGCGCATGGTGGCGCAACGGGGGATCGCCGTCCTCGATTTCTGGACCGATTTCGCAACCCTGCTCCGCATCCGGTCGTTTTGCGGTTACACCCTTCAGATCTCGTTCACGTCGTGCGTCTACTTCGGATTCCTCGGTGGCGCGCCGTACGTGATGATGGAGCTAATGGGCCGCTCGCCCAGCGAATACGGCCTCTATTTTCTGTTGGTGTCGGTGAGCTACATCGCCAGCAACTTCACCGCCGGGCGAATGTCGGTCCGGATGGGGATCGAGAGAATGATCGTGATAGGCATGGCCATCGCCGTGGTCGGGACCACGGGTCTCGGGCTGTTGTGGGCGATCGGCGTGCTTACGCCCCTGGTGCTGTTCGGCGCCATGGCGGTGGTGTCGCTCGGGAACGGGCTCAGCATCCCGAACGGCATGGCCGGCGCCGTCAGTGCCGATCCGGGGCGCGCCGGGGCGGCCTCGGGACTCGCCGGATTCATTCAGATGATGGCCGGCGCGGGCGCGTCGCTTCTGGTCGGCGCGCTGCTCGCCGACACTGCCACGCCCCTGGTGGCGGTGATGGTAGGCGGCACGGTTCTCGCCGTCGCTGCCCACATCGTCGGCGTCCGCCCCCTGAGGGTGGCGGAGCTTCGATGACGCGGGCCGGCTTATCCGGCGTTTGCCGACTCGCGCCCTCGGCGTCGGCATTGCCCCCGCGCGCTACGCCGGTGGCAGGTTCGAACCGGTGCTGATCAGCGATCCCTGGTTCTATGTGGTGGCGGTTCCCGCCGTCATCATCGCAGGGATCGGTAAGACCGGGTTCGGCGGCGGCCTCGGGGTCATCGCCGTTCCGATGATGTCGCTCGTGATCTCGCCGATCCAGGCGGCCGCGATCATGCTGCCGATCCTCTGCATCATGGACCTGTTCGGGGTATGGGCGTATCGGGGGCTCTGGGACAAGCGCAACATCGCCATCATGGTGCCAGGGTCCTTGATCGGGATCGCGTTCGGTATGCTAACGTTCGGGTACGTCAGCATACCGGTGGTGCGCATTCTGATCGGCGTGCTCGCCATCGCCTTCACCCTTCACCATTTTCTCCTGCGCAACCGCGACCGCCCGCCTTCGTCGCCGAACGTGGTGCTCGGCGGGCTCAGCGGCGCGGTCGCCGCCTACACCAGCTTCGTCGCGCATGCCGGCGGACCGCCGGTACAGGCCTATCTGCTGCCCCAGCGCATGGACAAGTCGATCTTCGTCGGAACGACCGTCGTCTTCTTTTTCGCCATCAACTACTTGAAGATCGTACCCTACGGGATCGTCGGCCAGTGGACGGTGGAGAACGTCTCGACCGCGCTCTTTCTCGGACTTCTCGCGCCGCTCGGCGTCTGGGCGGGATTTCGCGTCCAGAAGGTCGTGCCGGAGCGGCCCTTTTACCGCTTCGTCTACGCGATTCTCTTTTGCGTCGGCCTCAAACTGCTGTGGGACGGCGCCGGAGCGTTCTTTTGAGCCGCGGCGGGCGTGATAGGGTCGACTGAAACAGTTCACGAATAACGGGGGCGGGGAATGGCCGAGTTTTCGAACATCAAGGCGCTCACCTTCGACGTCTTCGGCACCGTCGTCGATTGGCGCGGCACCATCATCCGCGAAGGCGCCGAATGGGGCCGAGCCTACGGTTTGGACGTGGACTGGGCGGCGTTCGCCGACGCTTGGCGCGGGCGCTACGACCCCGCTATGGCACGGGTGCGAAGCGGCGAGCGCCCTTGGACCAAGCTCGACGTCCTCCATCGCGAGAACCTGGACGCGGTGTTGGAGGAATTCGCGATCACGTCGCTTGGCGAGGCCGATATCGACCACGTCAACCGCGTATGGCATCGGCTCGATCCCTGGCCGGATGCCGTGGCCGGACTCGCTCGCCTCAAGACACGCTACATGCTGGCCACGCTATCGAATGGCAACGTCGCCATCATGGTCGGAATGGCCCGCCACGCGGGCCTTCCGTGGGACGCGATTCTCGGCGCCGAGGTCGCCGGCGCATACAAACCCGAACCCAAGGCTTACCTTTCGGCCGCCGACATGCTGGGAGTCGAGGCGTCGGAATGCATGATGGTGGCGGCCCACAACTACGACCTGATCGCGTCATCGAAGCACGGTTTCCGGACCGCCTTCGTGAACCGGCCGCTGGAGTTCGGCCCCGGCAAGGCGGAGACGCCAATGGCGGACGCCGGCTTCGATATCATTACCGACGATTTTGGCGATCTCGCCGCCCGCTTGGGGTGCTAGTGTTGCGATTCCAACGCTCGTTTCCCACGGTTGACCTTTTCGATGATGGAACTGGCGGATGCGGCCCAGAC
>JASLLV010000182.1 GCA_030746935.1 Rhodospirillales bacterium | reverse complement strand
CCACACTTTCTTCTCAGCCATATGCATCGCCGCTTTCGTCATCTTCTATCTCAATCAATGAGTCCTGAGCCTAGTCCAGATCGCGGTCGCTCGGATTCGCCGCAGGCGATCCGGCGGGCAGGTGAATCTGGTCTATCCTATTGAAAAAGTGCGGATTCACGCAGCCAATTGGAACCGCATCGCGGTTCCCATTGGGCGTGATCCGCTCTAGCATGCCGTCGTTCGTGGCGGCGTCGGCGACGATGCTGCCGCCCCGTCACGCCAGCCGAGACGGAGGGCGAGAGTGAGCTTTGCCGTCGTCCAGTTTCTCAACGGCCTGGCCAGCGCGTCGTCGCTTTTCCTGATCGCTTCGGGTCTGTCCATCGTTTTCGGCGTCACCCGGATCATCAACTTCGCCCACGGCTCGTTCTACATGCTTGGCGCCTACATCGCCTATTCGATCGTGGCGCGATCGGGCGGATCAGCCCTCGGCTTCTGGGGCGCGGTCGTGGTCGCGGCGCTGGCGGTGGGGGTCGTCGGGATCGTGGTCGAGGTGCTCGTGTTGCGCCGGATCTACCGCGCGCCGGAGCTGTTCCAGCTGTTGGCGACATTCGGGGTCGTGTTGGTGGTCCAGGACGCGACCCGGCTGATCTGGGGCGGTGAGGACCTGTTGGGGCCACGGGCGCCGGGCCTGGACGGCGCGGTATCGGTTCTCGGCTCGGCGCTGCCTGAATACGAGTTTGCTCTGATCGCGCTCGGGCCTGCGGTTCTTTGCGGACTGTGGCTTCTCTTCAACCGGACCCGCTGGGGATTGCTGGTGCGCGCCGCCACCGAGGACCGCGAGATGGCCGCGGCGCTCGGCGTCGACCGCAAGATCCTGTTCACCGGCGTCTTCTTCCTCGGCGCCGTGCTTGCCGGCCTCGGCGGCGCTTTGCAGGTGCCGCGCCAGGCCGCGAGCCTCAACATGGATATGGGCATCATCGTCGAGGCCTTCGTTGTCGTTGTCGTTGGCGGCATGGGCTCGATCGTCGGCGCCTTTCTCGCCGCCGTTCTGGTAAGCGAGCTGCTCGCCTTTGGAATCGTGATTTTTCCCCAAATCACCCTTGTTCTGCTGTTCGCGGTGATGGCGGTGGTGCTGGTATTCCGGCCCTGGGGGCTCTTGGGCCAGCCCGAGGCGGCCGGTCCAGCGCATCGGGAAACGCCTGAGCGGCCATTGCGCGAGGCGGGCCCCCGGTTCCGCGTGGCCGCGCTGGTCCTGATCGCGTTTCTTGCGGCGCTGCCGACCTTCGCCGGAGACTACGCGCTGGTGCTCGCCACCGAGATGCTGACGCTCGCGCTGTTCGCCGCCAGCCTGCACTTCATCATGGGCGGCGGCGGCATGGTGTCATTCGGTCACGCCGCATATTTCGGCCTCGGCGCTTACGCCGCCGCGCTGTTTGTCCACCACCTCGATACCCCGATGGAAGTCGCGCTCGCGCTCGCGCCGCTGGCGGCGGGCCTGGGCGGGCTCGTGTTCGGGTGGTTCTGCGTCCGGCTTTCGGGAATCTATCTCGCCATGCTGACGCTCGCGTTCGCCCAGATCACCTGGTCGGTCGCCATGCAGTGGATCGCGTTTACGGGCGGCGACAACGGGATTCTCGGCGTTTGGCCGGCGCCTTGGGCGAGTGGGCGGACGGCGTTCTACTATCTCACCCTAGTACTGGCCGGCGGCGGTATCTTCGCGCTTCGATTCCTTCACTTCGCGCCGTTCGGGCTGATGCTGCGTGCGGCCCGGGATTCTCCGCTTCGCGCCGCCGCGATCGGTGTCGACGTCCGCCTTCATCGGTGGCTGGGGTTCGCGCTCGCGGGTGCTTTCGCCGGCCTCGCCGGCGGCTTGTTTGCGTTTTCCAAGGGCAGCGTGTTCCCCGAATCGCTGGCGATCACGCGCTCGGTGGACGCGCTGGTCATGGTGTTGCTGGGTGGTCTCCAGACGTTGGGCGGCCCCCTCGTCGGCGCGTTCGCGTTCATCGGGTTCGAGGACGCCGTCAAACGCATCCCGGAGCTGGCGGATGTTTGGCGGCTGATCCTGGGCGGCATCGTTCTGGTCCTGGTCCTGGCCTTTCCCGCAGGAATCGCCGGATTTCTCGCCCGGGCGACGGAGCGGATCCGATGAGCGTGCTTGCGGTCCGCGGGCTGTCCAAGTCGTTCGGCGGGGTGCACGCGGTCCGCGAGCTCGATTTCGACGTCGCCGAGGGCGAGGTCGTCGCCATGATCGGCCCCAACGGCGCCGGAAAGACTACGTGTTTCAACATGATCGGCGGGCAGCTTCTGCCCGACGCGGGTTCCATCATCTTCCGCGAACGCCAGCTTGCCGGTCTCGGCGCGCGCCGGATCTGGCGACTCGGGGTGGGGCGGACCTTCCAGCTCACCCAGCCTTTCGCCTCGATGACGGTGCGTGGAAACGTCCAGGCAGCGCTGATTTCGGATCACGGGCGAACGCACTCGGTGTTCGCGAAGGCGAATACGCTGTTCGCGGCGCAAGCGGACGCGTTGCTTGGGCGCGTACGCCTCGAGGATCAGGCCGAGCAGGCCTGCGCATCTCTTGCCTACGGCGATCTCAAGCGCCTCGAGCTTGCGATGGCGCTGGCTAACGCGCCGCGTCTGCTCCTTCTCGACGAACCGACGGCCGGCGTCTCGGCGAGCGAGCGACAGGCGCTGATGACGTTGATCGCCGACGTGGTGAGCGAGGGCCGGATCAGCGTGTTGTTCACCGAGCACGACATGGACGTCGTGTTCGGCCATGCCACGCGGGTTCTCGTGCTCCATCGCGGCCGGTTGCTCGCCGAAGGCGATCCGGACACGGTGCGTGCGGATACGCACGTCCGCGAGATCTACCTGGGCTCCGGCGGCGCCAGCGGGCGGGAATAACGGCATGGCGTTGCTGGACGTCAACGGATTGGACGTCGCCTATGGCGGCGCCCAAGCGCTGTTCGGCGTCGGACTCGAGGTCGACCGCGGCGAGGTCGTGGCGCTGCTGGGTCGGAACGGGGCCGGCAAGTCCACCATGCTCAAGTGCGTCATGGGGCTGGTTCGGCCGCTTTCGGGAAGGATCACATTTGACGACCACGACATTACAGACCTGGAAGCGCACGCGATCTCTCGTCTCGGGATCGGCTACGTTCCCGAGGACCGTCGCATCTTCACCGCGCTCAACGTCGCCGAGAACCTCGAGGTGGGTCGCATGGCGAGGCGTGAGGGAGCCCCGCAATGGTCCGTCGAGCGCGTTTTTTCCCTGTTTCCCGGTCTTGCCGAGATTCGCGACCGGCGGGCGGGTCGGATCAGCGGCGGCGAACAGCAGATGCTGACGGTCGCGCGGACGCTCATGGGGAACCCGTCGCTTCTGCTGTTGGATGAGCCTTCCGAGGGCCTGGCTCCCAGGATCGTCGAACGCATGGCCGAGACGATCGCCCAACTCAAGGGCGAAGGCATCGCGATCCTTCTCGCCGAACAGAACCTGCGGTTCACGGGACAGCTTGCCGATCGCGTCTACGTGATCGAAACCGGAGGCGTGCGCTGGCAGGGTCCGATGGCGGAATTCCTTGCCGACGAGGCTGTGCAGCGC
>JASLLV010000181.1 GCA_030746935.1 Rhodospirillales bacterium | reverse complement strand
GAGCCCGGCGAGGATCGGCGCGAACCGCGACAGCGCCCAGGCAATCTCTTCGGACTGTTTCGGCGTCAAGTCGACCGTCTCGTCGGGTTGGATGCCGAGCCGCGCGTACATCGCGTCGAGGTCTTGTACCGTGCCGCTTGCCATCGCCAACTTCGCCGCCCCGCGACCGGTCAGTGTGAGCAGTCGATCGGGTCCGCGGTAAACGATGACCTGCTTGTCGTCCTCGCGGTCAATTCCGGGGTGGCGGGCGAGGAACTCGGGCAAATCGTCCTCGATCACGTACTCGACGCCGCCGTCGGGAAGGCTCACCCGATAGAGCGTTTGCTTGTGCGCGGTCATCTTGAGCAGCAGGCCGCGGCTCCAACCGCGTTGCTCGGCCGCCTGGGCGAGGAGCGCGCGGATCACGGTCTCGAACTTCTCCGGCGCGTATTCGATCTCGCCGCCCGGTGATTGGAGGATGACGCCGATGTCGCCGATGGACGCGGTCTCGGCCATGTAGAGCTCCTCGTGTGCGTAGGCGATGAGGGCGCCGGCGGAGATCGCGCGGAAGTCGACGAATGCGACCGTGCGAATACCGTCGTGCTCGAGATCGAGGATGCGCTTGAACATCTCGCGTGCGTAGTGCACCTGCCCCCCGTCGGTGTTGATGCGAACGAGAAGGGTGTCGGCGCCGGCGGCGCGCGCGCCCTCGACCACCCGGTCGAGATAGCGGTCCTGCATCCGATCGATCGGTCCATCGATCTCGGCGAATGCGACGGTGCCGTAGTCGCCCGGCGCGCCGGGCTCGGCGGCGGCGCTATCGAGTGCGCCGAGCAGGGCGAGAACGATCGCGAGTGCGCGAAGTGCGAATGCGCTCACCGAGTCATCCCACCCCGCCGTCGCTTTCGAGCAACGCCATCGCGAGTACTTCGGGAAGCGCCCGCATCAACGGGGACGGCACCGTCGTCGCGGGCGACCAGGTCACCGCGTAGTCGCCGCCGTCGCGCCGGCGATAGACGAGAAAGCAGCGTCCGTCGTGCGAGATCGCGAGCTCGGCCCATTCGTTGTGATAGAAGCTATCGAGATCGACGTCGTCGACGACACTCGCGAGGCGAAGGCGCTGCGGGCGCGCCGCAGGATCCATAACGGTGAGGATTTCGGGCTCGGCCGCCCCGGCGCGGCCGAGCGCGTCAGTGAGAAGCGCGTCGAGCTCGCCCCTGTGCGCTGCGGGAAACTCGGTCCAGCGGCTCAGAATCTGGGACCGGAGGCGCGCGAGCGGGCCTTCCACAACGCCCTCGGGACTCTGCTCCGAGCTTTTCGCTTCCGACATCGCCTCATACTTGGGCGTGCGCCGTTCGAGGATCGCGTGCTCGCGCCTTCCTTACTGTGCGGCCTCGGCGCGTGCCGCGATCACCTGATCGGCCTGTTTGCCCGAGCACTCCTGCATGTGGTCGAATTCCCACGTAAACGTTCCGACCCCTTGGGTGATCGAGCGCAGCTCGTTGATGAGGTCGTGCATCTCGGCCTGCGGCAGGGTGACGTTGGCCTCGTCCCAGCCCTTCCAGCCCTCCTTGGCCTCGAAACCGAGGATCTGACCGCGCCGTCCGCTGACCAGGCGTTGGATACGAGACGTGAACTGGTTGGGGACCAAGATGTTGACCTTGAAGATCGGCTCCAGCAGGACCGGATTTGCCTTCGGCATGCCTTCGCGCATGGCGAGCTGGGCGGCCGCTTTGAACGCCATGTCGGAGCTGTCGACCGCGTGGAACTGGCCGTCGGTCAAGGTCACCGAGATGTCTGCCACTGGGAAGCCGAGCGGACCGCGCTCCATGTAATCGCGCACCCCGGCCGCGACCGCGGGGATGTACTGCTTCGGCACCACGCCGCCGGAGATGGTGTCGGCGAAGTTGAAGCCACCGCCGCGCGCCAACGGTTTGATGTCCACGTGCACGTCGCCGAACTGCCCGTGACCGCCGCTCTGCTTTTTGTGCCGGGCATGCTGGCTGACCGGCTTGCGGATGGTTTCCTTGTAAGGGACCTGGGCCCGCTCGGCTGTGGCGACGAGGTTGTAGCGGTTGCGCAGCCGGTCGAGGGCGATATGCAGATGGGTGTCGCCCTGGCCCCAGATCAGAAGCTCGCGGGTGTCGGGGCTCGCCTCGAACCGGAGCGACGGGTCCTCCTCGGCCAGCTTCGCGAGCGCGCCTGGCAGTTTGACCTCGTCGGCCCGCTCGGCGGCATGGATCGCGAGCGAATAGAGCGGAGTCAGGGTTTCCGGCATCTCCACCGCCTCACCCCCGGCGGGCGTGAGCACGGCGCCGGTGGGAACCGACTCCATGCGCCCGAGCGCCACCACCTCTCCGGCGCCGGCAGACGCCACCTTGTCGGGCTTGCCGCCCGCGAACCCGACGAGGCCGCCCACGCGGCCGCCGTCCAGGGTCATGCCGTCGGTGATCGTTCCCCGCCAGATCCGGGCGACGGACTGCTTTCCGGTGTGGGCGGCGTGCAGGGTCTTGAAGACATGCGTGAACGCGTCCGCCCCCGACGCGTTGATCCCCAGTCGCTCGGCCGCGCGGTCCGCGTCGGGCACCTCGTGGCGGAGCGCCTTCAAGAGCCGGTGGATACCGTGGCCCTGGAGCGCCGAGCCGAAGAACACGGGGACGACCAGGCCGTCGCCGAAGGCGCGGGCGCAAATCGCGTGGAGATCGGCGCTCGGCGGCACCGAGTCCTCGAGCAGTTGCTCGAGCAGGGCGTCGTCGTGATCGGCGAGCGATTCGAGGGTCTCGGTGCGCACGGCGTCCAGGCGCGCCGGAGGCGGTTCGGGAACCGCGATCTCTTCGGAATCCGCGTCCTCCTTCCAAGCGTAGGCTTTGCCCGAGACCAGGTCCACGTAGCCGGTGGTGTCCTCGCCCGCGCGGATCGGATATTCGCGAAGGACGAAGGAGTGGTCCGAGAGATCTTTAAGCGCCGCGACCGTGTCGTCCAAGTTTGCGTCGGGGGTGTCCATCTTGTTGACGAACAGGATATGTGGGATCTTGCGTTCGCCCAGGAACCGGAGCACCGGCGCGACCGCGAGCGCCTTGTCCGGTTGCGGCTCGCACACCACCACGGCCGCGTCCGCGGCCGTCAGCGCGTTGTAGGCGTCTTGGGCGAGCTCGATGTTTCCGGGACAGTCGATAAAGCTCCACCGTTCGTCGAGATAATCGGCGCTGGCGACGTTGAGTTCGGTGCTCATCTTGCGCTCGCGCGCTTCGGGCGAGGCGTCGCCGGCCGAGTTGCCCTCGACCACGCTACCCTTGCGGCCGATCGCACCGGCGGCGAACAGCATCCCTTCCAGGAGCGTCGTCTTTCCGCTCGAGTATGAGCCGACGAGGACCGCGCAGCGCGGCCCGGATGGCGCCTTAGTGGTCATTTCGCCCTCCCGGGTATTCGTTCGTTCGAATTCTTGGCCGCGAGATCGCCGCACCTAGTTTCCGCGACCCGTTGCAAGGTAAAGCCCCAGGGCGCGGATTCAAGAAAAAATCCGATTCCCTCAGGCCGTGCCGCGGGCGCGGTGGCGCGGCGCCCGCCTTGATCTAGGGTCAGGACCCATTAATTTTCTGTTCAGCATTTTTGCCGATGATGATGATCCTGTTCAAGGAGGACATCA
>JASLLV010000180.1 GCA_030746935.1 Rhodospirillales bacterium | reverse complement strand
CGAGGTCGTGCCCGACGGCGGGCTCGACGAGGCGATTTCACGGTGGGTCGACGATCTCGCGGCGCGGCCGTCGCTGCCGCTCACGACGCTCAAGCGTGTCTTGAACTGCACCTACGAATCGCCGATCAGCACCGGCTTCGATCTCGAGGGCCAGGCGTTCGAAAAGCTGCGCCCGGGGCCCGAGTTCAAGCACGGCATCGAGTCGTTCCTGGACAAGCGAAAGCCCGATTTCTCCGAGATGTAATCTGGGTGACCGACGGCGGGTCGTCTCAGTGGTTGCGCGCGGTCCGCCAAGCCGCGTAACCGCCAGCCAGCGACGCGACGTCGGGATAGCCCATGTCGAGCAGCGTCTTGGCCGCCAGCGCCGACCGGCCGCCGGTGCCGCAGTATAGAACGACGCGACGCTCGGGATTGAGGACGGCGTTGTAGCTCGGGCTCTCGGGATCAGCGTGAAACTCCAGCAGCCCGCGCGGCGCGTGTACCGACCCCGGGATTATGCCGTCGTTCTCGCGCTCGTCGGTCTCGCGGACGTCGACCAGTATGGTATCGTCGTCATCGAGAAGGTAATCGAGATCCTGGACCGAGATCGTCTCGATCACCGCGTTGGCTTCCGCAAGGAGCTGCTTGAAACCCCGTTTTTGCATACGGTCCCATCCCATGAACGTTCGTGCGCGGCATCGGAACGCCGATGCTACCTGGGCGGGCGGGCCGGCAAATTAATCTCGATCAAGCCCCGCCAGCCATGTGCCGCGGAACGAGGGTCAGGTGATGTTCCATGCACGGGGCCGTTAAAGACCCATCAAAAGCACTTGCCGTTGCACAACATTTTCGGTGATCATCGATCGAACGACCGAAATCGGCCATCGGACTCGGATGGCGAGTGGCGCCGGGGATTGCATGGAACGGCCTGCACCGGAGGAGCGCGGTTTCGCAACGGACGGTCGATTATTTCTGCGGCTGTTCGGCGGTTTCGATATTCGCCGTCCCGATGGTGAGTCTATCGCGCTTCCGGGACGGCGCGAACGTATCCTGCTTGCCTATCTTGCCTTGCAGCCCGACCGTCGGCGGAGCCGGCGCGCGCTGACGGAGTTTCTTTGGGGCGAGGCGGCAAACGACACTACGCTCGACAACCTTCGGACCTGTTTGTGGAGCCTGCGAAAGGCGCTCGGCGACGACGCCGACGCCATCGTCGTCTCGGACCGTGAATGGATCGGGATCAGCCCGGACGCGCTTGACGTCGATGCGCGGAGTTTTTCCCGACTCGCCGCCGGGTCCGATCCGGCCGATCTCGAAAAGGCGATGGATCTGTATGACGGAGAACTGCTCGACGGCATAGAGATCGCCAGCGACGCGTTTTCTGACTGGCTGCGGGACGAACAGACGAGACACCGCGACATCGCGGTCGATACCCTCGAGCGTCTCATGGGCGCCCGCGCCGGGAGCGGGGATTACAACGGCGCGATCGAGGCGGGACAGCGAATCCTGCGGCTCGAGCCGTTTCACGAGGAAACGCTTCGCGCGCTGATGCCGATCTATGCCGCCGCCGGCCGCCGGCATCTTGTGTTGCAGACTTACCGCGCCTTCGCCGAAAGACTTGAAAAGGAGCTCGGTATCGAGCCGGAGGCCGAATCCCAGCGCGTTCTGAAAGAGACCTTGAACGGCCACACCCAGCGCGAAGGATCGGAGAACGGCTCCGTGGTAGTCGCTTCGGGCCCAACCCCGATCGCCGATGAACAGGGATCCACGGATCAACCCGACCTCCAGCCGGCGCGCGACGCAGGATGGGTTCCCGTAATTCGATCGCGCGCGATACGGGTCACGTTGTGGGCGTCGGGCGCGCTGCTGGTGGCCGGGCTCGGCGCGCTGCTGGCCGTTGGCATCACGTTCTGGCGAGTCCCGGAACTCGCGCCAGCACCGCTGGGAGTCTGGATCCTCGAGGTCAAACACCGGGTGACACCGACGCGCCCGTCGCTGGCGGTGCTGCCGTTCGAGGGGCATGGCGACCGGGACGCGACGGAATTCGGCGACGCGATATCGGCCGGCATAACGTCGGCGCTGGCTGTCGCCTCCGACATATTCGTGGTCTCGCGCAGCTCGGTTCAAACCTACCGGGAGCGGCCGGCGCCTCCCCAGAGGATCGCGACCGATCTGCGCGTCCGTTATTTGCTCGAAGGAAGCGTATCGAAGTTCGGCGACAGCGTGAACATCCGGGTCGGGCTAATCGATACCCAAGAGGGCGGGCGTTACGTTTCGATCGTAGATTACCAACGCAAAGAGGCCGATTTCTTCCAGGTGCAACGGGAGATCACGCTGGAGGTCGTGACCGCCTTGCAGGTCCGGCTCACCGAAGGCGAGCAAGAGCGCATCGCCCTGGTCCATGGCACGAAGAATTTCGATGCCTGGCTGCTCGCCTCCGAGGGCGAGAAACGGCTCCGGCAAATGGCGCCGAAGACCAATCTGGGCGCGCGTCACAACTACGAACAGGCGGTGGCGTTGGATCCGAATTATGTCGGCGCCTGGATCGGTCTTGGCTGGACCTACCTTCTGGAGGCTCGGTTCGGTTGGTCGAGCGACAGAATGGCCCGGCTTATTGAAGCGCGACGCATCGCCGAACGCGCCATGGCGCTCGACGAGGGTCGCGCGGCGGCCCACAGCCTGATGGGCACGATCGCCATTATGACCGGAGATTTCTCCACCGCGACGCAACTCGGCGGGCGCAGCGTTGAACTGGATTACAACGATCCCGACGGGCTCGCGTTGCTGGCCTATACGCTGTCCTATACCGGTGAGCCGCGCCGCGCGATTTCGCTTGTCCGTCGGGCGAGTCGTTTGCGCCCCTATCCGCCCCGCTGGTATGGCTGGCTGCTCGCGAGGTGCCACAGACTGGCGGGGCGCCCCGAGGAAACGATCACGATCCTGACCTCCGACGATTCCAAATACCCGCGATCCATCATTCCCCTGGTCGATCTCGCCGCCGCCTATGGCGAGGTCGGCGCGCGGGCTAAGGCGCGGGCGGTGGCGGCGTCGATCGTCGCGGTCTATCCCCAGTTTTCGGTGCGGGCGTGGCTGACCATGCCGAGCTACAAGGACCGCGACGTCGCGGAGCGCGAACTCAAGACGTTGGTGGCGGCGGGGTTGCCGGAATAGCGGCGGCCGTGCGCCGGTCAGGCCGAAGCGCTCAGATCCTCGGCGACATCGGGGTGTGGCGCGCCGTTGCGGTCGGTGATCAGCACCGGATCGAAGTGGTCGCGATAGCGCGACGGGATTCGGATGAGCGGCGTGTAACAGGGATCGAGTACTTCCGTCGGCCCATAATAGGTCTGGCGCGGCCGGCCGTGCTGGATGCGGCCGGGCGAGCTGGCGAAGAATTCGGTGCTGATCAGGATGCCGCTGAGCATCGCGCCAAGGAGCTGCATCGGCTCGAGCGTCCCGCGGTAGCGCCGCATGAACCCGGCCATGTGCCGCATCGCCTGGCGCCGGTAACCGCGAATGCTCAGCAAGTCTCGGGCGAAGCGGATTACCTCCTCGACGGGATCGAGCGGGCGCATGGTCAGCGTCACGCCGTCGAGATTGCGCAGCCGGGTGTCGGGAAACAGCAGACCGGCATCCACGCACTGCCTGAAATAGGGCGTGCCGGGAAGCGGGATCGCGAGGGTGAAGTAGGCCGGCAGCGTGATCTC
>JASLLV010000017.1 GCA_030746935.1 Rhodospirillales bacterium | reverse complement strand
CTTAGACGTTCGCGAAACCCCAAGAATAAGAACGTCGGCACCGCCGAGATCCTTGAGGGACTGGCCGTCGTCATGGGCGAGGGCAAATTGGATCGCATCGATCCGGCCGAAGTACTGTGCGTCGAGAACGTGCTGAAGACCGGGACGCGCTCGCGCCTTCGTGCCGATATAGCCGCCGAGCGCCGCCACGATGGGATCGAGAATTCCCATACACGGGATCTGGAGTTCGCGACAGCCGTCCTCGAGAATCCGGCTGATCTCGGGATTGACGAGCGTATAAAGAACGAAGCCTGGGTTTTCTCGAACCTCGGCGATGACCTCAGCAATTTGTCCCTTCGTCCGCACCATAGGCCAAACGAACTCCTCGGCATCGACGTCGGGGAACTGAACCATGCAGGCGTGAGCCACGGTTCCAACCGTCTCGCCGGTCGAATCTGAAACAAGGTGTAAATTGAGCACGGTCATTCAAGACCTTCGATGGACAACTGTCTGATCAATTGCGGATAACTGGTGGTCGTTCGTTGCCGGCATGTATTTCCAAAAACAGTTCCCATGATGACTCGTCGTCTGCCCACCGGTGGGGGAAATTCTCCACCGCGTGTGGAATGTAGGAGAACTTGTGGATCGTAAACCGGATATCCCACCATTCCCCCTTTTTCATTGCATCGGTCGAGCGAGAAGTTAGCGGCCCTGTTCCCGATTGCCAACAATCCGCTCACACGTCGTCGTGCGAGGCTTTTACGATCGCCAACGGTGGGGGAAAACCAGAGAATGGGAATGCGTCCACTCAATTCGATACCCCAACATCAACTTCAACCATTCTTATTTATACTAGTGATTATGAAGAGCCCCGATTCCGCGCCGACTGCCCAGCCGAATGGCGTTAACAAGAGTACCGTGTTTTCGCGCGTTCTTGGTCGCGAGACTGTCGTACCTCCACCCATATGGTTGATGCGTCAAGCGGGTCGGTATCTCCCCGAGTATCGAGAACTACGTGGAAAGGCTCCGGATTTCCTCAAGTTTTGTTATTCACCGAAACTCGCGGTCGAAGCCACTCTACAGCCCATACGTCGTTTTGATCTCGATGCTGCAATCGTGTTCAGCGATATCTTGGTGATTCCCGATGCGTTGGGCTGTCGCGTGCATTTTCAAGAAGGCGTTGGTCCGTTGGTTGCGCCACTCGAAGAGTTGGACGAGATCGGACCGGTCGACCCTCTCCATTTTCTTACGCATCTCGAGCCAGTTTACGAGACCATCGCTACCGTCAAGGGTCGACTCGAAGCCGATGTTGCCCTGATTGGCTTCGCCGGAGCGCCCTGGACGCTGGCGACTTACTTGATCGAAGGTCGTGGCGGGTCAGACTTTGCCAATACGAAGAGGCGCGCATTGGCGGAGCCCGCAGCCTTTGCATACCTGATCGACGTTTTGGTCGAGGCCACGGTGCTGCATCTCGTTCGACAACTCGACGCGGGTGCCGACGCGGTGCAGATCTTCGATTCCTGGGCCGGGGTCCTGAGCGAAACCGAGTTTCGGAAATGGGTGATCACCCCTAGCGGAGAAATTGTGCGACGGGTACGTGAAGCCAAACCGGGTGCCAAGATCATTGGATTTCCGCGTGGCGCGGGTCCACTCTATATCGACTTCGCGCTCGACACCGGAGTCGATGCCGTATCGCTGGACAGCGCCGTTCCGCTGGCTTGGGTCGCGGCCAAGCTTCAGGGACGAGTGGCGGTCCAGGGTAATCTCGACAACACCGCGCTTCTCGTTGGGGGCGATGTGATGCGGGAGGCGAGCGCGAGGATCCTCGACACGCTTGGTGCCGGGTCGCTGATCTTCAACCTGGGTCACGGGGTTCTTCCGGCGACACCGCCCGATCACGTGGCCGAGCTGGTGGCATTGGTCCGCGCCTGGAACGGCTCGTGACGACCGCCTCCAGCGGATTCGGGCAAATGACCGGCTGCCGAGGCTCATTCTCGGAGAGATTCGCCGATGGCTAAGATTGCCGTCGTGCTTTTCAATTTAGGCGGACCTGACCGCCCCGAAGCGGTACAGCCGTATTTGCTCAATCTGTTCGGCGATCGCGCGATCATCAATCTTCCCGGTTTCATACGCACGCCCCTCGCCGCGTTGATCGCCCGGCGACGGGCGCCGGTTGCGCGGGATATCTATGCCAAGATCGGCGGGTGCTCACCGCTGTTGCAGCTCACTCGCGCCCAGGCGGATGCCTTACAGCAATGCTTGGTGGGAACCGGCGAGACCCGGGTTTTCATCGCCATGCGCTATTGGCACCCGATGAGCATCGAGGCGGCGCGCGCGGTTGCGGACTTCGGTCCCGAAAAAGTGGTGCTGGTGCCACTCTATCCGCAGTATTCCACAACGACGACGGGCTCATCGCTCGTGGCTTGGCGCGCGGCGGCCGAGGCAGTGGGCTTGAATGTGCCGACGTCGGCGGTCTGCTGCTATCCGGTTCAGGCAGGCCTGATTTCGGCACAGGTGGCATTGGTTCGGCGCGCCATCGAGGGCGCATCGGCGCACGCTCCCATTCGCGTTCTCTTTTCCGCGCACGGGCTGCCAGAACGTGTCGTTCGCGGTGGCGACCCTTATCAACGGCAAATCGAGGCAACTTCGCGCGCCGTCGTGGCCGGACTCGGGATCGAAGGTCTCGATTGGGCCATCTGTTACCAGAGCCGCGTTGGCCCCCTCAAGTGGATCGGACCGACGACCAAGGACGAGGTCGCGCGCGCTGGCCTTGCGGGCGTCGGACTCGTGATAGTTCCCATCGCCTTCGTGTCCGAGCACTCTGAAACATTGGTGGAACTCGACGTCGAGTACCGCCGCCATGCCGATGAATGCGGTGTTCCCGTATTCGAGCGGGTCCCCGCGCTCGGGGTCGCGCCCGACTTCATCGCTGGCCTGGCGGACGTGGTGCGTGGTGCCGTGGAAGCGCCCGCGGGCTTGGCATGCGAAGTGGGCAAACAACCCTGCGCCACTAAGTTTCGCGGCTGTCCGATGATCCGTGCCCAAGCACAGGCGGACACCGCGTGATCGGGCTCTCGGGGACCACCTATCTTGTGGTCAAGGCGCTGCATGTGATCAGCGTGATCGCCTGGATGGCGGCACTCTTGTACCTGCCGCGGTTGTTCGTTTACCATAGCCGCGCGAAGCCGGGCTCTGAGCTTTCCGAGACGCTGAAAGTGATGGAGCGGCGTCTTCTGCGCGCGATCATGACGCCGGCCATGGCCGCGACGTTCATATTCGGCGTCATCCTTCTTCTCGAGGCCGGGTCCGGCGTCTGGGCCGCAGGCTGGCTTCACGTAAAGCTCGCGGGTGTGCTGGGCTTGGCGATCCTGCACGGGCTCATGGCGCGATGGCGCAGCGATTTCGCCCATGACCGCAACCGCCGCTCGGAGCGGTTCTTCCGGATCGTCAACGAAGCGCCGACTGTGTTGATGATTATGATCGTGATACTCGCCATAGTAGAACCGTTTTGATAGCGCCCGGGTCGTGGCCGCGCAGGACGCTTGCGCGACGCGGAAAATTCTCTATTTGACACCTCAAGGGGTTTGGTCAATCCTGTTTGCGGATTCTTCGGAACGGACCCGTTGTTCCGGACTCTCCCCTCTCCGAATCGCCGCGGGCACCGTGCCTGATCCCTCTCGACGCAGTTCGAGCTGACCATTTGGCGATGTCCGCGAGCCGGCCCAATACCGGAACTCCCCCACCTCCCAGCGCCCGAGCGGAAGCGACCACCAAAAATGGACCTCAAGGAACTCAAAGCCAAGTCCCCTGGTGATCTCCTCACCTATGCCGAGGACCTGGAAATCGAAAACGCATCAAGCCTGCGCAAGCAGGACATGATGTTCGCCATTCTCAAGCAATTGGCGGTGAACGAAGTACCGATCTTCGGGACCGGCGTCCTCGAAGTGCTTCAGGACGGCTTCGGTTTTCTGCGTTCGGCGGAGGCGAACTACCTGCCCGGCCCCGACGACATCTACGTCTCGCCGAGCCAGGTCCGCCGCTTCGCGCTGCGCACCGGCGATTCAGTGGAGGGCCAGATCCGGGCGCCCAAGGATGGCGAGCGCTATTTCGCCCTTCTCAAGATCAATCACATCAACTTCGAAGACCCGTCCGCCGCTCGCCACCGCATCAACTTCGACAACTTGACGCCGCTTTATCCGGACGACCGGCTGGTGATGGAGTTCGATGATCCGACCGAGAAGGATCTCACGCTTCGCGTCATCGACCTCATCTGTCCGATCGGCAAGGGCCAAAGGGCGCTGATCGTGGCCCCGCCGCGAACCGGCAAGACGGTGATGCTGCAGAATATTGCCAGCGGCATCGCCAGCAACCACCCCGATTGCTATCTGATCGTCCTCCTCATCGACGAGCGCCCCGAAGAGGTGACCGACATGGCGCGCTCGGTCCGTGGAGAGGTCATCAGCTCGACCTTCGACGAGCCCGCCTCGCGCCACGTGCAGGTGGCGGAGATAGTGATCGAGAAAGCGAAGCGCCTAGTCGAACACAAGCGCGACGTGGTGATCCTCCTCGATTCGATCACCCGTCTCGCACGCGCTTACAACACGGTGGTTCCGTCGTCCGGCAAGGTGCTGACCGGCGGCGTCGACGCCAATGCGCTGCAGCGCCCCAAGCGATTCTTCGGCGCTGCCCGCAATATCGAGGAAGGGGGCTCGCTCACCATCATCTCGACGGCGCTCATCGATACGGGCTCGCGCATGGACGAGGTGATCTTCGAGGAGTTCAAGGGCACCGGCAACTCCGAGATCATTCTCGACCGCAAGCTGACCGACAAGCGGACCTTCCCGACGATCGACATCCCGAGATCGGGCACACGCAAGGAAGAGCTTCTCGTCGACAAGGGTACGCTTTCGAAGATGTGGGTGCTGCGCCGCATCCTCATGCCCATGGGCGTCGTCGACTCCATGGAATTTTTGTTGGAAAAACTTGGCAATTCGAAAAACAACGCCGACTTCTTCGATGCCATGAACACCTGATCGCGCGTCCGCGATCCCGATCCCCGCCCACGCTTCACGCCTGCATTTAAGGAACGAAGATCGAAGACCCGGTGGTCTTGCGGCCCTTGAGATCGCGGTGCGCGCGTGCGGCGTCCTCGAGCGCATAGGTCCGCGTGAGGTGGATTCGGACTTGGCCGGCGGCGACCACCGCGAACAAATCCTCGGCGCTCGCCACGAGGTCTTCACGCTTTCGGGTGTAGAAAAGATTGGCGTGCCGGTTAAAGAAGAGCGAACCTTTGGCGGAAAGAAGATCGGGTTCGACCGGCGGAATTGGGCCGGACGCCGCGCCGAAACTTACCATCAGGCCCATGGGGCGAAGGCAATCGAGCGAACCGGGGTACGTCGCCTTGCCCACTGAATCGTAGACCACGGCGACGCCTTCGCCACTGGTGATCTCGCGAACCCGAGCAACGAAATCCTCGCGCGTATACACGATCGTGTGGTCACAGCCGCAGGCATCGGCGAGTGCCGCCTTTTCGTCGGATCCCACGGTGCCGATCACGGTCGCGCCGAGCTGTTTGGCCCATTGGCACAAGATCAGCCCGACGCCGCCCGCGGCCGCGTGCACGAGGATCGCTTCTCCGGGCGCCACCCGATGGGTGCGGAGGATCAGGTTGCGGACCGTCAGACCCTTCAGCATCATTGCTGCCGCGGTGCGGTCGTCGATCCCTTCGGGAAGCGCTATTAAGCGATCGGCAGGAATCGTCTGAGCCTCGGCGTAAGCGCCGGTGGGTCCTCCGGAATAGGCGACCCGTTGGCCCGCCTTTACCTCGCTCACGCCCGGGCCGACTGCCTCGACGACACCGGCCCCTTCGCGACCCAGCACCGCCGGCATGGCGGGAAGGGGTGCGGCCCGATGCGGCCCATGACGTCCACGTAGTTGAGACCAATGGCGGTATGGCGAACCAGGGCTTCGCCTGGCCCGGGATCGGCGGTCGCGACGTCCTCGTATCGCAGGACCTCGGGGCCCCCGTATTCGTGGATGCGTACAGCCTTGACCATGGCGTTCGCGCGCCTCTTCGATGGATCAGGGGCCGATCGATCAGGGAATGAGGACGGTCGAGCCCGTGGTGGCGCGCGCCTCGAGATCCGCGTGCGCCCGCGCCGCGTCGCTGAGCGGATAGATCTGGTTCACGGTGATCTTGACGTGCCCCGCTTCGACCGCGGCGAAGAGACCGCTCGCGCGCTCGACAAGCTCGTCGCGGGTCTCGGTGTAGTTCATGAGGCTGGGCCGGGTCAGAAACAGCGAGCCCCGGGCGCCGAGCGCGAGCAGGTCCACCGGGTCCGTCTTGCCCGAAGCGTTGCCGAAGCTCACCATCATGCCGCGCGGTCGAAGACAGTCGAGCGAGCCTTCGAAGGTCGCCTTGCCGACGGAATCGTAGACGACGCCGACGCCGGCTCCGTCCGTTATCTCGCGCACGCGGGCAGCGAAGTTTTCACGCGCGTACACGATCACGTGGTCGCAGCCGTGGGCGCGTGCGATGTCGGCCTTTTCATCCGAGCCGACGGTGCCGATCACCTCGGCGCCCAGGTGCTTGCCCCACTGGCAGAGAATCAAGCCGACGCCGCCGGCTGCCGCGTGCACCAAAATCGTGTCTCCCGGGGCGACCGCGTGGCAAGCATGCAAAAGATAATGGGCGGTCATTCCCTTGAGCATCATGGCCGCTGCGGTCCTGTCGTCGATCGCATCGGGAAGGGGGACGACGCTTTCGGCGGCGATCAGGCGCTCGTCCGCATAGGCGCCGATGGGGCGCGACGCGTAGGCGATGCGCCGTCCGACGTCGAGGCCAGTGACATTCGGCCCCACCTCCTCGATGACGCCGGCGCCCTCGAGGCCTATCATCGTCGGCAACTCCGCGACCGGATAAAGTCCGGTGCGGAAATAGACGTCGATGTAGTTCAGCCCGATCGCCGTCTGGCGCACGCGGACCTCGTCCGGCCCCGGGCGGCCGACGTCGACGTCTTCGATGCGTAGAACCTCGGGCCCGCCGTGCTCGTGAATGCGGATTGCCTTGGCCATGGTTCCCTCCAATCTGGTCGGAAAGTGCTCTAACAACGATAGTCCAGGTCTTCGCCGCCGTCAGCCCGCGCCGCCAATCTCCAGTGAGACGCCCTCGAGGGCCAGCAGGGCACGCTTCGTCACCGGTCCATCGCCACCCGAATAGCCGCCGAGGCGCCCGCCGGCGGCGATGACCCGGTGGCAGGGGACGACGACGGCAATCGGGTTGGCACCGCACCCACCGCCGACCGCACGCGCCGAGACCCCTAGCAAGCGCGCGAGCTCGCCGTAGCTCCGGACCTTGCCGAAGGGAATGGACGAAAGCTCTTTCCAGAGCTTCTGCTGAAAGGGCGTTCCGCGCGGCGCGAGCGGCAGAGAAAAAGCTTCGAGGCGAGCGTCGAAATAGGCGTTGAGCTGCCGGGTGGCCTCTTCGAGAAGCGGGCTTGAAGCATCGCCGGCGCCGCGGCCCCACTCGATCGCCACCAAGGCGCCCTCTTCTTCGAACACGGTCAGCGGCCCGAGCGGGCTCAGGATCGCGGTATGACTCACGCGCCCGGGCCGTTGGCGGCCATGGCCGACAGTTCGGCCCGCAACGCCTCGGGCTCGATAACGGGAAGCCCGCAACGTGTGCCTCGGCAAACATACGCGGTCGCCCGCCCGCCAAGCTGATCCTTGCCGGACGCCGGGTGCGCGGGCGGCAGTACTGCCCCGGGCGCGAGGCGAACGAGGATGCGCCCCGCGAGCGGGACATCGAGAGCGGTTTCCGTGAGCGCGCGCATTTCCGGATCCCCGGCATCGCCGACGACCACGATCTGAACCGCGCCCTGCAACAGCTCGAATGTGCCCAAACAGATCGGTGCGTGCACCATGCGTTCGGGGCCCTCGGCCGAGAACGCGCGGATCACGTCCTCGGCGCGCACGCGAAAGGCGTCGTTGCCGGTAATAAAGAAGAGCCGCGCCAGCACCTCGGCCATGGTTCCGTTTCCCGAAGGCACCGCATTGTCGAGGGCGGTCTTGGTGCGGGCGATAACATCGGTTGTGTCGTCGGCGGAGAGGAAATACCCGCCCTCCTCGTCATCCCAGTAATGGACGTTGGCGCGCTCGACCCAGACGGCCGCCTGGTCCACGTAAGCCTGCGTTCCGGTCGCTTCGAAGAGCGCGAGCGCGGCGGCGCCCATGTTGGCGTAATCGTCGATTACGGCGGCGTGGCGCAGCCGGCCGTTGCGCCACGAATGGCGCAAGCGTCCGTCTTCGCTCATGCGCTCGCGAACAAACGCGAACGCCGATTCGGCGGCCCCGAGCCAGCGCGGCTCTGCGAACGTGGCGCCGGCATTGGCGAGCGCGCGGATCATGAGTCCGTTCCAGTCGGCGAGAACCTTGTCGTCGCGAAGCGGCGCGATGCGGCGGCTCCGGGTCTCGAGCAAGCGCTGGCGGCTCCGGGTCTCGAGCAAGCGCCGGCGGCAACCGGCGAGGAAGGCTTCGTGGTCCGCGTCGCCCAACTCCGGGCGCGCCGTTCTATTCAGGATGACGTGGCCTTCCCAATTTCCTTCGGGCGTTACGTCATAGGCGTCTTTGAACGCGGCGCTATCCGGGCCTAAGATCGAATCGATCTCGTCCGCGCTCCAGACATAGTACTTGCCCTCCTCGCCCTCGCTGTCGGCATCGAAGGCGCTGGCGAAGGCGAACGCCCCGCCGTCTGCTTCCACCGTCATCTCCGCGAGCGTCCATTCTACGGTCTCGCGCACGCGGACGGCGTAGAGGGGGTTGTGGGATTCGCGCCAGACCTCGGTAAGGAGATCGATAAGAAGCGCATTGTCGTAAAGCATTTTTTCGAAATGCGGCGCGAGCCACTGATCGTCGGTGGAGTAGCGTGCGAACCCGCCGCCCAGGTGATCGTAGATTCCGCCCTGGCACATGTGATCGAGGGTCATGCTCACCGCCGCACCGAACGCGGGCGAGCCAGTCCTTAAGTACGCGCGCCACAAAAGGCCGAAGAACAAGGGTTGGGGAAACTTGGGCGCGCCTTGCGTGCCGCCGTATACGGGGTCGACCAGGCGAACCGCCACGCCGGCCGCTTGGTCGGGAGTGTCTGCGGACAATCCGTCGCCACCCCGGGGACGGGTCACGCGAACCAGGGCTTCGCACAGGGCGTCCGCGCTTCGGCGTACCGAGTCGCTTTCTCCGTGGTAGGCCTCGGCGACGCGCCCGAGGACCTCCGGGAACGCCGGTCGTCCGAAGCGGCTCGTTGCCGGAAAGTAGGTGCCACCCCAGAACGGTTCACCCGCCGGCGTCAGGAACATTGTCAACGGCCAGCCCCCTTGCTGGCCCAACAGTGAGAGCGCGGTCTGGTAGATAACGTCGAGGTCGGGGCGCTCTTCGCGGTCGACCTTCACGTTGACGAACAGCTCGTTCATGACCGCCGCGATCGCGGCGTCTTCGAAGCTCTCGTGAGCCATGACGTGGCACCAGTGGCAGGCCGCGTAACCGATCGAAAGCAAGATCGGCTTGTTCTCGCGCTCCGCGAGCGCGAGAGTCTCAGGGCCCCAGGCCTGCCAGTGGACCGGGTTGTCCTTGTGCTGGAGGAGATAGGGGCTGGTCTCGTTTACGAGGACGTTCGCGGACATCTTTGGGGCGGTAGCCGGTGTCGCGGGGTGGGCCAGGAACGATTGCGTGCGCGCCCATCGTAGCTTAACTTCGCCCCGGTAAACAGGACCGGGGGCGGGGCAGCGGCGTGCGGCTCGCGTGTTCGGTCCGGATTGGCAAGGGATCGTCGGGTGAAAGTGCAAATCGAGATCGACTGCACGGCCGAGGAGGCGCGGCAGTTCTTTGGCCTTCCGGACGTCCGTCACGCCAACGAGGCGGTCATGAGCGGGATCGAAAGTGGTCTTGCGGCGGCGATGAAAGGCATGGACCCCGAAACCCTGCTCGCCAAATGGATGCCAACCGGCGCCCCGGGGCTGGAGCAGCTTCAAAAGGCGTTCCTCGCGGCCATGACGGGCAAGAAGGACTGACGGCCACGCGCCCGCGCCACCGATGGCTTGGTTGACGGCGGCGCATGGACCAAGCGGGATACCTGATATTGGGTATCCAATTTTGATCAACACAATATGTTGTAGGGATATTGAGGAGGTCGGGCCACGCCCGAATTCGAAATGCGATCGGACACCATCTTTGCCGTGGCGAGCGCGGCGGGACTAGGCGCGAGCGCGATGGTCCGCGTCTCCGGACCCGGAGCACGGGATGCACTGCGGCGGATAAGCGGACGCGGCGTGGCGGCGCCCCAGCGGCTTTCGCTCGCGACGCTCACCGATCCGGAAACCGAAGAGATCGTGGATCGCGGACTCGTCGCTTGGTTTCCGGGGCCGCGGAGCTTCACCGGCGAGGACGTCGCCGAATTCCACGTCCACGGCGGACGCGCCGTCATGGCTGGGCTGATCGACGCGCTATCGAAGGTTTCGGGGCTGCGCGTCGCCGAGGCCGGCGAGTTCACCCGGCGCGCCTTCGAAAACGGCAAGATGGATCTGACCGAGGCCGAAGGCCTTGCCGATTTGGTGGCCGCCGAGACGGCGGC
The DNA here is from genome assembly GCA_030746935.1 of Rhodospirillales bacterium. Classification (GTDB taxonomy): domain Bacteria; phylum Pseudomonadota; class Alphaproteobacteria; order Rhodospirillales; family JASLLV01; genus JASLLV01. Next base: position 16,388 of record JASLLV010000017.1, on the reverse strand, counting down.
GCAGCGTCGTCAGGCGCTGCGACAGATGGAAGGCGCGTTGGGTCGCGTGATCGAGGATTGGCGCCGCCGTCTGCTCGGTGCGCTCGCCCACTTGGAGGCGACCATCGACTTCTCCGACGAGGATCTTCCCGCCGGCCTCGACCATGAGGTGCGGAGCGAAGCGGCGGCGCTCGCTCGCGAAGTGGCTTCGCATCTGAACGACGATCGGCGCGGCGAGCGTCTACGCGACGGCGTCACCATAGCCGTCGTCGGGGCGCCGAACGCGGGCAAGTCGAGCCTCGTCAACCATCTCGCCCAGCGGGATGCGGCGATCGTCTCGGCCTCCGCCGGCACCACGCGAGACGTGGTCGAGGTCCACCTCGATCTCGGCGGCTACCCGGTGGTGGTTGCCGATACGGCCGGTCTTCGCGACGACGCTCCGGCGGGCGACGGTGGCCATGCCGACGTCGAACGCGAAGGGATCAGACGCGCGCGCAAGCGGGCCGAAGAGGCGGACGTGAAGCTCGCGGTGTTCGATGGTTGTCGCTGGCCGAGCGTGGATTGCCATACGACGGCGCTCGTGGACGCCAATACCATCGTCGTGATCAACAAGTCTGATCTTGGCGCGCCGGCACCGCCTTTGGCGGTGAATGGGAACGCGGCGCATCCCGTCTCGGCGCTGACCGGGGCCGGTATTGACGCCCTTGTCGACGCGCTGACAGGCGCCGTCGCTGGGCGGTGTACGGGCTCGGCCGCCCCTCCTCTGACCCGGGCGCGGCACCGCAGCGCGCTTCAAAACTGCCACGAATCCCTCGATCGCGCGCTTCTGGCGCCATCGCCCGAACTCTGCGCCGAGGATCTGCGCCTCGCCGTCAGGGCACTTGGGCGGATTGCCGGGCGGGTCGACGTTGAAGAAGTCCTCGACGTCATCTTCGCCGAGTTTTGTATCGGTAAATGACGCGATGGCGCCGGGAACGGAGCGGAAAATCGAGAACGAAACGGAGTCGAAACAATTGTTTCACGTGAAACGTCGCCGCGCGGCGCGTTGGGAGTTAACCTTTCGATTACTTAGACGGTTCGCAATCGCTGCAACTCGGGCGCCGCGTTTGACTCTGGAAGGGGCGATTTCTATAGAGGGTGCGCCATGAGTAATGCGGACATCATCGTCATCGGCGGCGGCCACGCCGGATGCGAGGCCGCGAGCGCCGCCGCCCGCATGGGCGCCCGCACCGTCCTGATTACGCAGCGCAGCGAGACCATCGGCGAGATGTCGTGCAATCCCGCCATCGGCGGGCTGGCGAAGGGACAGCTGGTGCGCGAGATCGACGCCCTCGACGGGCTGATGGGCCGCGCCATCGATAGCGCCGGCATCCAGTTCCGAATCCTCAACCGAAGCAAGGGCCCCGCCGTCCATGGCCCGCGCGCCCAAGCCGACCGCCAGCTCTACAAGCGCGCCATGCGGGAACTGGTCCTTGGCCAGCCCGGTCTCATCGTCCACGAGGCCACCGCCGAGGACATCGAGACCGACCAGCGGGGCCACGTTCGCGGCGTGCGCACCGGCGACGGCGGCTTTTGGACGTCGGGGGCGGTGGTGCTGACCACGGGAACCTTTCTCCGCGGCCTCATCCACGTGGGCGAGCGCCGCACGCCCGCCGGCCGCGACGGCGAGGCGCCCGCGAAGGGGCTCTCGCTCACCCTTGAGCGGTTCGGACTGTCGCTCGGTCGACTCAAGACCGGCACCCCGCCCCGGATCGACGGGCGAACCGTCCGCTGGCGGGGGCTCAAGGTGCAAGACGGCGACGAGCCGCCGGTTCCGTTCTCCTACCTCACGACCGGCATCGATACGCCCCAGGTTGCGTGCCACATTACCGCGACGACGCCGCAGACCCACCGCCTGATCCGCGACAACTTGCAGCGCGCGCCCATGTATTCCGGTCGCATCCAAAGCACCGGTCCCCGCTACTGTCCGGCGATCGAGGACAAGGTGGTCCGCTTCGCCGAGCGCGAACGCCACCAGGTTTTCCTGGAACCCGAGGGACTCGAAGATCACACCGTCTATCCGAACGGGATATCGACTTCGTTGCCCGAAGACGTGCAGCGCGCGTTCATGAAAACGATTCCCGGCCTCGAGGACGCCGAGATGCTGCGTCCCGGCTACGCCATCGAATACGACTACGTGGATCCGCGCGAGGTGGGTCCCGGGCTCGAATCGCGCCGCGTGCCCGGGCTTTTTCTCGCCGGGCAGATCAATGGTACCACCGGATACGAGGAGGCTGCCGCCCAGGGACTCCTCGCCGGCGTCAACGCGGCGCACAAGGCCGCCGGAGGCCACGACGACGACGCCTTCGTACTCGACCGTGCGGAAGCCTTCATCGGCGTCATGATCGACGATTTAGTGACGATGGGCACCGACGAGCCCTATCGCATGTTCACCTCGCGCGCCGAATACCGGCTCTTGCTTCGCGCCGACAACGCCGATCAACGGTTGACCGAGAAGGGCGCGCGCGCTGGTTGCGTCGGTGCGGTTCGTGCGGCCGCGTTCGCAAAAAAAATGGAGAGCCTTGCCCAAGCGCGCGCGTGGCTCGCCGGCTTGCGGGCCTCGCCGTCGCGACTTCGCGAGTTCGGGTTTAGCGTTACCCTCGACGGCGTTCCGAGAAGCGCGCTCGAGCTGCTTGCATATCCGCACGTCGAGCTTCGTCGCCTTTCCCAAGTATGGCCGGAGCTCGCCGCCCTAGCGCCCGCGATCGCCGAGCAGATAGAGATTGAGGAGCGCTACGCGGGGTACCTCACGCGCCAGGACGCCGACATCCGCTCTTATCGCCGCGACGAAGCGCTTCGCCTGCCGGCCGAGCTCGACTACGCCTCAATTCCGGGCCTTTCGGCCGAGGCGCGCTCGAAGCTCGATCAAGTGCGACCTGCGAACCTCGGCGCTGCGGCGCGCATATCGGGGATGACGCCGGCCGCGATCACGGTCTTGCTCGCCTATTCCCGGCGTCGCGACGAGATCCGATCCGCGTGACCCGCAAGACAAAAGTTGCGCGTTCCGTTTCACGTGAAACCCTCGCCACGACGGCGATACGCCCATCACGAAAAGCCTTAGCGCCGCTTAGCGCCGCAGACGTGTGCGCCAAACTCGGCCTGGCGGGCGAGGAGATCCGGGGGCTTGAGATTCTGGTTGCCACCCTCGAGCGATGGCAGACCCGCATCAAACTGATCGGCACCGCCACTCTCGCCGACATCTGGCGCCGCCACGTTCTCGATTCGGCCCAGCTTCTTTCCTTGATTCCCGAACGTGCCCGCGTGCTTCTCGATCTCGGCAGCGGCGCCGGTTTTCCCGGGCTCGTGCTCGCCATCCTCGGGCACCATCGCTGGCCCGAGCTTCGCGTCCATCTGGTCGAAAGCAACGCCCGGAAATGCGCCTTTCTCGCAGAGGTGATCCGCGCGAGCGGTTGCGACGCGGAAATCTACAAATGCCGCATAGAAGCCATGCGGCCGTTTGCGACCGACATCGTCACCGCCCGCGCCTGCGCGCCCCTCGATCGCCTTTTGGGCCATGCCGAGCCTTTTCTCGGGCCCGGCACGCGGTGTCTGTTCCTCAAGGGCCGAAATGTCGAACGGGAATTGACGAATTCGCAGGAATCCTGGAAAATGGGGATCACGCGCAAGACCAGCGTATCCGACCCCGAAGGGGTCGTCTTGATTCTGGAAGGGGTATCTCGACGCGATGACGGTTGATTGTGCCGCCGCCGCGCGGTCAAGGACCTCGCGGATCATCGCCGTTGCCAACCAAAAGGGCGGGGTCGGCAAGACCACGACCGCCATCAATTTGGCGACCGCGCTCGCGGCCGTGGACAACAAGGTCCTGATTATCGACCTTGATCCGCAAGGCAACGCCAGCACGGGGCTTGGCGTCGATCGCGCCTCTCGGGTCCAAGATTGTTATGGCCTGCTCTCGGGTGAGGTTTCGCTCGAAGACGCGGCCCGCGCGTCCGCAGTCCCGGGGCTCGACCTGGTCCCGTCGGGGATCGATCTTTCGGGCGCCGAGATCGAGCTCGTGGATTTCGATCGTCGCGAGTATCGGTTGCGCGACGCCCTCGCGGGCACCACCGACGGGTACGATTACGTCTTGATCGATTGTCCGCCGGCGCTCGGCCTGCTTACCTTGAACGCGTTGGTGGCCGCCGATGCGGTCCTCGTGCCGTTGCAGTGCGAGTTCTTCGCGCTCGAAGGCGTGAGCCACCTGGTAAGGACCATCGAGCGCGTCAAACAGACGTTCAACCCGGGACTCGAGATACAAGGAATCGTTCTGACCATGTTCGACAAACGCAATAATCTCTCGGATATGGTGGCGGCCGATGTCCGCGAGTTCTTCGGCGACGTCGTGTACCGGACCATGATTCCGCGCAACGTTCGCGTCTCTGAGGCGCCGTCCCACGGCAAGCCCGTGCTTCTTTACGACTATCGTTGCGCCGGGTCGCAGGCGTATCTGCACCTGGCGGGCGAGGTTCTTCGCCGCGAACGCATGGTCGCCAACTGATGGCGGACGCCGGCAAGCGCCAGAACCTCGGCCGCGGCCTTTCGGCCCTTCTCGGCGATGCGTTGCCGGACACCCAGGTCAGCGCCGAGGGGCGCGAATACAGGACTGTTCCCATAGAGTTACTGCGTCCGGGCCGGCATCAGCCGAGACGATCCTTCGACGACGACGAAATCGCGAACCTGGCCCAGTCGATACGCGAAAAGGGCGTGTTGCAGCCAATCCTCGTCCGGCACCTGCCCGGCGAGGAGAACGCGTTCGAGATCATCGCCGGCGAAAGGCGCTGGCGGGCGGCCCAGGTGGCGCAGGTCCACGCGGTTCCGGTCGTGGTCAAGGACCTCTCGGATCGAGAATCGCTCGAGATCGCCCTGGTGGAGAACCTGCAGCGTCAGGATCTCTCGGCCCTTGAGGAGGCCGAGGGCTATCGCCGCCTGATAGAGGATTTTTCGCACACCCAAGAAGACCTTGGCCGCGTGCTTGGCAAGAGCCGCAGCCATGTTGCCAACATGATCCGACTGCTCAGCCTGCCCGATCCGGTCAAGACACTTCTCGACGCCCGCGCGCTTAGCGCCGGGCACGCCCGGGCTCTGCTCAATGCCGCAGACCCCGTCGGGCTCGCCCGCAAGGTGGTGAATCGCGGCCTCAACGTGCGCCAGACCGAGGCCCTGGTCCGCGACGGCCAGGGGCGCACAGGCAAGTCTCGCCGGCCCGACGCGCGCGACGCCGATACGGTGGCGCTCGAGCGCGATCTTTCCAACCTTCTCGGCCTCAAGGTCAGGATCAAGTTCTCGGGCATCGGTGGGACGCTTACCCTTAACTACGCCTCGCTTGAGCAGCTCGACGACATCCTTCATCGTCTCAGCGAAGGTGCGCACGGCGAGGCATTGACGACCGCCGACGATTTCGGCCACGCCAACGACGAAGCGACCACCGCGCCAGGTCCCGGTCCCGCCGAGGCCGGTACCGCGGACCCCGACGGCAACTTCTAGCGTCTTACGCACGCGAGCGGTATTGCACCGGCCCGTGGTCCCTCCGGTCCGTCCCAAGCAAGTCAATTCGTGAGCGTCCGGGCCGGCGTGCGGGTTGGAGCCGGCTAAGCGGATAAATCGCCAGCGCCACTCGTACCGAGTCCCGGGACGGCGGCGCGGAATCGCCTAAGCCGCGTGGGCGATCCTCATTAACGCCCGCGAGCACAAGAGATCGGCCGGAGCACCGGTGGTTTTGCACGCGAGTTCGGCTTCGGCGAGTTCAACCAGGGCCCGGGCCAGGCGTTCGCGCTGCCAGCGCCCCATCGCGGTGCGAAACCGCGCCGCAAATTTGAAAAACACCGGCGGGCGCAGGGCCTTCATGGCCTGCTCCGGGCTGCGGCCCTTCTCGGCCAGTCCGACCGCCCGGTGAAGGCGCAGGAAATGGGCCGAGACCGCGCGAAGGATGCGCACCGCGTCGCTTCCGGCGAGATGGGCGCGGACGAGAGAGGCCTCGAGGCCAGCATGATCGCCCGCGGAGACGGCGTGGGCGAGTTCGTCCATCGAGATCGCGGCGCTGTCGCCGACACAGGCCTCGGCGTCCTTCAGATCGACCGTTCCCGGTGCGCCCATGAAAAGGCCGAGCTTCTCGATCTCCCTTCTTGAGACTTGGCGGCCCGATCCCAAATTCTGGACCAGATATTCCATCGCGTCGGTGCTTGCCGTAAGCCCGTCGCGAGCTAGGATCTCGGCGATCATGGGCTCTAGCGTGGTGGGGTCGTCCGCGTAGCAGCCGACGGCGGCCGCGGTCTTTGCACCCTCGAACAGGCGCCGCAGTTCCGATCGCGGCCGCAACTCGCGGGCCTCGACGACAACGAAGGCGGCGGCTTCGGGCGGCCGCGAATCTGCCTCAGCGATCAAGGGTTCGAGAAGTCGCGCGACGTCGTCGTCGGCATTTTCGACGCGAACCACGCGTCGGCCGCCGGTGAACGACAGTGCCGCCGCCTCGTCGCCAAGTCGGGCTGGATCGCGTTTCAGTGCAGCACCGCTAAGGGCCACGGTGCGGAACGGATCGCTGGCGTCTTCGGCGATGCGGGCCGCGAGTGCGTCGGCACGTTCGCGGACCAACCCGTGGTCGGGACCGTAGAACAGTGCAAACCCGAAATTGGGATCGCGGAGCAACCGCTCGAGCTCGGCGGCCGAGGCCTTCATTGCGCCGGCACCCCTTGCGGCGCCGATATCGTCGCGAAGTAGGCGGCAAGCCGGTTGCGGATTCCGAACGCCATTTCCTCGGCCGCGCGGGCCTTGGCGTCGTTCTCGGCGATGAGCGTGCTGAACGCGCTCGACAGGATGTTGTAGCTGCTGACCACCACGTTCGAGCCGCTCAGCAGCGTCACGTCACCATTGGCCGGGAGCAGGCGGTATCTGGCGGTCAGCCGGAAGTTTGCGCGCGTCGCCAGCTCGTTCTTGGCCACCGCCAGCCCCACGGTCCCGCCGACAAGATCGACGAAGAGCGCATAGGTGGGCTCCGTCGGCCTCCCGGTCGGATTGAGGAGATCCAGCAAGTGGTTGTGAAGCTGTTGACCAACCCGGTCCTCGATGGGTTCGATGCGAACCGCAGAGAGTTCCCCGTACGCGGCACCCACACGATCGCCGTCGCCGTAAATGGGACGAAACCCGCAGGCCCCAAGCGCGAGGGCGCAGGCCGCGAACACAAGTGCCCTAGACCACAACATTGACGATCCGATTGGGCACGACGATGACCTTGCGAACCGCCCGTTCGCCGACGATTCGGCTGACGGAGGGAAGCGCGAGCGCAAGGTTTTCCGTCGTGTCGCGATCGCTGTCGACGGGAAGTTCGAGGGTTCCGCGCAACTTGCCGTTCACCTGGACGGCGACGGTCACGCTGCTTTCTTCGAGCATCGCGGGCTCGTACTCGGGCCACGGCGTGTCCGCGAGCATGGCCCGGTGGCCGAGCCGGTGCCACAGCGCCTCGGCCAGATGCGGGATCATGGGCGCGAACAACTGAATCGCAACCTCGTAGCCGCGCCGCAGCACCCAGGCTGTGCCCGCCGATTCGCCGTCGAGGTCGTCGAGAATGTTCGTCAATTCACGGATGCGTGCCACCGCCCGGTTGAAGTGAAAGCGATCGAGGTCGTCGGTTACGGCCGCGACCGCCTTGTGGATGGACCGGTGGACTCTCTCGCTCGCGGGCGACAACGCGCTGGGGGCCGGTTCGCCCACCGCCACCATCGAGGTCAGGCGTTCGTTCACCGTCCGCCACAAACGGTTGACGTAGCGCCAAGCGCCGTCGATCCCGGTGCTTGTCCACTCGATGTCGCGCTCCGGCGGGCTGTCGGACAGCATGAACAAGCGCGCCGTATCGGCGCCGTAGGCGTCGATGATTGATTCGGGATCGACGACGTTCTTCTTCGATTTGCTCATGCTTTCCGAACGCCCGACGATGGCTGCCGAACCGTCGCTGATGCGCGTGGCGCCGTTTTCGGTTCTGCGAACCTCTTCGGGATAGAGCCATTTGCCATCGCCGTCGCGATAGGTCTCGTGACAGATCATGCCCTGGGTCAACAGGCCTGCGAAAGGTTCGTCGATCCCGAGGTATCCGCATTGTCTGAGGGCGCGGGTAAAGAATCGGGAATAGAGGAGGTGCAGCACCGCGTGCTCGATTCCGCCGATGTATTGATCGACCGGTAGCCAATAATCCACCGCCGGACGCGCGAACGCCGTCTCCGCACGCGGCGAGCAAAACCGAGCGAAATACCAAGACGATTCGAAGAAGGTGTCGAAGGTGTCGGTCTCGCGTGCCGCGTCGGCCCCGCATCGAGGACAGCTCACGTGCTTCCAACTCGGGTGGTGGTCGAGGGGGTTTCCGGGTGCGTCGAAAGAGACGTCGTCGGGCAGCAGGATCGGCAAATCCCGTTCGGAAACCGGTACCACTCCGCATTTGTCGCAGTGCACGACCGGGATCGGGCAGCCCCAGTAGCGCTGGCGCGACACGCCCCAATCGCGAAGCCGGAAGTTCACGCTGCGCTTGCCGCGAGATACCGCTTCGAGGCGGGTGGCGATGTCCTCTTTCGCTTCCTCGATCGAAAGTCCGTCGAGGAAGTCCGAGTTGATCAGGCGCCCGTCTCCCAAGTAGGCCTCGTCGGTGACCGCGAACGAGGCGGGTTCGCAGCCTTCGGGCGCGACCACCGGCGTAACGTCGAGCCCGTACTTGCGGGCGAAATCGAGGTCGCGCTGGTCGTGCGCCGGGCACCCGAAGATGGCGCCCGTTCCATATTCCATGAGAACGAAATTGGCAACGAAAACAGGGAGTTCGCTTCCCTCAACGAACGGATGCAGGGCTTTTATTCCGGTATCGTAACCTTTTTTCTCCGCCGTTTCGATCGCGGCCTCGGTGGTGCCCAGGCGGTTGCAATCGGCGATAAAGGCGGCGAGCGCGGCGTTCGATTCCGCCACTTCCATCGCCAATGGATGGTTGGGGGCGATGGCCATGAAGCTGGCCCCGAAGATGGTGTCGTGACGGGTCGTGTAGACCTCGAGCCCATCGTCGCGGCCGGCGAGAGCGAACGTCATTAGCGCCCCTTCAGACCGGCCGATCCAGTTTTCCTGCATCAGGCGCACGCGCTCGGGCCAGCGCTCGAGTCCGTCGAGTGCCGCCAGCAGATCGTCGGCGAACGCGGTAATCCGCAAAAACCACTGTGACAGCTTGCGTTTCTCGACCGCCGCGCCCGATCGCCAGCCTTTGCCGTCGATCACCTGTTCGTTGGCGAGCACCGTCTCCTCGATCGGGTCCCAGTTGACCCACGATTCCTTGCGATAGACGAGGTCGTTGGCGAGGAAATCGAGAAACATCTTCTGCTCGTGGTGGTAGTAGTCGGGCTCGCAAGTCGAGATTTCACGATCCCAGTCGTACGACAGCCCCATAGCCTTGAGCTGGGTGCGCATGGTGGCGACGTTCTCGCGCGTCCAGCGCGCTGGCGGCACCTTGGCCTCGATTGCCGCGTTTTCCGCCGGCAGCCCGAAGGCGTCCCAGCCCATGGGGTGAAGCACGTTGAAACCGCGCGCCCGCTTGTAGCGCGCGAGTACGTCGCCAAGCGTGTAGTTGCGGACATGCCCCATGTGGATGCGCCCCGAAGGATAGGGAAACATCTCGAGCACGTAGTACTTGGGTCGGACCGGATCCTCGCCAACGGCAAACGTTCGCGCCGCGTCCCACGCGTTCTGCCACTTGGCCTCGGTTTCCTTGACGTTGTAACGCTCCATGGAAGAGCGTTCTTGGTCCCGGTCACTCATCGCGCCCGTCGCGGAAAACGCCCCGAAAGCCGTGTTCGGCGGCCGCCACGGGATGGTTTTCGAGAAACCGGCGCAGCGAGCTGGGCGAGCGGCTGCCGCCCTCGCTTATCAGACCCGAGAGATTCTTGCACCACATGACGTCCGCATTGTTCTCGGTCGTGCCGCGCACGTGAATCGGCTGTTCACCGAGTTTGTCGGCGTCCACCCCGCCGGCGCCCACGGGCGCGATCGGATCAGCAAAACCCAGGCGCATCACGGCCGCTCCCCGGACCCGAGGCTCGCGCCAACCGGCCCGGCGAGAGCCAAGGAATTCAACGCCGTATACCCTTATGCCGCGGCTTTCGCAACCGTGCTATCATGGTTCATGGGTTACCCGACACGACGACGTCTCAGCGATCGTGTGCGCGGCGGCCCGCATCTCTTTCGCTGCCGCCGTCCGTGGGTTTTGTTACGAGTAATGGCGTCATGAAGCGCAAGAGCAGCCTCGAGGCCAGCGTTAGGCGCGCGAAAACCGCCATGCTTGGCATATTGGATGATCACGGTTTCGACCGGTCGGCTCGCGAGGGCTTGGCGGTCGACCGGTCGGGCGCGCCGCTTCCCATGTATACCTACCCCACAATCGAATTTCTTGGCCAGCTGGACTGGCGCGAGCGCCGCGTTCTCGAGTTCGGTTCGGGCCAATCCACATTGTGGTGGGCGCACCGTGCGCGTGAGATTTGGGCCGTAGAGCACGACGACGACTGGGTCGCCCGCTTGCGCGAATTCAGCCTTCCCAATGTTACCTGCATCTTCGCCATGCGGCCCCATGTGGCAACCGGAGAGGATTACGTCGGCGTCGTTCCTTCCGGCGAACGCTTCGACGTGGTGGTGCTCGACGGGCTCCATTACTACGATTGCGCCCGCCGAATTCGCCAGTTCTTCGCTCCAGCCGGGCTGGTCATCGTCGACAACGCCGATTTCTATCCGGCAACCTGCCGGATCTTGCGCGAGGCAGATTTCCTCCAAGTGGATATGGCGGGCTTCAAGCCGACCCACCGAGATGCCCAGGTGACGTCGCTTTTCTTCGATCGCGCCTTCGACGTCCCGCCTCGCTACGAGCGCCAGCCGGTCACGTGCGTCGGAGGTAAACCCAGCATTTCACCGTTCGATAGTTCGCGTACCATCCGGGTGCAGAACGGTAACGTCGTCATCTCATGAGCCGCGGTTAGCCGACGGCGGAATTCAGGTGCCGGTGGCAGTTCGAGCTTGTGCTTCGCGCAGGCCGGCTTCGATTGCGTTCGCGCTTTCGGTGAACCATGCAGCCTTTTCTCGCCTCCATCGGGCGGGATTGCGATCGATCAGGAAGAACAAGAGGACGAACCGCCGGCCTTCCGTCACGTCGGTCGCCTCGTGAAGGAGCGAGCAGTTGAATACGCAAGCCGCGCCGGGTTCGGGCCGGTAAAGGTGCGGTCCATACTCGGCGAATCGCAAGAAACCACCCTCGTAGCCGTCGTTCAGATTGAGCGTGACTGCGAATCGCCGTTGCGCCCGGTTCGGGATCAAATTGTCCCGTTGGGGGCGGAAATAGCCGCCCGGGTGCGAATCGTAACACGCGATCTTGAAATCCTCGACGCCGGCGATGTCCGAATCGAACGCGCGTCGTACCTCGGGCGCGATCCGTTTTAGGACTACGCCGTCGAGCTCGCGAATTAGGGCGGAATCGGTGACGGGGTGATCGCGGCGTCGCTTCGTCTGGTGGCGGATCGCCATGCTTTCGCCGCCGCGGCCGTCCGTCGATATGGTGCCAGATTCGCGGTTTCCCTTCGTCTCCCATGTCTCGATAAGGCGCCGGCAGACGGTCTCGTCGATTACCCGGGGAATGAGGAGAACCGGAGCCGCACCCGAAACGATCGTCGGCTCAGATGGAGTCGCTAGCCCCTCGAGGAAGGCAAGCGCCTCGTTCGCGTGCGACCGGTCGCACCGCCCCTGAAAGACCGCGATTACCCGCATATTCGCGTCCAACACGTAGGTGACGAGGGCGCCCTCGGGGTTCGGGCGCCCACCGGGCGCGACCGGCGATACCCCCAGTTGCGCGTGGACCCGGCCGGCCGGATCGGTGAATACGGGAAACGGCCACGAACCGTTGGCCGCGAGGGCCTTATTCGTCGCGAGCTCGTCCCGGTTCAGCATGAACAGCTGGACGCCCACCTTCTTCAGGCTTTCGAAGCCGGCGATGAAGGCGTCGCGCTCGCGAACGTGATCGGGGCGCGCGTTGTCGGGGTAAAGGTGAATTACGATCGGCCCGCCCTTGACCAGGTCGTAGATCGGATTCACCTCTCGGTCCTGGTCGGGAACCATGAAGTCGGCGACCCGGTCGCCGGGCTCGAGCAACGCCGGTCGGGGACTTGCGCGAGAGACTTTCGGAATCGGGGCCGTGGGTTTGCGATTCATGGCAAGTCGAAAGGCTGGCGATTCCTCTCGGCGGCCGACGGCGCGAACTCGAGGCGGATCAGGTGGGAAGGCTCGTCGCCGTCCCGAACGATGTCCGCCACGGTCATCGCTCGTGCAGGCCCCGGGCGGGCCGGATACGTTCCGCGCCGGGCTCGGTCTCGACGCTCACTGGAGGGACTGATTCCTGAGCTGTCGGGCTTTCATCAAGATCGCGTCCTCGATGCCGTGGCTGGCGTTTTCCGCGACCGCGGCATCGCGCCACGACGCTTGGCCTTCGCGCACTTGACGGAAGACGGCGACGCGCACGCCGTCGGCGCGAAGTGCGCGGCCCATGATGTAGACGTTCATCTTGAAGCGTTCGCTCGGTGCCTGCGGGGGCGAATGCCAATCCGTGATGATGACGCCGCCGAAGGGATCGGCCGAGTTTACGGGCATGAACGAGATGGTGTCGAGCGAGGCCCGCCACAGGAAACTGTTGACGCCGATCCCGCCGCCGCCGGGGTCCTCTCTCGACTTCGGCGGGCCGCCGTAGGTGAAGGCGTCCTCGCCGAAGAGCTTGCCCGAGCTTTCGTGGCGGACGTCCTCCATCGTCCTAACCTCGTCGGGATCGACCTCGCCCTTGAGATTCTTGAGAGAATCGCACCCGCCGACCACGCTCGCCGCAACAAGCGTGGCCACGATTCCGAATATCGCGTTCTTCATGGCATCAAGTATAGGCGATTGGGGCAGCCCAATTCCAGGGGTTGCGAAGACGCGCATGTGAAAAGGGGCGGCCTAGGGCCGCCCCTTTTCCGAGAACGCGAAATCTCTCGCGCTAGAAGGTCACCCTCGTGCCGACCTGGAACACGACGGCGTCATTGTCGTCCTGTATCGTCCCCAATCCATCGGTAGAGGTTATAGTGGAAGCCGCACTGTTGACGTCGATGTAGTCCACCTCGGCGTACGCGATGAGGCCCGGCGCCACGGTGTACTGGGCCATGACCGCCCAGAAGTTGGTAGTGTCGAGGAGTTCGTTGGCGCGTCTCGCGCTGCTATGGAGGTAGCCGGCGCCGAAGGTGTACGGGCCGGTCGTATAGCCGAGGCCGGTGGAGATCCACTCGGGGTTGGTCTGATTGCCCGCTTTGGTTTGCAGGCCATCGCCGCCGTCGCCATAGCCGAGGCCCAGTTTCCAGCCCATCCAGCCGAGGCCCAAGCCGACCATGTAGCCATGCCCATCCTCGATGGTGTCATTGAGGTCATCATCGACCTGGCCAAATCCGGTGATTCCGTGGAGTCGGAAATCCACGTCGCCGAACTTCTCTACGTAGTTGAGGCCTACCCCGACATGGTGAACCAAGTCTTGGGTGTCGCTCGCCGAAATGTTGCTGGCAAGGTTGTTGCCCGTGTCCGGCGTGTAGCTGACGCCCAACTGGACGCCGGAAACGCGCGGCGTGTAGTATGTGATCTTCGACGCGTCCCCGGAGTCGCCGCCGCCCTCGCCGAGGTTCGGCCCAAACCCCCGGACGCCGAGGTTGTTGAAGGCGCTCGCGGCGCCGCCGTCGTAGCCCCCACCGGCGGTCATCATGTTCTCGCCGCCGTATGCCATGGAGTCTTCGGCGCCGTCGTCGTCACCGAGGTCCAGGATGCCCCAGTCGCCGGAGAACCGGATGCGCAACTCGTCGACGCCCGCCTGGGCCGCGTCGGTGTCGATCTCGATCTTGAGGCCGTACTTGAGACCGTTGTCCGCGGTGGCGTCTGCGTTCATATTGAATCCCGCATCGTCCGATTCGAAGTGAATCGCACGTGCGCGACCGACCGTGACGTCCTGGTCGATAAACTTCGCCTCGAACCGCAGGAACCCATCAAGCCTCAGTTCCGGCGGATCCGATGCTTCGGCCGCGGCGACGCCCAACATGGAGGCCCCGACGATCGCCGTGGTAGCCAAAAGTGAATTCCTCATCATCCTCATCCCCTCGTTTGGCGGGCCGCCACGGGCCCTTTGCTCGAACTATCCAGCCCCACGTGTATCTGAGCTTGGCAAGGAATAAACACCCGGATTCCCGTGTTGGCAACCGCCAATGTGTGACGGATGTCACATTTTTCCGAGACAGTGATAAATTAGCAACAATCTTAAGTCTCTAAAATCAGGGGTCTTTCTTCTTCCAGTTTCGCAAATTGTCACAATGGAGCCGATCGGGGGGAGCCGATCGAAGGGGCGCCGGCGCACGGATCGGTTCGCAAAAACGATGATTCAGGCCGCCGAATCGATGATGAAGTACGCGGTCAGCACGTACTTGGTCGAACGGGGCGGGACGCCCCGGTGGGGACACATCCAGAACGGCGGAAACAAAAGCATCGTTCCCTGGCGGGGCTGGAACGAGGCTCCTTGCATGGGAAGGTCCGTCGTCCCCCCCGCATCCACATCGTTCAAGTATGCGAACACCGAAAGGAACCGCCCTTCGGTTCGCGACGGCCCCGAATCGATGTGCCAGTCGTAGCCCTGGCCCGGATCGACCCGTTCGATGATGGGCGAGGAGAAGACGACGTTTTCGTATTTGAGAATGAACTCGATGGCTTCGAAGCGGCGCGCATAATCGTGCAGGCGCTCGGTCGAAATCTCGGTGACCAACGTTTTGAGATCGGCCCACTCCGGAAGGCTCGCCATCTCGAGCTGGGTGCCCGAGCGGACCGAAACATCGACGCCGTCCTTAGGTCGCGCTCGCGTGACGGCGCGCATCGCTTTCGAAACGCTCGATCATGACGCGGCAGACGTCGGGGGATAACGCCTCGCGATGGACGACCATCAGATCGCAAAGCAGCAAGCCGCGACGCTTGCGCTCCCGGACGCCCGCACCCTGCACGGATCTCTCGTCGGGGGCTTCGGGTGATGCGGTCACGTTCGCTCCCTGCGATCGCTGATGTAACTGCCACGCGGACCCAGGCCGCAGATCGGTTCTTCGACATTGAATAAACCGTTTGGCTAAAGCTACCACAGGCGCCGCCGCGGGAGCCACGACGGATCATGAGAAATGATTCTTGGTGCGGTTACCGGGCGGCCAGTGGTGTTCCAGGCGATCGAGGGGCGCCCGCACGCGAAGTCGGCCTCTTGTCAAAGCTTCGGATTTTCCCTATTGCAGCCCGAATCGCTCGCGCAATTCGCGGCGATCGGTCCCGCGTGCCTTTCGCTAGGAGATGGGGAGCAGGCCGTAGAGACATTCCGGCGCGCGGCGGAGCTTTACGCTGACAGCGCGGAAGCCGCCGCAATGTTCGGCGCGGCGCTTGAGGTGGTCGGAAAAACGCAGGATGCGCAACGCGTCCTCGCCGAGGCCTTTTCGCGGTGGCCAAACGACGGCCGATTGGCGTTTTACCTGACACGGACGGGCGGCTTCGATATCAGCGACGGCGAGCTCGAACGCCGCGAACAGCTTGCGCAATCGGCGACGACGACGCCCGAAGGTCGGATGTTCCTTCTATTCGCCGTGGCGAAGGCAAGAGACAGAAGGCATGACTACGCCAAGGCCTTCCGGCACTTGGAGACCGCCAACGCCCTCAGGGCGGAAATCGAACAGGCCCGTGGGGTCCGATACGATCGTCGCGAACACGCTCGGCACGTGGATCGCTTGATCGAGCTATTCACGCCGACCTTCTTTTCGAAGTTCAAGGATCGGGGGAGCACTTCGGAAATCCCGGTTCTTGTGGTGGGCATGCCGCGTTCCGGTACCACGCTTGTCGAGCAGATCGTTGCGTCGCACCCGAGCGCCGCGGGGGTTGGCGAATCGGAGTTTCTCCAAAATCTCGCGCGAAACCTGCCGGCGGTCGTGGGCTCGCGAAGTTCCTATCCGGACTGTCTTGCGAAGCTCACGAAAATCACGGCCAAACGGTTGGGCGACAACTATGTCCGAGTGCTGAACGTGCGCGGAGGCCACGGATCCGCGCGCGTGGTCGACAAGATGTGGGCCAATTTCCTCCGCCTCGGACTGGCCGCTATGATTGCCCCGGGGGGGCGCGTCATCCATTGCGTCCGTGATCCGTTGGACACCTGCTTGTCGTGTTTCTTCGCGAACTTCTCCCATCCGCTGCCGTTCGTCTATCGGATGAGCGATCTCGGATACTAGGGTCAGGACCCATTAATTTTCTGTTCAGCATTTTTGCCGATGATGATGATCCTGTTCAAGGAGGACATCACA
>JASLLV010000179.1 GCA_030746935.1 Rhodospirillales bacterium | reverse complement strand
CTCACTTTCTTGCCCATACCGCCAGATTCGCATCAAATCCGCCTGTTGGGAATCCTTTGTTTCGAGCGGAACACTAGAGACGAGAGGCGCTGACCGTCAGAGCCGGCTCGGATCGGGCAATTCGGCGAGGCGCGCCGCGATCTCGGCACCCGTGGGCAGGCTGGGCTGGGCGCCGGTGGCCGTACAGGCGAGTCCGCCCGCGACGCTCGCGCGCCGCAACGCCTCGATGACCTCGGTCCCGGCATCGAGGCTGGAGGCGAAGACCCCGACGAAGGCGTCCCCGGCGGCGGTCGCGTCCACCGCCACCACCGGAAGCGCTGCGAAGCGCCAGGCCGCCTCGTCGAGGAAGGCGACCGCGCCGGCGGCGCCCAACGTGACTACACATTCGGTGCCGAACTGGCGCTGCAACGCGCGGCCCGCAGCCACCGGATCGTCGGCGTCCAGCCCGACCGCGTTGCAAAGCATGACCGCCTCGATCTCGTTCACGAGAATCGTGTTCACGGCCCGGAGCGTCTCTTCCGGTACCGGCCCCCCAGGCGCGGCGTTGAGCAGTACGCGCGCGCCATTCGCGCGTGCACGCCGGGCCAGCTTCCAGTTCTCTTCGCGCGTGATCTCCATCTGGACGACCAGGGTCGTGTTTTCGCCCAGCACCGCGTCGGCGGTCTGATCGGCGCGCGTCTCCGCGTTCGCGCCAAGCGCGATGACGATCTGGTTTTGGCCATCGGCGTCGACGCAGACGGCGGCGCAGCCGGTCGGCGATGCGACCTGGGCGATCAGATCGATATCGACGCCGGCCGCGACGAGCCCGTCCATGAGAAGGTTTCCAAATGCGTCGTCGCCGACGCTGCCGACCATGCGCACCTGGCTCCCCGTCCGCGCCGCCGCGACCGCTTGATTAGCACCCTTGCCGCCCGGCACCACCAGGACCCGCGGCGCGGCAACGGTCTCGCCGGGCCGGGGAAGCGATTCCACCGGAAAGACGAGATCGGCGATCAGCGAGCCGAATACGACGATCATCGGCTGACGGGCGGGTACGAGAATCGGCGTCCGGCGCCACTCAATGGGACACCAGAACGGGTACGGTCATGTGCTGAAGCACGTGACGGGTGAAACCGCCGAGTACAATCTCGCGCCATCGCGCGTGGCCGTATGCCCCCATCACCAAAAGATCGACTGATTCGTCGGCGATCCTTGAGAGCAACATGTCGGCGGGGTCGATGTCCCCGGAAAAGGCATGCTGGGCTTCGGCCGTGATGCCGTGGCGCGCGAGGTGCAGGCACATGTCGGCGCCGGGAACATCGCCGTGGCCCTCGCGCCCACCGTGGGGATCAATGGCCATGACGTGGACCTTATTAGCCCGATCCAAGAGCGGCATGGCGTCGCCGATGGCGCGCGAGACCAGCCGGCTCGCATCCCAGGCGACCATGATCCGCTCGCCGATTTTGGGATAAGTTCCCGCATACGGGACCACGAGGACCGGTCGCCCCACGGACAGCAGGAACCGGTTGGGCATGTCGCCGCCGTTTTCGTCCGGAGATCGCTGCCCGACCACGGCGACGTCCGCGTAGCGCGCGTGCAGGCCCAATGATTCCACCTTGCTACCGTGGATCAGGCGCCATTCGAGCGAAATGCCCGCCTTCTCGGTGGTTTCCTTGAACCGCTTCTCAGCGCGCACCGCCGCCTCTTCGTGGGCGCGCGCTTGTTGGCGAATGACGTCCTCAGGCACGTGGATCTCGATGTACGCGGGAATTTCAATCGGCGGAATGACATAGGCGCCGATGAGATGAGCGTCATGATCCATCGCCACGCCGATCGCCGCCTCAAGCCGGGCCGCGCATGCCGCACCGTCGTCCATGTGAACCAGAATGTCTTTGAATGGCACCACATCGCCTCCTTGAATCACGCCCGCGCGCCGTCGGCTGTCGCACCAACCATACGGTGGGCTCCAACATGGAATGTGTCATTGATCGGGGTCAAGCGATGTCCCGGGCCCCTTGGGACGGGCGTTCGCCCATTGGCGTTGCCACGAAATTGCGCTAGCAAAGGCGGGACGTGACCACGAACGAACACGATCCGCCGGCTTCGCCAATTCACCCCGTGATCCTCTCGGGCGGTGCTGGCGTCAGGCTCTGGCCCCTTTCGCGCGAGTTATTTCCCAAAGCGCTGCTCGCACTGCACACCCAATGCAGCATGCTCCAGGAGACCGCGGTCCGGGTTCTGGGCTCCCCGTTCACGGCGCCCCTGATCGTGACCAACGCCGAACACCGCTTCCTCGTCACCGAGCAGATGGGCGCGGTCGGGATTCACCCTGCGAAGATCGTGCTCGAGCCAATGGCCCGCAACACGGCGCCCGCGGCGGCCGTGGCGGCGCGATACCTGCGCGCGAACAGCGGCAACGCTTTGATGCTGGTGATGCCGTCCGACCACGTGATCGACGATGTCGCGGCCTTCCGCCGGGCGGTGGAGACGGCGGTTCCGGCGGCGCTCGCCGGCGCGCTGGTTACCTTCGGGATAACGCCCGCTTGG
The DNA here is from genome assembly GCA_030746935.1 of Rhodospirillales bacterium. Classification (GTDB taxonomy): domain Bacteria; phylum Pseudomonadota; class Alphaproteobacteria; order Rhodospirillales; family JASLLV01; genus JASLLV01. Next base: position 1,155 of record JASLLV010000179.1, on the reverse strand, counting down.
CCGGAGACCGGTTACGGATACATCGAGACGGGCGCTGCGTGGCCGGATGCCAAAGGTTGTTACCGAGTCAAACGGTTCGTCGAAAAGCCGGACCGCGCGACCGCCGAAAGCTGGCTCGCCCAAGGCGGCTTCCACTGGAACAGCGGTATCTTCCTGTTCTCGGCCGAGAGCTTTATCGCCGAGCTCGCACAAGCGGATCAACGGGTCACGGACCAGGCGATCCGCGGCGCCCGCGACGACGGCGAATGCTTGGTTCTCGACGGCGACGCGTTTGCGAAGTGCAAATCCATCTCGATCGACCACGCCGTCATGGAGCGCACAAAAAAAGCCGCCGTCGTGCCCGTGGAGATGGGTTGGAGCGATGTCGGATCGTTCGCGGCACTGTGGCAGCTGGGCAAGAAGGATCGCGACGGCAATTTGATCGCCGGCGACGTGATCGCGAAGAGCGTCCGCAACTCGTACATTCGGGGCGACGGACCGCTGGTCGCGGCGGTGGGGATCGAGGACGCGGTGGTGGTGGCCACCGCCGACGCGGTGCTCGTCACCACCGTCGAGAAGTCCCAGGACGTCAAGGCCCTCGTCGAGGTGCTGAAGAAGGCGAACCGCCCCGAGCATGCCGCCCATGCGCTCGTCCGTCGCCCCTGGGGGAGCTACCGGGTCATTGACGCCGGCGACGGCTTTCAGGTGAAGCACATTACCGTCGATCCGCAAGGCGCGCTGAGCCTACAGCTCCACAAGCACCGGGCCGAGCATTGGGTGATCGTCGAGGGGACCGGGCGGGTGACCGTCGGCGCCGAGACCATGGTACTGAGCGCGAATCAGTCCGCCTACATCCCGCCCGAGACGAAACACCGGCTCGAGAACGTCGGCGACGGGCCGCTGCGCATCATCGAGGTGCAATCGGGAAGCTATCTCGGCGAGGACGACATCGTCCGCTTCGAAGATGTCTACGGGCGCGAATAGTCCCGCGCCCTTTCACAGCGCCTTCTTGGCCGCCATTCCCAACGCATTCACCAGATTTTTCGAATCCGATGGCCCCACCGTCGCGCCACCGCGGAGGATGGCTTGGATTGTACTGATGGTTGGCCCCCTTTGAGTGGTCCAGTGTGAATGTTAGTGCATGACCGGTCTTTGGTCCATCGGGACGATGGCTTC
>JASLLV010000178.1 GCA_030746935.1 Rhodospirillales bacterium | reverse complement strand
TATCCGACCAGATTGATCAATTTGATGGTGGCAAATCGGCTTGTTCGGGGAGGCGCGGCGTGAAGCGCGATGCGGGGCCATCGGGCGAGCGTCGCAACGAACCCGGGATGGCGATTTGCCCCACCGATGGCCGGGTCATTTTGTGCCGTGGCGTCGTTGCGCATCTTTGCCGATGTCCCACATCGCCATGCGAAGCGCGCCTAACCACGGCGCAAAATGACTCCGGTCAAATGGTTAAATCTGGTCGGATAGTGCTCTAGCATGGCCCGCCGACAGACCGCCGTCATCGTCCTCGCCGCGGGGGCGGGCACGCGCATGCGCTCCGACGTCCCCAAGGTTCTGCATCCGATCGCCGGCCGCCCCATGATCGCCTATGTCATGGAGACGCTGACGGCGCTCGCGCCCGAACGTATCGTCGTCGTCGTCGGACCCGGGATGGAGGCCGTTGCGCAGGCGGTCGCACCGCACGCTTGCGTGGTCCAGAAGCGCCCCCTTGGCACCGGCCACGCGGTGATGGCGGCTGAGCGCGCGCTTCGCGGTTTCACCGGCGACGTCGTGGTGGTGTACGGTGCGGATCCGCTGATCTCGCCGGCGAGCTTGCGGAAGCTCATCCGCCGGCGCCGGGCGGCTGGTGATCCGGCTTGCGTGGTGCTCGGCTTTCATGCCGACGATCCGGGAAGCTATGGCCGCCTCGTCGTCGGCGCGGGCGGCATGCTGGATGCCATCGTTGAGGCCCGCGAAGCAAGCAGCGCCCAGCGCGCGATCCGGCTTTGCAACGCCGGCGCGTTCGCCGCCGACGGCCGGCGCTTGTTCCGGCTACTCCGCGGTATCGGCAACAACAACGCCAAAGGCGAGTACTACCTGACCGACGTCGTTGTGGCGGCGAGGCGCGCGGGCCACGCCTGCGCCTTCGTTCAGGGCGACGCGAGCGAGGCCATCGGCGTCGATTCGCGGGCCGACCTCGCGCGCGCCGAGGCCGCGATGCAAGCGCGCTTGCGCGCCCGGGCGCAAGCGCGCGGCGCGACGCTGATTGCGCCCGAGACGGTTCACCTGAGCTTCGACACGCGCCTCGGGCGTGACGTTACGGTAGGCCCGAACGTTGTCTTCGGCCCCGGTGTGACGGTTGGTGCCGGCGCCGAGATCCGCGCGTTCTGCCACATCGAAGGCGCGCGCGTTGCAGCGCGTGCCCGCGTCGGTCCCTTTGCCCGGCTCCGCCCCGGGGCCGTGATCGGCGCCGGCGCGCACGTCGGCAACTTCGTCGAGATCAAGAACGCCATCGTCGCAGATGGCGCCAAGGCCAATCACCTCGCCTACGTCGGCGACGCGCGCATCGGCCCGGGCGCCAACGTCGGCGCGGGCGTGATCACCTGCAACTACGATGGATTCGCCAAGCACCACACCGAGATCGGCGCCGGCGCCTTCATCGGCTCGAACGCGGTCCTGGTGGCGCCCGTCTCGGTGGGCGAGGGTGCGTACGTCGGCGCCGGCAGCGCGATCAGCAAGGACGTGCCGGCGGGGGCGCTGGCGCTGACGCGCGCCGAGCTAAAAGAGATTGAGGGCTGGACCCGGCGCAAGCGTGCCCGGCGCCAGCGCGCGGCCGGGCCGAAACCAAAAGGCTGAGCAAGCATGTGCGGAATCATCGGAATCGTCGGCCGTGACGAGGTCGCGGGCCGCCTGCTCGAAGGGCTGAAGCGGCTCGAGTACCGGGGCTATGATTCGGCCGGAATCGCCACCTTGCGCAACGGCGCCATCGAGACCCGCCGCGCCGAGGGCAAGCTCGGCAACTTGGAATCACTTCTGGAGCGCGAGCCGCTCGCCGGGATCATCGGCGTCGGGCACACCCGCTGGGCGACCCATGGCGTTCCCAACGAGACCAACGCCCATCCGCACGCGACCGAGCGGGTCGCGGTGGTCCACAACGGCATCATCGAGAACTTCCGCGAGTTGCGCGCCGAGGTGGTGGGCCGGGGCCGAAATCTCGCCTCGAAGACGGACACCGAGGTGGTGGCGCATCTGGTGACGCTCTATCTCGAGGACGGGCTTGCGCCGCCCGAGGCGACGTTCGCGGCGCTCAAGCGCCTCGAAGGCGCGTTCGCGCTAGCCCTGGTTTTCGCCGGCCACACGGACCTGTTGATCGGGGCAAGGCGCGGAAACCCGCTCGCAATCGCCCATGGCAAGGGCGAGATGTATCTCGGCTCCGACGCGTTGGCGCTTGCGCCCTTAAGCCGGCGCATCACCTATCTCGAAGAGGGCGATTGGGCCGTGATTACCAAGAGCGACGCCACGATCTTCGACGCCGAAGGTGCCGAAATCCGGCGGTCGGTGACGCTGACCGAACCCTCGGACGGGCTGGCCGAAAAGGGCGGCCACCCCCACTTCATGCTCAAGGAGATCTACGAGCAGCCCCAGGTGATCGGGGACACGCTGCGCGCATTCGTCAACCCGGCCACCCGGTCGGTCAGCCTGCCGGAACTGCCGTTCGACCCTGCGCGCGTCACCCGCTTGACACTTGTCGCCTGCGGCACCGCCTACTACGCAGCGATGGTCGCTAAGTATTGGCTCGAGGGCATCGCCCGCATCCCGTGCGAGGTCGACATTGCGTCCGAGTTTCGCTACCGCGGCGCCGACATGGCTGACGAGGGCGCGATGGTCGTCGTCTCGCAGTCCGGTGAGACGGCGGACACCCTGGCCGCGCTCCGCTATGCCCGCGCCCAGAACCAGCCGACACTCGCGGTGGTCAACGTCCCGGAAAGCACGATCGCGCGCGAATCGGACGCGGTGTTGCGCACTTTCGCGGGCCCCGAGATCGGTGTCGCCTCGACCAAGGCCTTCACCACCCAGCTCACGGTTCTCGCCTGCCTCGCCATCGTCGCGGCGCGCGCCCGCGGCGCCATCGACGCCGAGCGCGAGGCCGAGCTCGCCGCCGCCTTGGTCGAGGTGCCGGCGCGCGCGGCCGACGTGCTGAACCACGACGAGAGGATTCGCGAGCTCTCCCACGTGATCGCCCCCGCCCGCGACGTGCTTTATCTGGGGCGCGGGACCTCGTATGCCATCGCCCTCGAAGGGGCGCTGAAGCTGAAGGAGATCTCGTATATCCACGCCGAAGGCTATGCCGCCGGCGAGATGAAGCACGGTCCCATCGCGCTCGTCGACGAGAGCGTGCCGGTCATCGTGATCGCGCCGTCGGACCCGCTATTCGAGAAGACCGCCTCCAACATCCAAGAGGTGGCCGCCCGCGGCGGCCGCGTGATCTTCTTTTCGGATCGCGAAGGCGTCGGCAGGCTGGCCGAGATCGCGGCGGCGACGGTGGCGCTGCCTGCCGTCGATCCCTTCGTCGCGCCCATCCTCTATGCGATCCCCGTCCAGCTCTTGGCCTATCACACGGCGGTGCTCAGGGGCAGCGACGTCGATCAGCCGCGCAACCTCGCGAAAAGCGTGACGGTGGAGTAATTTCAACTGGTGAAATAACAAGTCCAGTTTCCTCTACTGGTGAAATAACACCTAGATATTCCCACTACCTCTGTTTCACGGTTTCGGAAAGAACCAACCGACTAGTGTTGCGATTCCAACGCTCGTTTCCCACGGTTGACCTTTTCGATGATGGAACTGGCGGAGGCGGCCCAGACAAAGGGCTTGGGGTTGGCATTGTGCTGTTCGAGGTAGTCTTTGATGGCCATTTGCAGCTCGACAAC
>JASLLV010000177.1 GCA_030746935.1 Rhodospirillales bacterium | reverse complement strand
GTTCAAAGCGTCCATGGTGTTTCAGCGCTTCGGCCTGTTTCCGCACCGCACGGTTCTGCGCAACGTCACCTACGGCCTTAGGGTGCAGGGACTCGATCGTCAAAGCCGACGCGAAAAGGCGCGCCAGCGCCTCGACGTGGGTAAGGGAATGGAAGCGGGCATTGCCATCGTTGCGTTGGCGATCGTTTTCGACCGCATCAGCCAGGGCTACGGCAAACGCAGCCAAGTCCACCGGACGAGGGGCAACTGAGCATGATGATCGAGATCCGCAACGTCTATAAGGTTTTCGGGCCGAGCCCCGAATCCGCGCTGCCCTTGCTCCGCGAAGGAAGGGGCAAGGACGACATCCTCAACGATACCGGACACACGGTGGGGCTGAACGACGTGACGCTTTCGGCGGAGGCGGGCGAGACGTTCGTCGTCATGGGTCTTTCGGGCTCGGGCAAGTCGACGTTGATCCGCCACCTCAATCGCCTGATCGATCCCACGGCCGGCGAAGTGATCGTCGACGGGACCGACGTGATGGGTCTTTCGGAGGCCGAGCTAATTGAGTTTCGCCGCCACAAGGCGAGCATGGTCTTTCAGCGCTTCGGCCTGTTTCCGCACCGTACGGTTCTGAGCAATGCCAGCTACGGTTTAAGGGTGCAGGGACTCGACCGCCAAAGCCGGCGCGACAAGGCGCGCCGGTGGATCGATCTCGTCGGCCTCTCGGGTTACGAGGACATGTACCCGAGCGAGCTTTCAGGCGGCATGCAACAGCGCGTCGGCCTGGCCCGGGCGCTCGCCACCGACGCCGACATCCTGTTGATGGACGAGCCGTTCAGCGCCCTCGACCCACTGATTCGCCGTGAGATGCAGGACCTGCTGATCGAGCTCCAGAACAAACTCCACAAGACCATCGTCTTCATCACCCACGACCTCGACGAGGCGCTCCGGTTGGGCGACCGAATTGCGATTCTCAAGGACGGTGCCGTCGTCCAGTTCGGGACGCCGGAGGAGATCCTGCTGCATCCCGCCGACGACTACGTCGAAGCGTTCGTCAAGGACGTGAACCGCGGTCGGATCTTGACCGCGGCCTCGGTGATGATCCAGCCCGGCGCGGTGGCCAGCGGTGACGAGAAGGCGTCGGTCGCACTTGCCCGATGCCGTGACGGCGATCACGATTACGCCTACGTCGTCGACGAGGATAAACGCCTGCGCGGCGTCATCACCGCGAACGACATCGAGGCGTCGGTGCGCGCAAACGGCGACCGGCTTAACGGCGGCGTCCAAGAGGTCCCCACCGTGAAGCCCGACACCGTGATCGAAGATCTGTTCGCGCTGTCTTGCGACTGCACTTGGCCGCTCGCCGTCGCCGATGCCGGCGGCGCCCTGATCGGGGTCATTCCCAGGAAGAACCTGCTGCGTGCGCTCGCCGACGCCTCGTCGTCGGCCTAAGGCAGATTTACCGGGTGGGCGGACCGCCGTAGACGATTCCGACCGGCCACGATCCGGTCGGAGCGTGCTCTCGGATCGGCGGGCCCGGCGGCGCCCCGCTCTTGCCTCGCGAACGCATGGCGCATTAAAGACCGGTTTATGGCAAGCCGTTTGGCCGAAGCGCTGATGCGCAACTACCGCTACGTCGTGCTCTCAGCGTCCGTGGGCCTCATGCTAATGGGCTCGGGCGGGCTTTATTTGCTGGTCGTCGCGCTTAAGCCCATCGCCCAGGATTTCGGTTGGCCGCGCACCGTCCCGTCCACGGCTTATGCGCTGCAATTCATCGGCGCCGGCATCGGCGGCATCGTCATGGGACATTGGCTCGACCGTTCCGGTATGGGAAAGCCGGCGATGATCGGCGCGATCATGATCGGAACGGGCGCGGTGCTGGCGAGCAAGCTTACCGGCCCCTGGCAACTGTACGCCATCTACGGCGTCATGATGGGCCTTTTCGGTCAGGGCACCCTGTTTTCGCCGCTGATGGCCAACGTCATCCGCTGGTTTGATGCGCGGCGGGGGACCGCCGTCGGCATCGTTGCCAGCGGACAAAGCCTGGCCGGCGTTCTGTGGCCGCCGATCTTCCGCCATTTCAACGAAACGGTCGGCTGGCGCGAGACCTTCCTCGGGTACGGCATCGTCGCGCTTTGCATCATGCTGCCCTTGAGCGCGATCATGCAAAAGCTCCCCCCTGGGCATCGAAAGCGCGCGGACCAGCCGGCGAGCGGCGCGACCGCGGTGCCGCGCCACGCTCGGCCGGGGAGGGGGCGCTCCTCGCCGGTGATGATCCAGGCGACCATCAGCGTCGCCATCATGTGTTGTTGCATCGCCATGGCGGTGCCGGTCGCGCACATCGTGTCGCACGCGAGCGACATCGGCCATTCGCCGGCCCGGGGCGCCGAGATGTTGGCGCTCGCGTTCGTGACCAGCTTCCTGGCGCGCATGTTCGGGCTCGGGCCGCTTGCCGATCGCCACGGCGGGTTGGTGGCGCTTTTCGTCTTCTCGGCGTTTCAGCTGGTGGGCGTCGCGTTGCTCGTGTTTGTCGATGGCTTGGCGGGCCTTTATCTGGCGCTCGCCGTTTTTGGGATCGGCTACGGCGGCGTACTGCCCTGCTATCCCATCATCGTCCGCGAGTATCTGCCGCTGAGCAGGGGCGGAGCGCTGACCGCGGCGGTGATATTCTTCGGCGGAATCGGCATGGCGATTGGCGGCTGGCTGGGCGGTTGGGTCTTCGATTCCACCGGTGGGTATGAGCCTGCGTTCCTCGCCGGCATTGCTTTCAACGTCGCCAACCTCGCGATTGCCGGCGCCATGATTTATTCGAGCCGACGCGGCCTGCTCGCGCCCATCGCCGAGTGATCCGCCGGTGTCCGGCGCCGGTTCCGTTTAATCGGACGATGCGCTAAGCGAGCGCGTGGACCTGGGCATCGACGACGGCCAGCGCGCTCATGTTCACAAGACCCCGCGCGCTCACCGCGGGTGTCAATACGTGGGCGGCGGCGCCGGCGCCCAAGAGGATCGACCCGACCGAAATACCTTCGCCCAACGCCTTCAACAGGTTGAACGCGATGTTGGCGGCGTCCAGGGTCGGCAGCACGAGAAGGTTGGGTTGGCCGGACAGACGCGAGTTCGGGAAGACGCGCTCGCGGATCTCCTCGCTCAACGCGGTGTCGGCGCGCATCTCGCCTTCCACCTCGAGTTCGGGCGCGCGAAGGCTGAGAAGGCGCACCGCTTCACGCATCTTGAGAGCGGACGCAGTTTCCACGGTTCCGAAGTCCGAATGCGAAAGCAGCGCCGCCTTGGGCGCTAAGCCGAATCGCCGGATGAATTCGGCCGCCAGCACCGTCATCTCGACGATGTCGACGGTCGAGGGGTCGGTGCTCACGTGCGTGTCGCATAGGAAGAAGGCGCCCGTGGGCAGCAAGAGCACGTCCAGCGCCGCGACTGTGGCGGCGCCTTCGCGCACACCGAGGACGTCGAGGACCTGCTTCAGGTGGCGATCGTACTCTCCGAAGGTGCCGCAGATCATGGCGTCGGCCTCGTCGCGCTTGACCATGAGCGCGGCGATGGCTGTGGTGTCGGTGCGAATGATCGTGCGCGCGGCGTCGGGCGAGACGCCGCGGCGTTCCATGATCCCGTGATAGGTCCGCCAGTAGGCGTCGTAGCGGGGGTCTTCTTCGGGATTGACCAGCTCGAAGTCGCGATTGGGGCGGATGCGCAGGCCCAGCCGCTCGATCCGCGTCTCGACCACCGCCGGCCGGCCGATGACGATCGGCTGCGCAAGCCCT
>JASLLV010000176.1 GCA_030746935.1 Rhodospirillales bacterium | reverse complement strand
CAAGCATTTGTCGCGCCCCACCTCGTCGGCGAGCGCCTCGGCCTTGGCCTCGTTGGCATTGTACTGAATCACCACGTCGGCGCCGGCGCCGGCAACATCGCGGACGATGGCGGCGCCGATCCCGCGCGATCCGCCGGTGACGATGATCACTTTTCCTTCGAGATCAGACATGGTCTTCCCCAAGGTTTCGCGCGATCACTGGGTCCAAGCAAGCTCTCGGCCGCCCGTCGGTCCGCCGCGAACCCATCAGCGGATATACGTCGCACCGGTCATGTCGACCGTGGTGCCAGTGGCGTGCCGCGACTTGCCGGTGGCCAGATAGGCAACCACGGCCGCAATGTCTTCGGGTTGGACCATCTCGTGCATGGTGAGACCGGCAAGAACGTCGTCCAGCGAGCTGAAGCGTTCGATGAAGTCTATCGCGATATCGGTCTCGACGATGCCGGGCGCGATCGCGTACGCCAAGATGTTCTCGATCGAATAGCACCGCGCCACGGTTTGAGTCATGGCCCGGATCGCCGCCTTCGAAGCGGCGTAGGCCATGGTTTCGGGCGCCCTGGCGCCCTGGTGGGCGACGTGGCTGGACATGGTGATGATGATGCCGCCGCCGCGCTCGCGGAAGTGCGGAACCGCCATGTAGCAGAGATGGGCGCTCGAGGCGACGTTGACCTGGAGCGTCTTGCGCAAGACGTCGTTCCAGGTCGTGAAATCCTCCTCGATCCCGGCCCATTCCATGACGCCGGCGTTGTTCACGAGGACGTCGATCCCGCCCTTCCAGGCAATCGCCTTGCGCCAGAGTTTCAGGATCTCGTCGTCCGATTCGAAGTTGGCCTGAATGAGATGGCAGCGCTCGCTACCCACTTCGGCGGCCACGCGCTCCGCGCCTTCGCGGTGGCGGTTATAGTGCACGATGACGTCGGCGCCGGCCTCGCCCACGGCGCGAACGGTCGCGGCACCGATCCCGCGCGATCCGCCCGTGACGAGAATGACCTTTCCTTCGAGATTGAACATGACCTTAAACTTCTGCTGTTCGCCTGGCGCGCTCGGAAGCCGCCCGAAATCGAGAACTGAGCGAGCGGTGCTCGCGCCGCGGCATGGCCGCAATCGGCTATTTCAAAATCCGCAACCCGGCGCGTCGCGATCGGGCCGCTGCCCGGGTTTTGCGGTTATCGAGTGCTGATGCTGGCGATTTCGTCTTTGATCTGGAGCTTTCGTTTTTTGAGGCTGTGGATTTCCAGATCGTCGGGATGGGGTCGGCTGAATTCCTCTTCCAGTGCGGCATCGAGCGCCTTGTGCCTCTCCTTCAAGGCCTCGATCCGTTGCTCTAAGCTCATGGCTCCGGTTCTCCCCTTCTTCTCGGTACGAGGGCCGGTCGCCATGATACTTCAAGGGGCTTTGGGAATCCAGGACCCGAGACCGGGAAATGGCCTCAATCGCCGAGGCAGATGCCGAGCCCGCGCGCCGTTCGCACCAAGGGGTCGGTGATCTCGACCGCGTGGGTGCCGGCGACCACGTCATTCAGCGAAACGTCCACGACGTTGCGGTTTTGCCAAGCGACCATGCGGTGCGTCGCGCCCTCGGCGATCAGATCGACGGCGCGCACCCCGAAGGCCGAGGCGGTGATGCGGTCACCGCTCGAGGGCGATCCGCCGCGTTGCACGTGGCCGAGCACCGTCACCCGGGTCTCGGCCCCCGTCGCCTGGGCAATTTGATCACCTAGGCGGGGCCCGATTCCGCCGTAACGAACTTCGCCATCGACGTGGGTTTGCATCACGGAATCGCCCGACGCGAGTTTGACCGCTTCGGCGCACACGACGAGGGCATGCTTGCGGCCGTCGGCGGCGAGACTCTTTATCTTGTCCGCCACCTTGTCGACCCGGCAGGGAATCTCGGGAATCAGGATCACGTCGGCGCCGCCGGCGATGCCCGCGTGCAGGGCGATGAAGCCGGCGTCCCGCCCCATCACCTCGAGGATCATCACCCGTTGATGGCTGGCGGCGGTCGGCTGCAACCGGTCGAGGGCTTCAACGGCCGCGTCCACCGAGGTCGCAAACCCGATCGAAAAATCGGTGAAGGGAACGTCGTTGTCGATGGTCTTCGGGATGCCGATGAATTGAATGCCGCCCTGTTCCGCAAGGCGGCTCAGGATCTTCATGCTGCCGTCGCCGCCGATTCCGATCAGTGCCTGGAGATCGAGCTCCTTGAATCCGTCGATGACGTCGGACGACCGGTCCTGAACCGAGCCGTCAGGCATCCGAAAGGCGAAGGGGTCCCCCTTGTTGACGGTTCCAAGGATGGTGCCACCCATGCGCAGGACGTTGCCCGTGAAGATCCGAAGCGTCAGTTCCTCGTACAACAGGGGCCGTTCGAGCAGGCCGCGAGTACCCTCGTGAATTCCGATGACCGCCCAGCCGTAGCCTTGGATCGCCCGGTGCGCGACGGCGCGAATTGCGGCGTTCAGCCCCGCACAATCGCCACCGCTCGTCAAGACACCGATACGCCGGATGTTGCGAACCGCCATCTCAGCTCTCCACTTCGCCGCGAGCCGCGGAAGCGCCCGAATCCCGCTCTGCGAACCGGCGCGCGCGGCGCCAACGGTCGCGTCATGAATACCCTTTCTCGTTGATGTTTGATACAGTACAGCGGACTACACGAGCCACTCGGAACACGATGGCTGATACTGAGGCGTTGAAACGGCAACTGGAGCAGCTCAAGACCGAGCATCGCGACCTCGACGACATCATCGTGCGAATTTCCGAAAGACCGCCCTACAATCAGATCCAAATCCAGCGCTGGAAAAAACGAAAGCTGGCGCTAAAGGATCAGATTACCCATCTCGAAAGCCGGCTGCTTCCCGACATCATCGCCTGACGCCTTCACTTGGCGGGCATCCGTGTGGCGGCCGCAGCTCGGCGGTGCGCCGTCCTATTGGTCCCGCTCGCGCTCGCGGATGTTCGCCTTGGCTGGGCGGGCGGGTTCGGCCGCGGTAAGCACGTCGTCGACGCTTTCGGATGGGCCGAATTCGTGCAACCCCCAGGCGATCTTCAAGGCCACCGTGTGTTCCCGCCAACGGAGCGGCGTCGCCTCGAGAATCGCGACCAGCTCGCCCGCCTTGTCCGCCGCGGCGTCCCCTTTCGCCAGCGCCAGCACGACACCAAAGTCGTAGCCCCCCAGCGAGCCGATCACGTCGCTCGTCCTGAGCGCGCGTGCGGCCGTGCTCGCGGCGTGGACCAGCAGCGCCTCGGCGGCCGCACGTCCCAGGCGACGCTTGGTATCGTCTGCGTTTACGACGTCCAGGTAGAGGAAACTGCTCGTGGTCTCGGTCTGCTCGGCTTGCGTCAGCGCCTGGGCGAGCTCGCGCAGAAGGGCGCGGCGGTTGAGGATGGGAAGCAAGGGATCCTGATCCGAGACGTCTTCGAGGTATGCCGCCTGTTCGCGAAGCTGTTCCGCCTCTTCCATCAGGCGTGCGGCACGCGACATCAGCGCGCTCATGGCCGCCTGGACCTTGGGCGTCAGTTCCGCTTCGGGAATCCCCAGGATCGAGGCCTGGTCGCCGAATTCCCGGCCGGGCGCGTCGTCGGGCGCCGAGTCGCCGTCTTTTTCGGCTCGCGGGCGCTGCTGTTCGGTGTCGTGCCCGCCCTTCGGCTCGACGCTCGGAGTCGGAGAAATCGGGTTCGGGTCGCTGGTCTCCGCCATCGAAATCCGGTTCTCGCGATCGCGGCTCACAGGAAACCGTAGGCTACCATTCGGTCGCGGGCGAAACAAAGTATCTTGCGGTGCCGCGCTTGCGTGCGCCCATCGCCAGCCTATAATTCCGGGCCTTCTGCGGCGCCCGGGGACCGAGGAGACCGCCCCAATGACCGAACCCGCTCCGCGCAACGGTCCTCTCGTCGGTATCGTGATGGGAAGCGGTTCCGACTGGGAAACCATGCGTCACGCGGCCGATACGCTGGCGGCCCTGGACGTTCCCTTCGAAACGC
>JASLLV010000175.1 GCA_030746935.1 Rhodospirillales bacterium | reverse complement strand
ATGAAAACGGCCGGCCGAGGCGCTCAAGAACCTGAAAGGTCCGGTGCTGGGGAACTTCGCGACCCAGGACCGGTTCATCAACAAGGACATGGTCGCGGGCTTCGAGGCGGCCATGAAGGAGGCGGGCCGGGCGTTCACCTCATACTGGTACGACGCCAATCACGGCTTCGCCAATCCCACCGGCGGCAGCTACGACGAAGCGGACACCAAGCTTGCCTGGGAGCGGACGCTTGCGTTCCTGAAGGCGAACGTCTGAACGACACCACAGCCGCGGGTTCGAGTCGCAGCGGCGTTGCAAGGGCCTAGACCCGATCGCGGACGCTCGAATTCGCGTGGCCGCGATCCAGCGGTCGCGTGAATCTGCTCTGCACTAGTGAGATCGAGCGAATAGGCGCGGCGCGGCGGTCGCGCGCCTGCGATCGCGCTTAGGCAGTACGCTCTTTCAGGGCCGCGACGAGACCGTCGAGCCCGCCTTTGGCGCGGATGACGGACGCAAATTCCTGGCGCAGCATCAAGGCCATGCTGACGCCTTCGACCGAAAGGTCCAGTATTCGATAATTCCCGCCGCGGTTCGTGAACCGCCAGTCGGCGCGCACGGCGTTGGCGCCGCTTCGGTCGACCCGCGAGCGAACCACGACATCGCGCTCGCCGACCGGATTGATGTCGAGGATCAGGATCGCGTTTACTTCGAAGCCGCCGAGCCGCTGGGAATAGGTTCGCACGACAAAGACCGCGAACGCATCCATGTAAGCCGCGCGTTGCTGTTCGGTGGCCGATCGCCAGTGCTTGCCGAGGACGACCCTGGCGATCAGCGGAATGTCGAGATCGCGCGCCAGTATTTGGCGGAAATAAGCGATCCTTTCTGCCTTCGAAACGGAACCGTCATCGAGAACCGAAATGACCTGGGTGCCCAACTCCGCGATATGGCGCGCCGCCGGATGCTCGGCATCCGGTCCGCCGGCGGCAGTCTCGAAGGTAACCAGCGCCGCGATGTCGTCGGCGGTTACGTCCTTGCCGGCCTCGGGCGCAGGCGCGCTTTTCGGAGCGAACGCCGCCTTGACCTCATCCCAGGTGGTGGCGCAACCACCCAGCGCGAGCCCCGTAAGCAGCACGGCCGCGGGCAAGATGATCCAATTGCCAATCTTCATCACACGTTCCCCTCGTATCGTGCCGGCCTGAACGCCGGCTCCTCCCCGTGAGGGGGGTCGTCGATGATGCCATGATAACACGGATGCGTCCGATCAGGCTACCGCCGCCGGGAAGCATGAGCCCGGGAGGTTCGTGGCGCCCTTAGGCAATCTTGCGGGCCGCTCGCGACCGCCGTTGCGCCGGCGGCTGATCCTGCGGATTCCTCGTCGAACAGGTCGGTGAGGTTCTGCATCAGGGTGCCGCCGAGTTCTTCGGCGTCGACGATGGTGACGGCGCGCCGATAGTATCGGGTCACGTCGTGGCCGATCCCGATCGCGGTCAATTCGACCGGCGAGCGCGCTTCAATCCAGTCGATGACGTCGCGCAGGTGGCGCTCGAGGTAGTTGCCGGGGTTGGCCGAAAGCGTTGCGTCGTCCACCGGCGCGCCGTCGGAAATGACCATCAGGATGCGGCGCTGTTCCGATCTTCCCAGCAGTCTGTTGTGGGCCCACAACAGCGCTTCGCCGTCGATGTTCTCCTTGAGAAGTCCCTCGCGCAACATGAGCCCCAGGTTCCGCCGCGCCCGCCGCCAGGGCGCTTCGGCCGCCTTGTAAACGATGTGGCGAAGGTCGTTGAGCCGCCCGGCATTGGCGGGTTTGTTTTCGGCGACCCATTTCTCGCGCGCACTTCCGCCCTTCCAGGCGCGGGTCGTGAACCCCAGGATCTCGACCTTGACCCCGCATCGCTCGAGGGTGCGCGCGAGGATGTCGGCGCTGATCGCGGCGACGGTGATGGGTCGGCCGCGCATCGAACCGGAGTTGTCGATGAGCAGCGTGACCACGGTGTCGCGGAAGTCCGTCTCTTGTTCCTGCTTGAACGACAACGGATGCACCGGGTTGGCGACGATGCGCGCGAGTCGTCCGGAATCGAGCAGGCCCTCTTCCAGGTCGAACTGCCACGACCGGCTCTGCTTGGCCATCAGCTTGCGTTGCAGGCGGTTGGCGAGGCGAGCGACCACTCCCTGAAGGCTGGAGAGCTGTTGATCGAGTTGGGTGCGCAAGCGCGCCAGCTCGTCCGATTCGCACAAGGTCTCGGCATCCACAACCTCGTCGAAGGCCGTGGTGTACGCGTGATAGGTGGGTTCCCTCAGGGGCGAATTCTCCGGCCATTGCGAACGCCAACTCGCGGGCCCGGCGGGATCCTCCTCGCCAAGTCCCGGTACGTAGCGCTCGTCCGCCGCGGCAAGGCCCACTTCGGTCTCTTGATCGAACTCGCCCTCGCCGGAATCGCTCGCCGTCATGCCGTCGGCCTCGGAGTCGGCGCCTTCCGAACGCGCTTGGTTCTCGTCGGCCTCGTCGGGCACCTCGTCCTCGGTCTCGCTATCGCCGTCGTCGCCTTCCTCGTCGCCGAGATCGAGGGCCCTGATCATCTCCTTCACTAACCCGCTGAAGATTTCCTGATCCTCGACGCACGCCGCGAGCTTGCCGACCTGATCACCGACGATTTCGTGCAGCCACGGTCGCCAAAGTTCGATCATGGTGGCCGCTGCTTCGGGCAACGGGGCGTCGGTCAGCTTTTCGCGCACCATCAAGCCGATGGCGTCCGCCAATTGGGCGGTGTCGCGCTCGCCGACGTCGTCGTAGCCCTGCAGCCGGCACCGGTACTCGAGGTGCTTGACGAGGTTTTCGGCTACGCCCGTGAAACGCTTGCAGCCCAACGCCTCGACGCGCACTTGTTCCGCCGCCTCGAAGACGTCGCGCGCCTCGCGCCCGCTCGGCAACCGCCGGCGATGAAGCTTGGCGTCGTGGTAGCGTATGCGCAATGCCTGGGCGTCGGCGGCGCCGCGCAAGCGCCCCATGTCGGCGGCCGAGACCAAGCGCGGCGGCACCGGAAGACGAACGTGGGTTCCCGAAACACCCGTCGATTCGTGGCCGAATGTGACGGTGAGATCGCCGCGCTTGGCGACCGCCTTGACAGCGGCCTCGGTCACGCGTTTCGCGAGATCGCGGGATTCTTCCGACTGCACCACGTCAGCCTTCGCCAATCGCGCTCAAGGCGCCGTCGCGCGGATTGCGGATTCCGGCAACTCCTCTCCGAAACAGCGCTGGTAATACTCGGCCACGACCGGACGCTCCACTTCGTCGCACTTGTTGAGAAAGGTGAGCCGGAAGGCGAAGGCGCAGTCGCCGAATATCTCGTCGTTTTCAGCCCACATGATGACCGTCCGGGGCGACATGACCGTGGAGATGTCGCCATTCATGAACCCGATCCGCGTCAGTGTCGCCATTTCGATCATCGCGTTCACGATCTCGCGCTTTTTCTTGGTGTTGTACGACGGGACTTTCGCGAGAACGATACCGAGCTCGGCGTCGTGGGACAGATAATTGAGCGTGGCGACGACGTTCCAGCGGTCCATCTGTCCCTGATTGATCTGCTGGGTTCCGTGATAGAGCCCGGTCGTGTCGCCCAATCCGACGGTGTTCGTGGTCGAGAACAGCCGGAAATAGGGATGCGGGCGCATCACTCGGTTCTGATCCAGAAGCGTGAGCCTGCCATCCGATTCGAGGACCCGCTGGATGACGAACATGACGTCCGGCCTTCCGGCGTCGTACTCGTCGAAGGCCAGCGCGGTGGGGTGCTGCAAGGCCCAGGGCAATAGCCCTTCGCGGAACTCGGTCACCTGCATGCCGTCGCGGATCACGATGGCGTCCTTGCCGACGAGATCGATGCGGCTGATGTGGCTGTCCAGATTGATCCGGATGCACGGCCAGTTCAGGCGCGCGGCGACCTGTTCGATGTGGGTCGATTTCCCAGTACCGTGGTAGCCCTGGATCATTACCCGGCGGTTGTAGGCAAAGCCAGC
>JASLLV010000174.1 GCA_030746935.1 Rhodospirillales bacterium | reverse complement strand
GGCCACACCATGAGCCACGTCTGCCTCTTGGCGCGGACGGACCGGCCGGCGCTTTTCTGCGGCGACACGCTGTTCAACGCTGGCGCCGGGAACTGCCACAACGGCGGCCATCCGGACGAGCTTTACGCGACCTTCGTCGACCAGCTTGCCGGGCTCACGGCCGACACCCTGATCTACCCGGGCCACGACTACATCGCGAACAACTTGGCCTTCACGCTCGACCGCGAGCCCGACAACGCGAAGGCGGCCCAGATGCTCGCCGAAGTCGAGAATCAGGACACCAACGATGCGCTGGTTTCCACCCTGGCCCAAGAGATGGAGATCAACACGTTCTTCCGGCTCCACAGCCCGACGGTCATCGCCAGGCTGCGCGAGGCCTTTCCCGCGTTGCCCGACGCCCCCGATCCGAAGACCGTCTTCCTCAAGTTGCGCGAGCTTCGCAACGACTGGTAGGCGCCTAGACCCGGGTTACGGGACCGCCGAATTGCCGCATGCGGTTGCGGGCTGGAGCCGGCTAAACGGATAAAGCGCTAATCGCCGACCCGCTTCAATTCGCCTTTGATGTCCTTCAACTGCTTGCCGTCGCGAATACGCGAGAACGCGAGGGCGAGGCCGTCTTCGGTGAGCGTGCGGTCGTACTGTTGCATCTCGTACGAGCCGTCCTCGGTGATCACCATCGCGTAAACGGTGAGCGTCTTGCCTTCCTGGCGCGCCCAAACGTACGGGTCGCCCTTGAGCGGGTTGAGGGGGACCTAGCCGCCGAACTTGTCGCGGCGCATCTCGGAGGCGTGGATGTCGTCTCTCGGCGTCGAGCGGAAGTTGATCTCGTAAGACTTGCGCTTGTTCTTGCCGTCGACGTTTACGGTGATCGTCGTCCATTCAAGGGTAAAGCCGTCCTTCCTTTTCTTGATCGCGGCGCTCAGGTCGCGAACGGTCAGCCCTTCCTCGGTTGAAGTGATGGAGTGTCCGACGTAATCGCCGAAGAATGCCGCGATCTCAGCCTCGTCGGCCGGTGCGTCGGTCGTGCCGCCAAACGCCGCGATTGCGGCGACGATGGCGAGCGTGCGCAAGGTTCGTATTCTCACTTTCTACCGCTCCGTTGCACGGGGCCTCTCCGCCCGGTCGGATCGCACGTTCCCGTCCGGTCGGCTCGCCCTCATTCTTGGCCGGTTCGCGTATCGCAGATGATAATCGCCGTCCGCCGCCAATTCAATTGCGCCGCCTCGATCGTCGAAGCGTAAGCGCGGGTTGGAGTCGACCAAACGGGTGGCGCTCTTAGCGCGGCTGTCAGTCGCCGATTTCGACGACCACGTTGCCGAGCGAGCCTTCCTCGACCGCTTCGTGGGCCTTGGCGGCCTGGTCGAGCGGGAACCGCTGGCCGACGGCGTTGCGCAGGCTCCCGTCGGCGAGCCAGCGGGTGATGTCGGCGATCGCCCCGGCCTTCGCCGACCCCGGTATCCCGAACACAAGCACGTTACGGAGAGTCGCGTTCTTGTAAAGAAGCGTCCGGAACGGGAGCGCCGGCTCGGGTTCGGCGTCCGAGGCATAGGCGGCGACGACGCCGTTGTTGGCGACAACGCTCGCCGTGATCGCGAAATTGGCCCCGAGCGCGACCTCGACGATGCGCTCGACCCCGGCGTCGGCGGTCAGCTCCATGACCCGGGCGGCCACGTCGTCTGTGGTGTAATTCAACACTTCGTCGGCGCCGGCGGCCTTCGCCACCTCGGCCTTCGCCGGCGAACTCACGGTCGCGACGACCTTCGCACCCCCCAGCTTGGCGAACTGGATCGCGTATCCCGAGACTGCGCCGGCGCCGCCGGTGACCAGCACGGTTTGCCCTGAAACCGGGCCGTCGGCGAAGACGCAACGGTGCGCCGTCATGGCCGGGATTCCGAGGCACGCGGCGCCGGCGAAATCGGCCACATCGGGTAGGGGAACCGCGAGGTGGGCGGGAAGCGAGATGTATTCGGCGGCGGTGCCGTTCGTCCGCTGCCATTGCGCCTCGTACACCCAGACCCGCTCGCCGATCCGGTCTTCGCCGATCCCGGCTCCCGCCGCCTCGATGGTGCCGGCGCCGTCGAAATGGGGAACCACGCGTTCGCCCTCACCAAGCGGGCGTAGACCCTTGCGCAGCTTGACGTCGACCGGATTGACGCCGGATGCGTGAACGCGCACGAGCACTTCGCCCGCTTGCGGCGTCGGTGTCGTCATCTCGCCCGCCGTCAACACTTCGGCCGCGGGGCCGACCTTTTCGTACCAGAGCGCGCGCATGGGTCTTCCCTTCTCGTTCGTCGCCGCCGATGGGCGTGGAACTTAGCGCATAATTGGCCTACGCGGTACCAGCCTCCGCGCCGGCCCAGCCGCCCGGCGTTGTCGGCCGGCGGCGGCGAGACTATAGTGGCCGCGCCCGCCCGCCTAAGGCACTCGACGCCGGCGGCATCACAGACATTCGCGAGGGATCGGACCCATGGGCGAGAAGGTCGCCTTCATCGGCTTGGGCGAGATGGGCGCCCCCATGGCCGGCCACCTCGCCCGCGCCGGCCATGACGTGGCCGTCACCAACCGAAGCCCCGAAAAGGCCGAGGCGTGGGTTGCCGAGCACGGCGGGCGCTTGGCCCGAAGCGCGGCCGAGGCCGCCGAAGGCGCTGCGTTCGTCGCTTCTTGCGTGGTCACCGACGATGACGTGCGCGCGGTTTGCGTGGGCGAAGACGGCGCGTTTGCGGCGATGGGCGAGGGATCGGTGTTTGTCGACCACTCCACGACCTCGGCCGGGCTCGCGCGCGAGTTGAGCGCCGCCGCCGCCGATCGGGGCCTCGGCTTCCTCGATGCGCCGGTCACGGGCGCCGGCGAAGGCGCCCGCGCGGGCACGCTGGCAGTCATGGTGGGTGGCGAGGCAGCGGCGTTCGCCAAGGCCAGCCCATTCATAGACTCCTACGCTGCCAAGATCGTCCACATGGGCCCCTCCGGGCACGGCCAGTTGACCAAGATGGTCAACCAGATCCTGATCTCGGCCAATATGGAGGCGCTTTCCGAAGGGATCTTCTTCGCCGACGAGACCGGGCTGGATACGGCCAAGGCGTTGGACGCCATTGCCGCCGGCACCGCGAGCTCGTGGTGGTTGGAGAACCGCGCCGAACGCATGCGCGAGCGCGACTTCCGCACCGACGAGGGCGGCGTGGACGTGATGGTCAAGGATCTGGCCCTGGTCCTCGAAGAAGCGCGCGGGATGTCGGTAAGCCTGCCGGTGACCGCGCTTGTCGGCCAGTTCTGGACCGAGATGCAGGCCCGCGGCCAGGGCCGCTGGGAAGCCATGGCCCTGATCACGCTTTTGGGCAAGCTCGGCGGCAAGACCCGCTGAGGCCGGCGCGGCCTATGCGGTTGCGGCGGGCCGCTCGACCTCGAGCCCGAACAGCGGGCGGAGCCGCACCCCGATCCAGACACCGAGAAGCGCGCAGGCGATCCAAAGCCAGCCGTGCAGGCCCGTGGACGCAACACCGCTGAAAAAGGCGCCGATGTTACACCCATAGGCGAGGCGCGCGCCGTAACCCATCAACAACCCCCCGAAAACGGTCGCGGCGGCCGAGCGCCACGGGATTCACCAGACCGGTGCGAACCGGCCGGCGAGACCGGCCGCCGCCAGCGCGCCGAGCATGATGCCGATGTCCATCACCGAGGTCGTATCTTCGAGGATGCCTCTCCCGAGCGCGTTCTCGGGGAAACCGCCCGTCCAGAAGGCGCTGGTGGCGGGGTCCCAGCCGAGCGCGGCCGCGGCTTTGGCGCCCCAGAGCGTGAATGCCCAGGTGATGGTCCACGGGTGGCCGGCGATCACCAAGGTCGCCCAGTTGAGAAGCGCGAGCACGATTCCGCCGAGGAGTAGCGGCCAGGGGCCGACCGCGAGCTGCCGCCAATCCCACGGGCCCTGCCAAAGCGGGCGTTGCTGGGTGCCGCGGGCCCAACGCTTGAGCGCGAGCCAGATCACCCCCAGGGCGCCTAGTGTTCCGCTCGAAACAAAGGATTCCCAACAGGCGGATTTGATGCGAATCTGGCGGTATGGGCAAGAAAG
>JASLLV010000173.1 GCA_030746935.1 Rhodospirillales bacterium | reverse complement strand
GGGGCGACCGAATTCAACCTGATCGGCTACTGCATCGGTGGAACGTTGCTCGCGTCGCTGCTCGCGTACATGACGGCCAAGGGCGATCGGCGGGTGAAGTCGGCGACCTATCTGGCGGGTCTGGTCGATTTCAGCGACGCCGGCGAGCTCGGCGTCTTCATCGACGAGGAACAGTTGGCGGAAGTCGAAAGGCGCATGGGCGAACGCGGCTTCCTCGATGGCCGGGAAATGGCGACTACGTTCAACCTACTGCGCGCCAACGACCTGATCTGGTCCTTTGTCGTGAATAACTATCTACTGGGAAAGGACCCGTTCCCGTTCGATCTTCTCTACTGGAACGCCGACGCGACGCGCATGCCGGCCCACATGCACGCGTTTTATCTGCGCAACATGTACCTTGAGAACGCCTTGGTCAGACCGGGCGCGCTTGAGATCGCCGGCGTGCCCATGGACATGCGGAGTGTCACGGTGCCGAGCTTTTGGCTCGCCGCCCGCGAAGACCACATTGCGCCTTGGAAATCGGTTTACGCCTCGATGCGCCTCTTTTCCGGCCCGAAGCGGTTTGCCCTCGCGTCTTCCGGGCACATCGCGGGCGTCGTCAACTCGCCGAACAAGGGCAAGTACGCGTACGCATCCAACGCCCACACGCCCAGAAACGCAGACGCGTGGCTGAAAGGCGCAAGCGAGCGTCCCGGATCGTGGTGGCCGGAATGGGCGGCTTGGGTTCGCCGACGGGCGGGAAAACGGACCTCGCCCGCGCCCGTGCCGGGCGCTGGTGGATTGCCGGCGATCGAGGACGCGCCGGGTGCGTACGTCAAGGTCAAGTCGGACTGACCGCGGCGCACGTTGACGTCCCGTTGTTGACAGCGGTCCCGACGAGCTTAAGATCGCGCCGCGAACGCCGACCGCGTCCGATTGACCCACCGGCCGGCAACGTCGATGACGACGGTCGGTTTTCGCCTTCTATGAAATTTTCCGATTTCGGACTTAGCGACTTGGTACTGCGCGCGGTTGGCGATGCGGGTTACACCGTGCCGACGCCCGTCCAGGAACAAGCGATCCCGTACATCCTGATGGGACGCGACGTTTTGGCGTGTGCGCAGACCGGCACCGGCAAGACCGCTTCGTTCACGTTGCCGATGATCGACATTCTGGCAGCCGGACGCAGCAAGGCGCGCATGCCCCGTTCGCTGATCCTGGAGCCGACCCGCGAGCTCGCCGCGCAGGTTGCCGAGGACTTCGCGGACTACGGAAAATACAACAAGCTGGTCAAAGAGCTGATCGTCGGCGGCGAATCGATCGCCGACCAGTTGCGCGCCATCGAGCGTGGCGTCGACGTCTTGATCGCGACGCCGGGGCGGCTTCTCGACGTGTTCGAACGGGGCGGCGTGCTGTTGGCGGACGTCAAGATCCTGGTGATCGACGAGGCCGACCGGATGCTCGACATGGGCTTCATCCCTGACGTCGAGCGGATCGTCTCGCTTATGCCCCGGATCCGGCAGACGCTTCTTCTGTCGGCGACCATGCCCAGCGAAATCCGGCGGCTCGCGGACGCGTTTCTCATCCACCCGAAGGTGATCACCGTCACACCGTCGGCGACGCCGGCGAAAACGGTCACCCAGGGCCTGGTAATGGTGAAGACAAGCACGCGTCCGGGCGAGCGCGGACCCCATTTGGGCGGCCACAAGGAAAAGCGCGCCGCACTGCGGACGTTGCTCACGCGCGAGACCGTCGCCAGTGCGCTGATCTTCTGCAATCGCAAGCGCGATGTCGGCGTGCTCTACCGCTCGCTCGATCGCCACGGGTTCAACGCGGCCCAACTCCACGGCGACATGGCGCAGCCGGCGCGGACCGCGACCCTCAAAAAATTCAAGGCCGGCGAGGTCACGCTACTCGTGTGCAGCGACGTCGCTGCGCGCGGGCTCGACATCGAGGGCATGAGCCACGTCTTCAACTTCGACGTCCCGACCCACGCCGAACACTATGTCCACCGAATCGGGCGCACGGGCCGTGCCGGGCGCGAGGGCCGGGCGTTCACCATCGCGACGCCTGAGGACGGCAAGTACCTCTCGGCGATCACGGCGCTCATCGGTCGACCCATTCCGCCAGTGGCCATCGAGGGCGAGCTTCCGCGCGAACCCCAGCCCGCCGCCGGCGCAGGCGGCGAACCCGAACGTGAACGCCCCGAATCACAGCGCAGCGGTCGCCGCGGGCGGCGCCGGAACCGGCGCCCGGACGAGCCTCGCGCCGAGCGCCCGGCGCCAAGTCCTTCACAGACACCGGCGCCACGTCCGTCGCAGAAATCAGCGCCAAGTCCTTCGGAGAAACCGAAACCCGTCAAGCCGGCCCGGCAGGGACCCGTCGTCGGCATGGGCGACCATGTTCCCGCCTTCATGCGCCGGGCGCCGGAAAACCGGCCGGAGGCTCCGGAGCGGCCCCGCAAGGGCGGTCGAAAGCGTCAGACGTAGTAGGATCTCAGCGGGTCGAAACCGTTGAATCCCACGGAGGCGTAGCTCGTCGTGTAGGCCCCGGTGTTCATCAGCTGCACGCGGTCGCCGATCCCCAGCTCAAGGGGCAGCGTGTAACCCGCCCGTTCGTACAAAATGTCGGCGCCGTCACAGGTGGGGCCGGCGATCACCACCGGTCCCTCGGTCCCGCCATCGCTGGGCGTGCGAATCGGATACTTGATGGCCTCGTCCAGGGTTTCGGCGAGACCGCCGAATGTCCCGATGTCGAGAAAAACCCAGCGGACGTCGTCGTCATAAGCCTTGCGCGAGATCAGCACCACCTCGGCTTCGATGACGCCCGCCTCGGCAGCGATGCAGCGGCCCGGCTCGATGGTCATGGCGGGAAGATGGTTACCGAAGTGGCGGGTCATCGCATTCATGATTGCGTCGGCGAAGGTCGCGAATCCGGGCACCGGCGCGACGCCGGAATTCGAGCGATAACGCACCGGAAAGCCACCTCCAAGATTCACGGTCTTGATCTCGATGCCCCGCTCGCGGAGATCCGAAAATACCATCGCCGTCCGGCCGATCGCGATCTCCCACTGGCCGGGATCGGTCTGCTGCGAGCCCACGTGAAATGAAAGGCCGTAGGCCTCGAGCCCGCGCTCCTGCGCCCGAACCATCAGATCGCGCGCCATGTCGAGCTCGCATCCGAACTTTCGCGACAGCGGCCAGTCCGCGCCCTCGCCGGAGGTGAGGATCCGGCAATAGACCCTGGCGCCGGGCGCTGAGCGGGCAATCTTGTTCAGCTCTTCGGCACTGTCGAACGCGAACCGGCGCACGCCCTGGCCGAACGCGCGCGCGATCTCGGCCTCCTTTTTGACGACGTTCCCGTACGAGACCCGCTCGGGCACCGCGCCCGCCGCAAGACAAAGCTCGACCTCGGCCGCGCTCGCGGCATCGAAGCACGACCCAAGATCGCAAAGGGTCTTCAGGATCTGCGGGGCCGGATTGGCCTTGACCGCATAATGGATCTCGGCGAGCGGCAGCATGCGGCGGATGTCGCCGTATTTCGCGGCCACGCGTTCAAGATCGACGACCAAATAGGGCGTCGGGTATCGCCGTTCTTCAAGAAACCGTTCGATCTTCGGCGTCATCGATGAGCGCCCCGGCCGGATCCCATGGGAACTTGCACGCGCGTATTCTTCAAGCGCCGAGTTATAGGGTGAATCGCCGGCGACGAAAAAACCTAAATTCTGTCTGCGGAGCGTAAGGACTCGCGACCGGCGCGACCGGACGGATGGTTAGAGCACTATCCGACCAGATTGGATCAATTTGATGGTGGCAAATCGGCATCCCGGGTTCGTTGCGACACTCGCCCGATGGCCCCGCATCGCGCTTCGCGCCGCGCCTGCCCGGATAAGCCGATTTGCCCCACCGAAGGCCGGGTTCTTTTGCGCCGTGGCGTCGTTGCGCATCTTTGCCGATGCCCGACATCGCCATGCAAAGCGCGCCTAGCCACGGCGCAAAAGAACTCCGGTCAAATGGTTCAATCTGGTCGGATAGGGCTCTATATCAGACCGGCGAGGGGCGACGAGGGATCGGCATAGCTTTTCTTCGCCATGCGCCC
>JASLLV010000172.1 GCA_030746935.1 Rhodospirillales bacterium | reverse complement strand
ATGTGATGTCCTCCTTGAACAGGATCATCATCATCGGCAAAAATGCTGAACAGAAAATTAATGGGTCCTGGCCCTAGTGCGAACGCGGTTTTGGCTCCGCGCACAACTTCGTGAATGGTGGGTACGTGACTGGTGGGTTGGTGATGGACGCGGGTGAAATGGGGATCGGCCGATGGGCCGCGCGCGTGGACCGGCGGTCGCGAAGTTCAGGCCGCGGCGCGTTCGAGCGCGCGCCGGACGCGCTTCTTGATGCGCCTGATCTCGGGCGCGAGGTCGGAATCCTTGACTCCCAACAGAAACGAATCCAGCCCGCCGGCTTGTTCGATGGTCCGAAGCGCGCTGGTGGCCAGGCGAAGGCGGACCGTGCCCGCCAGCGCATCGCTATAGACGGCCGTCTTCTGCAGGTTCGGCAGGAACCGGCGGCGGGTTTTGTTGTGGGCATGCGAGACGTTGTTGCCGGTCTGCACGCCCTTTCCGGTTATGGGGCAGCGCCTAGACATCGGTATGGCGTCCCTTTCTCGATCAGGCGGGGTTTTGTACGGGAACGGGTGCGCGCCCGTCAAGGGGCGCGCCCCGCGGCGTTCACGCCATCGCCGCCTGAAGGTTTTTATCCAGCTTGCCCAGAAACGCCTCGGTGCTGAGCCAGGCTTGGTCGGGCCCGACGAGAAGCGCCAGATCCTTGGTCATGGCCCCCGATTCCACGGTTTCCACACAGACCCTCTCGATCGTCTCGGCGAACGCCTGGACGTCGGGCGTGGCGTCGAACTTGCCGCGGTACCAAAGACCGCGCGTCCACGCGAAGATCGAAGCGATCGGGTTGGTCGAGGTTTCGCGCCCCTTCTGGTGCTCGCGGAAATGGCGGGTCACGGTGCCGTGGGCGGCTTCGGCCTCGATGGTCTCGCCGTCCGGCGTCATCAGGACCGACGTCATCAGCCCGAGCGAGCCGAAGCCCTGCGCCACCGTATCCGACTGGACATCGCCGTCGTAGTTCTTGCACGCCCAAACGAAACCGCCCGGCCATTTGAGCGCGGCCGCCACCATGTCGTCGATCAGGCGGTGTTCGTAGGTGATGCCCTTGGCCGCGTAGCGGCCCTTGAACTCGGCCTCGAAAATCTCGGCGAACAGGTCCTTGAAGCGCCCGTCGTAGGCCTTGAGGATCGTGTTCTTGGTCGACAAGTAGAGCGGCCAGCCGGCGTCGAGCGCGAAGTTCATGCACGCGCGCGCGAAGCCGCGGATCGATTCGTCGAGGTTGTACATGGTCATGGCGATGCCGCCCGCGGGAAAGTCGAAGACCTCGCGCTCGATCGCCTCGCCACCGTCCGACGGCTCCCAGCGCACCGTGAGTCGGCCCTCGCCGGGCACCACGAAATCCGTGGCCCGGTACTGGTCGCCATAGGCATGACGGCCGATCACGATCGCCTTTTCCCAGCCGGGCACCAGGCGCGGGATATTCGCGAGGATGATCGGAGCTCGAAAAACGGTGCCGCCGAGGATGTTTCGGATCGTGCCGTTCGGCGACCGCCACATGCTACGGAGGTTGAATTCCTCCACCCGCGCCTCGTCGGGCGTGATGGTGGCGCACTTGACGCCGACGCCGTGCCTTTGAATGGCCTCGGCCGCCTCCACCGTGATCCGGTCTTCGGTGGCGTCGCGGCTCTCGATTCCCAGGTCGTAGTATTCGATCTCGAGATCGAGGTAGGGAAGGATCAGCTTTTCCTTGATGAACGCCCACATGACCCGGGCCATTTCGTCGCCGTCGACTTCGACGATCGGGCTCACGACCTTGATTTTCTTCATTGATTTCTCTCCGGGGTGCCGTTCAGGCGGCGCATCGCCGGCCACGCCGGCCGCTGCGCGATGCCGCGGCGGACCTTACGCACGCGCGCCTTCGATGGCAAGCGGGCGGAGGCGTCAGAGATGGCTCGTGAGAACTTCGGGCTTGGGCTCGGGCGCCGCCGCGAGGGCTCGAAACACGTCGTTCACGTCCACGACGACGCTGAACAGCTCGCCCACCGCCGGATGGGCGAAGCCTTGAGAGACGATCGAATCGACGAGCGCCTGCAACGGCCTCCAACAGCCTTCGATGTCGACGAGCACGACGGGCTTGGCGTGCAGCCGTAACTGCTTCCAGGTGACGATCTCGATGACCTCATCCAGGGTCCCGAGGCCCCCCGGAAGCACCACGAACCCATCGGCGAGTTCGAACACCCGCCGCTTGCGATCGTGCATGCTGTCGACCACGACCAATTCCGTCACTTCGTGATCCGCGACCTCGTACTTGACCAGGAAATCGGGGATGACGCCGGTGACATGGCCGCCCGCCTGACGGGCCGCCACGGCCATGACGCCCATCAGGCCGATGCTGCCGCCGCCGTAGACGAGACGGATTCCGCGCGCGGCCATCGCCTCGCCCAGGCGCGTGGCGGCCTCGCGGTGGGCCGGATTGTTGCCGGTCTTCGACCCACAGAAGACGGCAAGCGCGCCGATCTCGCTCATGACTCGTTAACGTATCCGCCGCGCGAATCGCGGACGCCAGGGTAGCGTCCGAGTGCAAGCGGGAAAAGCGCGGTCTCGGCCCCTCGCAACTCCGGCTCACGAAAAATTCATTTCGCCTTCGACGATCGTTCGGGAATATTGCGCCGCTTGCGCTGTTTACCGGGCGATGCCACAGCTCTTAAAGGGGAAAACCATGACGCCATTCATTCGCCGGATTGCCGCCGCAGGGATCGCCGCGATGGTCGCCAGCATTGGGTTCGCGGGCTTCGCGGACGCCGATGTAAACGCAATCAAGTATCGCCAGAACCACACGAAGGCGCTGGGCTCCCACTTGGGCGCCATCTCGGCGGTCATGAAGGGCGAGGCCGGCAAGCCTGAGCATGTCGCCGGACACGCCGCGGCCGTGGCAGGTATCGGAGCCATCGCCGGCGATTTGTTCCCGGCGGGATCGGGCGAGGGGAAGACTGGCGCGCTGCCGTCGATCTGGGAGAAGCCGGGCGAATTCGAAAAGGCGTGGATGGCCCTGCGGGACGCGTCCGCGAAATTCGCCGAAGTGGCGGCCGGTGGCGACATGAAGGCGACCGGCGCGGCGATGGGCACCGTCGGCAAGTCCTGCGGCGGCTGTCACAAGAACTTCCGGAAGAAGCAATAAGACCGGTCGCCGAATACGCTTCCGCCCGGGCGCCCGGCTTGGTTCAGGGCCCGGGCGCGTTGCGCTTCGTCGCCTTTTGCGTCGTTTTCGTTTTCGCCGGATTCGCTGGGACCCGCCCCGCGGGCGCCGACGACGCGGCCGTGAAGCGCGGCGAGTACCTGCTCGCGCTCGCCGGGTGCGCCGGATGCCATACCGACGTGGATGGCAAGGGACCGCCGCTGGCGGGCGGGCGCAAGCTCAAGACGCCGTTCGGAACCTTTTACAGCCCCAACATAACGCCCGATCCCGAGCATGGAATCGGGGGCTGGACCGACGCCGACTTCATTCGCGCGCTGCGTGAAGGGATCGCGCCTGGCGGCAGCCACTATTTCCCGGCGTTTCCCTATCCCACCTACACGAAGATTCGCGACGCCGATCTTAGGGATATCAAAGCCTACATCTTCTCGCTCGCGCCCGTAGCGAAATCCGATCAGCCCCACGACATCGACCCGCCGTTCGGCTGGCGCCCCTTGGTCGCCGGCTGGAAGTTGCTCTTTTTCGCACCCGGGCCTTTCAAAGCCACCCCCGGCCGGGACGAGGCGTGGAACCGCGGCGCCTATCTGGTCGAGGCGCTCGGCCACTGCGGCGAATGTCATACGCCGCGCAACGCGCTTGGCGCGCTCAAACGCGACGAGGCGTTTTCGGGTACGCTGGACGGCCCCGAGGGCGGGTTGGTCCCCAATATCACGCCCGATGCGGACACCGGCATCGGGCACTGGTCGGACGGGGACCTCAAGTCGCTGTTCTCGATGGGCATGCTGCCAGACGGCGACTTCGTCGGCTCGGGCATGGCCGAGGTCGTAGAGAACACCACGTCGAAGCTCACCGATGCCGACCGCGACGCGATCATCGTCTATTTGCGCTCGCTGCCCCCCCCTCAGCAAGCGAATCGAATCCGCGAAGTGACCATCACTTCGGAATTCGAAAACACCATCCGACCAAATCGAACC
>JASLLV010000171.1 GCA_030746935.1 Rhodospirillales bacterium | reverse complement strand
GACCCTAGGCCGGATCGCGATCGCCCGGTTTCGCCAGAGGCGATCCATGGAACGCATGAATCTCGTCTACACTCTTCCGATCAATCGTGATCCGCCCTATGCGTTGACGGCGCCGCGCGGGCGACCGAACCTCGACCGGCGGAGAAATTGCTGCGGAGGCCACCGGTGACAACCGAGCCCCAACGAGCCGGTGAGCGCGAGCGGATCGGCGATACCGCCCTTGCCCGCCGACTGAGCCGCGAGATCGAGGGCGAAGTCCTGTTCGACGCGTTCAGCCGCGGCCGCTACAGCACCGACGCGTCCATCTACCAGGTCGAGCCGATCGGCGTGGTCGTTCCCCGCACCGAAGAAGATGTGGTCCGCGTGGTCGAAATCGCGGCTGAGCATGGAATGCCCGTGCTCGCCCGCGGCGGCGGAACGTCCCAGTGCGGCCAGACCGTGGCCGAGGCCATCGTCGTCGATACCACCAAGCACCTTGACGGGGTTCTCGCCTTCGACGGGACGGCCCGCACGGTCAACGTCCAACCGGGGCTCGTTCTCGATTCGCTTAACCGTTTCCTCGCCCCCCACGGACTCTTCTTTCCCGTCGATCCGTCGACGGCCGCCCAGGCCACCATCGGCGGGATGGCCGGCAACAACAGTTGTGGCGCGCGGTCGATACGTTACGGCACCATGGCCGACAACGTTCGCGCCATCGAGGCATTGTTGGCAAGCGGGGGGCGATGGCGATTTGCCCATGCGCCCGCGGCCACCGACG
This sequence comes from Rhodospirillales bacterium, assembly GCA_030746935.1. Lineage (GTDB taxonomy): Bacteria > Pseudomonadota > Alphaproteobacteria > Rhodospirillales > JASLLV01 > JASLLV01. The sequence goes on along the minus strand of JASLLV010000171.1, from coordinate 3,394 downwards.
AGGCCGAGGGCGGGGTCGAGTACCGGAACCTGATCCGCCGCGTCCGCGATATCGCCACCCGCGAGGCCGACGAGATCGATGCGCGGTTTCCCAAGCTTCTTCGCCGCATCGGGGGCTACAACCTCGACACCGTCGCGACCTCGGGCCACAACATGGCGCGCTTGTTGGTCGGCTCGGAAGGCACGCTCGCTTTTTTTACCGCGATCGAGCTCGATCTTCAGCCGATCCCCGCCCACCGAGGGCTAGGCGTGTGCGCATTCGCGTCGTTCTCGCAGGCGATGGAGCTCACCCGCGCCATCGTCGAACTGGCCCCCTCGGCGGTCGAGGTGATCGACCGCACGATGATCGACATGGCGCGCGAGATCCCGACGTTCCGCCCCGTTTGCGAGCGCGTTGCGCCGGCGGACGCGGATGCGATCCTGCTCGTCGAATTCGCTGCAGACGACGGGCGCACCGTCGCTCGGGCGCTCGAAGATCTCGATCGGCTGATGGCCGACCACGGCCTCGCGAATGCGACGGTGGCGATCACCGACAGACCGACGCAGGCCGCCGTTTGGGAAATGCGCAAGTCCGGCCTCAACATCCTCATGTCCATGAAGGGCGACGGCAAGCCGGTCTCGTTCATCGAGGACTGCGCGGTTCCGCTCGAACATCTGGTCGAATACACGCGCCGGCTGACCGACGTGTTCGCGCGCCACGGCACCCGCGGCACCTGGTACGCCCACGCCTCGGTCGGCTGCCTGCATGTGCGGCCCATCCTCAACATGAAGGCCGCGGACGACGTGCGGAAGATGCGCATGATCGCCGAAGAGGCGTTCGCCATGGTGCGCGAATACAAGGGCTCGCATTCCGGCGAACACGGCGACGGGATCGTGCGTTCGGAATTCCACGCGCACATGTTCGGCGCGCGCATCGTCGGCGCGTTCGAAGAGATCAAGGACGCCTTCGACCCGCGTGGGCTGTTCAACCCTGGCCGTATCGTGCGTGCGCCGCGCATGGACGACCGCCGTCTGTTTCGCTACCGGCCCGATTACGCGACCGACGAAACCGAAACCGCGCTCGAATGGTCCGAATGGGGCGGGTTCGCCCGCGCTCTCGAGGCGTGCAACAACAACGGAGCCTGCCGCGCGTCGGATGCGGACGTCATGTGCCCGTCGTTCCGGGCGACGCGGGACGAAGTTCACGTGACGCGGGGTCGCGCCAACGCGCTCAGGCTCGCCATCAGTGGCCAACTCGGCTCCGGCGCGATGACGTCGGCGGCCATGAAAGAGGCCATGGCGCTTTGCGTCAGTTGCAAGGGCTGTCGCCGGGAATGCCCGGTCGGCGTCGACATGGCGCGGATGAAAATCGAATACCTGGCCCGGCTTCGCGAACGCGAGCCCCCGTCCGTCCGCGACCGCCTGATGGCCGAGCTTCCGCGTTACGCGCCTTGGGCCGCCCGGCTCGCGCCGCTCATCAACGCCCGCGATCGCGTGCCCGGGCTTGCCGCCATGAGCGAAAGCCTGGTGGGCCTGAGCGCCCGGCGCCCTCTGCCGCGCTTCCGCGGCGATTTCTTTCGCCCGGCGAAAGACGGACCGTCGGGCGGTGACGGGCGCGACGTCCACCTTCTGGTCGACACCTTCACCACCTATTTCGAGCCCGAAAACGCGCACGCCGCCATCGCCGTGCTCGAGGCCTTGGGCTGTCGCGTCCACGTCGTTCGCAGCCCCGACGGCGGCCGGGCACCATGCTGTGGGCGGACCTATCTGACGGCCGGCCTGATCCGCGAGGCGCGGGCCGAGGCAAACCGTCTTCTCAAGGCGCTCGCGCCGAGCGCCGCCGCCTCGCCTGTGGTCGGGCTGGAACCGGCGTGCCTGTTCACGCTTCGCGACGAGCTCCCTGCCCTACTGCCCGGCGCCGAGACTCGGGCGCTGGCCGCGCGCGCCTTCACCTTTGAGGAGTTCATCGTCGGCGAAGTCGCGTGCGGATCGCCCCCGATCGGCCCGCTACCGTGGCGCCGGGCGCTGGTGCACGGCCACTGCCACCGCAAGGCCTTCGGGGCGATGGGGTCCTTGACGGACGCGCTGGCGCTCGCGCCGGGCCTCGAGGTCGAGGAGATCCCGTCGGGGTGCTGCGGCATGGCCGGCGCCTTCGGGTTCGAGGCCGAGCACTACGACCTCTCCGTTACCATGGCGGAAGACCGCCTGATGCCGGCTGTCCGCCAAGCCGGCAACGACACCATCGTGGTCGCCGACGGGACCAGTTGCCGCCACCAGATCCGGAGCATCGGCGGCCGCGAGGTGTTGCACCCGGCGCGGGTGCTCGCGATGGGTCTCGGGGTCTGACGTCGGCGAACCGTACGAGCGCTTGATCGCGGCGCATCACCGTGCGATCCATGCAGCCGCATGCATTGAGGCCATGCAGCCGCATGCAATGAGGAATGGGTATGGACTTCACCGGTAAAGGCGTCGTGGTAACGGGCGGGACCTCGGGGATCGGCGCCGCGCTCGCACTCGCCTTCGCCAAAGCCGGCGCGGCGCTCGTGATTACGGGACGCGACGCCGGGCGTGGGGCCGATGTGCGCCGGACCGTCGAGGAGGCGGGCGCAAGTTGCGTCTTCGTGCAGGCCGATCTGCGTGATCCGGGTGCCTACGGGCGCATCGTCGAGGAATCCGTGGGCGCATTGGGCCGTCTCGACGTTCTCGTCAACAACGCCGCCACCTTGCACCGCACGAACCTGATGGACGCCGCCGACGAGCAATGGCTGGACACCATGGCCGTCAATGTTAACGCGGCCTTCTTCCTGAGCCGAGAGGCGGCACGGGTCATGAAGGCTGCGGGCGGCGGCGTCATCGTCAACATCGCTTCCGAGATGGGCCGGATGGGCAATCCGCGCTCGATTCCCTACGGCGTTAGCAAGGCGGCCTTGATCCAGCTTAGCCGCGCCATGGCTCTCGATCTTGCCGGCGACAACATCCGGGTCAACGCCGTCGCGCCCGGCGGAACGCGAACGGCCATGCTCGAAAGTTCCGTCGTCGCCCAGGGCTACGAGGTCGAGGAAGGGTTGTTCGCTTACAGCCGCCGCGTTCCGATGAAGCGGTTCGCGAGCATGGACGAAGTGACGCTGGCGATCCTGTTCATTGCCTCGGACGCCGCGTCCTACATCACGGGCACCGTGCTGTCGGTGGACGGCGGCACAACCGCCACCGGTCCGAAAGCCCCGCTCGAGGACGCAAAGATCTCGTAGCTGGCCCGACCCCGCGGATCGGGCGCGGTGTCAGAATTCCCGACGCCCACGCCCGCGCCACCGCCCCCGGCATCTCGGTTATCGACTGGCCAGTGGTTGGCCCCCTTTGAGTGGTCCAGTGTGAATGTTAGTGCATGACCGGTCTTTGGTCCATCGGGACGATGGCTT
>JASLLV010000170.1 GCA_030746935.1 Rhodospirillales bacterium | reverse complement strand
CGATGTTCTCGGCAAAGGCGACGCCAAGCGCAAAACCCGCCATGGTCCCGATAACGCCGATGCTGGCGCCGCACACGAGGAAGATCCGCATGATCATCGCGCGGGTTGCCCCCATGGTGCGCAGGATCGCGATGTCGCGGCCCTTGTCCTTGACCAGCATGATCAGGCTCGAGACGATGTTGAAGGCCGCCACCACGATGATAAGCGTCAGGATCAGAAACATGACGTTGCGTTCCACCTGGATGGCGTTGAAAAAGCTGGAATTCGCCCGCTGCCAGTCGTGGATGCTGGCGCCGCCCTCGATCGCGTCGGAAAGTCGTCGCGCGACCTCGGGCGCGCGGTCCGGGTCCTCGATGAGGACCTCGAGGTTCGAAACGGCGTTCGGCATACGAAAATAGGTCTGCGCCGTCGAAAGCGGCATGAAGATGAAGCTGGAATCGTATTCGTACATCCCGACGAGGAAGGTTGCGGCGATGCGATACGACCGCAACCGCGGTACGGTCCCAAAGACGGTGACGTTTCCTTGCGGCGCGATGATCGTGATTTCATCGCCGACGCTCAACCCGAGTGCGCCCGCGAGGCGCGCGCCGATCACGACCACGTCTTCGGCCGCGAAGTCGGCGAGCGATCCGTCGCTCAAGTTGTCGGCGACAATTGCGCGCCGCGCCAGATCCCCGGGCCGGATACCGCGGACGACGGCGCCGCGGGCGACGCCGCGCGCCGTGGCCATCACTTGGCCTTCGATGATCGGTGCGACCGAAACGACACCGGGAACCCGCCGCGCCCGTGCCGCGAGCGGATCGAAATCGGTCAAGACGTTGACCGTCCCGTAAATGTTCAGATGGCCGTTCAGGCCCAGGATCCGTTCCAATAGCTGCTGGCGGAAGCCATTCATGACCGCCATGACGATGATCAACGTGGCAACACCGAGCGCAATCCCGAGAAGAGAGAACCAGGCGATGATGGAGATCAGGCCTTCGCGGCGACGCGCCCGCAAGTACCGAATCGCCACCATCCATTCGAAGGCGGAAACCATATCGGTGAAGCTCAGCCGGTGACGCGGTTGAGGGCGCTATCGATGCTCATTTCCTCGCTTTCGCCGGTCTTGCGCGATTTCAACTCGACCGTTCCGTTCTTGACCCCGCGCGGCCCCACCACGATCTGCCAGGGAAGCCCGACCAGGTCCATATCGGCGAACTTGACGCCGGCCCGTTCGTCCCGGTCGTCGTAGAGGGCGTCGGATCCGAGCGCCCGATAGAATTTTTCGCAAACGTCGGTGCAGGTCGGATCGTCGGCCTTGAGATTGATCACGCCGTAGGCGAACGGCGCCACGGGTTCGGGCCAGATGATGCCGGCCTCGTCGTGGGATGCCTCGATGATCGCACCGACGAGCCGCGACACCCCGATCCCGTACGAGCCCATCTCGACCGCCACCTCGGCGCCGTCGGGGCCGGTTACGAACGCCCCCATGGGCTTCGAATATTTGGCGCCGAAATAGAAGATGTGGCCGACCTCGATGCCGCGGGCCTTGACCAGGGCCTCGCCCAGCTCCGGTTCCCGCGCCGTGTCGTGTTTGTCGTCGGTCGCCGCGTAAAGCGAAGTCCATTTGTCCACGATCGGCTGCAGATCGGATCCGTAATCCAGATCATCGCCGGGAACCTCGAAGCCGAGCAGGTCGCGGTGGCAGAAGACACCCGTCTCGCCGGTCTCGGCGAGGATGGCGAACTCGTGGCTCATGTCGCCGCCGATGGGGCCGCTTTCCGCCTGCATCGGGATCGCCTTGAGGCCCATACGGTGGAACGTACGCAAGTACGCGATGAACATCTTGTTGTAGGAGCGCTTCGCGGATTCGAAGTCGATGTCGAACGAGTAGCTGTCCTTCATCAGGAACTCGCGGCCCCGCATGACGCCGAACCGGGGGCGCACCTCGTCGCGGAACTTCCACTGGATGTGATAGAGCAGCTTGGGCAAAGCGCGGTAGCTCTTGACCGACGCGCGAAATATCTCGGTGATCAGCTCTTCGTTCGTGGGGCCGAAAAGAAGGTCGCGCTCGTGGCGGTCGCGGATACGGAGCATCTCCTTTCCGTAGTCGTCGTAGCGGCCGCTTTCGCGCCATAGCTCCGCCGGCTGGATCGTCGGCATCAGCATTTCCTGGCAACCCGCCGCGTCCTGTTCTTCGCGCACGATCCGTTCGATCTTCTTCAGCACCAGGAATCCCAAGGGCAGCCACGAATAGATTCCGGCACTCGCCTGGCGGATCATGCCGGCACGCAGCATGAGCCGGTGCGAGACGATCTGTGCCTCGGCCGGGGTTTCTTTGAGCGTCGGCAGGAAGTATTCGGACAGTCGCATAAGAAGCTCGCCGCAAGGGTTCGCCCGGATGTCGGGCGACGGCGGCGACTTTATGCGAGCGCGCGGGCCACTTCAATGGCGGCCCGCGACCGTCGCGGCTAATCGTTGCCGTACGTCTTCTGGCAAGCCGCGGCCATCGCCGCCTGGTCATTCTCGTCGAGGGGTTTTCCGTCGTAGTAGACGCGCCCACCCCGAACTTTCACCGTGCCGATCGTGGCCTCGCCGGTATATTTCCCGCCGGAGCCGAGGCCGTATTTCTCGTCCAAGTCGATGCCGATGGGGATGGTGATCTCGTCGGGGATTTTGATCCGCGAACCGCCGCCGACGTCGGCGGGCACCACCTTGCGCCCGCGCGCATCGACGCCGGGCTTGTACTCAACATCGGCGCTTGGCGCATAGCGCGTGATCCGTTTGCAGTTCTTGCGGCTGACGGTGATGTCGTCGCCGATCGCGGGCGCGCCGGTGCTCGCAAACACGCATCCGGCGATCAAAATCGCGAACCTCCGATATCTCATCATCCTCAAACACCTCGCACCGGGGCGGGAGCTTTCGGAACGCCTCGTCATCTAAGTGTCTCTTCGACGCCGGAAATCAAGTGTCGATCGCACCGACCGTTGGTGTCGCCTTGCGAGCAGCGACGCGCACGCGCCTTCTCGGACGCGCCGATCCGGCGTCGGATCCGGGCCTGGCGAAAAAATAAGGTGACGGAAGTGTCCGTCGAAGGTATTTTGTCGGGTCCCTAAGGGACGGTTCGACCAAGCCCAACGGCCCAAGTATCTGGGAGGAAATCAAGGGCTGATCAACCAAGAGCCCAAAAAATCGTAGCCGGCAGAGTGGCTCAAATTCAACCTTGCGTATCGGCAAGATCAGCGGTGGTCTTGCCGTTGTTTTTTTAACCGGCCCGCCCGCGGGCGCAAGGCCCCTAACTTCCCCCAAGACCCGAACGCATCCACGGCGGATTGAGATCGGCGATGCGCGCGAACGTCGGACAGTCGGGACGGTGGGCGCCCGGAATGTGGCCGGTGCTCAACAGGAACTCGCGCACGATTTCGCCACCGGTGAAAGCGAACGTGGACCGAAACAGCGCAACCCAGTCGTCGAGGGCGCGCGGGTGGTGGGCGTCGATCCAAGACGCGAAGCCTTCATGGCTCGTACGCATCTCGCGGACGCGCGCAGCATTATCGATTATGGCGGCAACCTTTCGCCGGTTGCGGATGATCCGGGCATCGCCGAGAAGGCGCGCGACGTCGCGCTCGCGGTAGGCAGCCACCGTGTCCACGTCGAAGCCGTCGAAGGCCCAGGCCATACCGGCACGCGTCTTCAAACCGATCTCCCAGGAAAGGCCGGCCTGGAATATCTCGAGGCACAGGCGTTCGAACAGGCGGGCCTCGTCCGTCAGGGGAAAACCGTATTCATCGTCATGATAGGGTCCGTGCAAGGGATGACCGAACGCGACGTCGCAATACCAGCTCATGGGACGGGCCTCCGCCTAGGGTTTCCGGATCGCGAAGAGATCAACGTCGACCACCCAGTACACGAAGGCCCAGACGACGCCCGCGCACATCGTGGTCACCGCCATCTTGAGCACGAGCCGCGGCCGGGATGGTGCGCCCCAGGCCTGACCTTTGGCGACGTCGGCGGGGTCGATCTGGCGGTTGCCCCAAGGCAAGACGGCGAGCAACACCACCCACCAGACGACGGCATAGGTGGCGAGCCCCGTCTTCCATTCCATGCGCGAAGCCTCCGGCCGATGCTAGGCTCAGGACTCATTGATTGAGATAGAAGATGACGAAAGCGGCGATGCATATGGCTGAGAAGAAAGTGTG
>JASLLV010000016.1 GCA_030746935.1 Rhodospirillales bacterium | reverse complement strand
CTCCTCAACACTTTGATTCTTATATACGAATCAGCGTCAAAGGTCAGCGAAATTGGGATCTATCTGGGAAATCCGGGCTAAGAACCACGCGGGTTTTTCGAAGTCAGCCGCCCAAGAACAGCCTTCCGACCTCAGGATCGTCGAGCAAGGCGGCGCCGGTATCCGCCATGGCGAGTTGGCCCGAGACCAGCACGTAGCCCACGTCGGCGAACTCGAGCCCCTTCTTCGCGTTCTGCTCGACCATGATCACGGTCTTGCCCTCGTCGCGGCGCAACTCGTCGAGAATCCCGAATACCATGTCGATGAAGCGCGGCTCGAGGCCGATCGAAGGCTCGTCGACGAGCAGCACCTCGGGTTCCATGATGAGCGCCCGAGAGATCTCCAAAAGGCGCCGCTCGCCGCCGGAAAGGACGCCCGCACGCTCGTGCCGTCGCTCGGCCAGGCGCGGGTACTTGTCCAACACGCGCTCGGCCGCGGCACGCGCGTCATGGCGGCTATCGATGAGATAGCCGCCCATCAACAGGTTTTCCTCGACCGTCATGTCGGCGAAGACGGAGTTGTCCTGAAGGATATAGGCGACGCCCGCGTCCTTGAGTTTCTCGTTTGGGCCGAGCCGGGTTACGTCTTCGCCCCGGATACGGATTGCGCCGGACGTGATGTTGGTGAACCCGTAAATGGAATGGAGGATCGTGGATTTGCCTGCCCCGTTGGGACCGATCAGGCAAAGCGACTGTCCGGCGCCGACCATAAGATCGAAGGCGTGCAGCACCTCCATCTTTCCGTAGCCTGCGGTCAGCCCTTCGATGCACAGCATCGCCTCGCCGCCGGCGAGTTCGGCCAGGCGATCGCGCGACGGGGCCTGGGCGGCGATCCGTTCGGCGTCGCGGGCGACCTCGTCGACCGACAACACCACGTCCGCGTCGCCGAACCCGTGCCCCTTGGGGCGCGCGGTCCCGCCCCCGGCGGCGTCACTCTCCGCCATCATTGCGCCCCCAGGTATGCGTCGATCACGCGCTGATCGGCGCGGATCTCGTCCGGCGAGCCTTCCGCCAGCAACTCGCCGTGGGCCAGGCAGTAGATGTGCTCGGCCAGGTTCATGATGACGCGCATGTTGTGTTCGATCACGAATAGGGTGATCCCGAGCTCGGCGTTTGCGCGCTGCAAGCGGTCGATCAGGCCGTTGATCAGCGTTGGGTTGATGCCCGCCGTCGGCTCGTCGAGGAGAAGTAGTCGCGGTCCGTTCATCAGCGCCATGGCGAATTCCAAGAGCTTTTGCTGTCCGAACGAGAGATCGCCGGCCAACAGGCGGCGCTTGGCGAATAGGCCGACGAAGGAGAGAAGCTCGTCGGCGCGGTCCATGTCCTCGCTGGGGAATTTGGCGAACACGGCGCGGAACCCCTCGCCGGCGTGGGACGCGCTGATCAGCAGGTTCTGAACGCAGGTCATCTTGGCGTAGATGCGGGTTTGTTGGAACGTCCGCAACATGCCGAGTCGGGCAATCTCGACGACGCGAAGGTGCGTAATCTCGCGTCCCTCGAACCGGACCGAGCCCCCGTCGATCGGGTGGTGGCCGACGATGCCGTTGAACAGCGTCGTCTTGCCTGATCCGTTGGGGCCGATGAGGCCGACGATGGCGCCCTGTGGCACGTCGAGGGTGATGGCCTCGTTGGCGACGACGCCGCCAAACGCCTTGGACACCCCGTTCACCTCGAGCAGCGCGGCGTTCATGAAATTCGCTCCTCCGCCGCATCGGCGGCATCCGCCTCGTCGATCCGGTGGCCGAAGCGTTCCAGCCAGCGCTCGCGCACCCAGCCCAAGATTCCTTGGGGGAAAAAACCACGATGGCGATGATGAGCGCCCCAAGCGCGACCCGCTGCCATCCCAGGAGATAGGTCCAGAACAGCTCTTTGGTGACGTGAAATACGGCCGCCCCGATCACCGGCCCCCAGATCGTCCCCTTGCCGCCGAGGATCGCCATCAGCACCATCCAGACGCCGAACGTGGGGCCCGCGAACGCCGTCTGGCGCGGATCGATGAAGCCGATCAAGTGCCCCAGTCCGCCGCCCGCGAGGGCGAGGAAAAAGGCGGAAACGCACCACGCGACGGTCTTGTAGCGCGTGGTGTGAAGGCCCATGGCCTCGGCCTTGTCCTCGTCGTCGCGGATGGCGTTGATGGCGAGGCCGAAACGGCCCGCGTAGAGCCACCGCAGCACGAAGAACGTGGCTGCGGCCAGCGCCCGGAACAGGAAATAATAGAATGCGCCCCGCGCGCCGAGCGCGTCGGGAAAGACGGGCGTCACCATTCCCGAACCCGCGCCCACGTAGTCCCAACCGCCGGCGATCTCGCCCGCCGCTATCCCGAGTCCCAAGGTCCCGATGGCGAAGTAGTGGCCGCGCAGGCCCAGGATGCCGGCGCCGAGGACCGCGGCCACGGCGAGGGCGACGGCGACCCCGACGACCATACCGAGCCCGAGACCCCACAGTTACTCGCCAGCCGTCAGAAAATCGACCCGGCCGGCAACGTGAACGTACTCCTCAATCTCGAAATAGAGATTCCGCTGGGTCACGGCGGCGGCGTACATGCCGATCCCGAAGAAGAGCACGTTGCCGAACGAGTTGTAGCCCATCTGGCCGCCAAGCACGTCCCAAGTGAGGGCGAACAGCACCATCACCCAAAGGAAGGCCATCTGGATCTGGTAGGCGGGCGCGAGCAACGGCGCCGCGACCGCCACCACCGCCAACCCGGACCAGAGAATCGCCCACCCGCCGCGCCACTCATTTCGGGTACCGCCTATGGCGTTTCAAGAGCAGATTGCGCCACACCAGGATCACGACCAGAAGCGAAAAGACGAAGGCCGCCTGGAATTCGGCGCCGAGGATGAAGCCGGCGAAACTCTCGGCCGCCCCGAGGCCGAGTCCCGCGGCAGCGACGCCGGCGAGGTTTCCGACCCCGGCAACCACCACGATCATGAAGGCGCGCACCGTATAGGCGAGACCCAGGAAGGGGTGGATGACCCAAGTCATGACGACCAGCGCGCCGGCGGCGCCGCAGATGGCCGCGTTGAGCGCAAAAGTCGTAGCGTACACGCGGTCCGTATCGATCCCGAGGATGCGCGCGGCGCGCGCGTTCTGGGCCGTCGCGCGAATGGCCTGGCCCAGCCGCGAGCGCCTAAGGAAGACGACGAGAAACACGCCGAGCGCGATGGTCACGGCAAAGGCGACCACCTTGATCTCGGCGACCGTCACGCGCGCATCGAACAAGAACCACGTCCCGAGACCCGATTGAGCCGCTTGGACGTCGGCGCCGAAAACCATGTTCATAAGTTGTTGCAACAGAATGCTGATGCCGAAGGTGGCGAGAATCGAAATGAAGAGGTCCTTGTCCACCACCCGGAAAACAACCAGGTGATAGGTCGCCCAACCGATCGCGTAGAGCGCCAGCACCGACAATGGCACGCCGAACAACGGGTGGACGCCCGCCTGGGCCACGAAATACGGCACGTAGCCGCCGAGAATAACGAACTCGCCCTGGGCGATGTTGATGATGTTCATCACGCCCCACACCAGCGCCATTCCGTACGCCGCGAGCGCGAAAATGGCGCCGACCAAGAGTCCATCGATCAGAAGTTGGACCCCGAAGATCGGCTGCGAGAGGAGGATTCCCAGATCAGACATGGGGAAACGGAAAGGCCCGCTCCCATCGCCAAATGGAAGCGGGCCGATCGTTCGAGCGTGGTTCCGCTACCAGGCCGGTCTTGGATGGACGACCTCGCCGGTCACGAACTTGGTCGGCGCCACCGGCACGTACTTACCGCCCTGGATCTGGCGCAACACCATGGGTTTGCCCACGTTCTTGCCCGTTTCGTCGAACACGACGCGGCCGTAGAACGTATTGAGGGCCGTTCCCGCCAGGGCGTCGCGGACCTTCTCGGTGTCCAGGACCCCGGCCCGTTCCAATGCGTCGGCGTAGACGAGCACCGTGGCCGTCGATTCGGCTGCCTGATACGGCGGCGTATAGTCGAACGCCTTTTCGAAGGTCTTGGTGTAGTCCATGGACGAGCCGAACCAGCGGTCGTCGTAGCTCATGGTCGGCGCCCATTGGGCGGCGCAAAGCGTGTTCTCGGCGTTCTTGCCGAACTTCGCTTCGTCGATCACGTTGGCCGATTCGCAATGCGTGATGGCGAGCATCGGTACGTTGACCTTCATCTCGCCGATCTGGCGCGTGACCAGCGCCGCACCCTTCGAATGTCCCGATACCACGAGCACATCAGGCTTGATGGCCTTGACCTTCGTCAGAGTCGCCGTCATGTCGTTGAGCTCGGGCGGCAACTTGTCGTCGATCACGACTTCCATCCCGTATTTCTTGGCGTCGTCGAGGATGCCCGCACGCACGTCCATCGAGAACGGATCGTTCTCCACCGCGATGGCGATCTTGACGTCCTTGGGGTCCTTGCCGGCCGCGCGGGCCTTCGCCGCGGCGACCGCGATCGCTTCGGTCAAGTACTGTTCGGACGTCGAAAGAACGGCGAACAAGTACTTGTAGCCTTTGTTGAACAGCGAACGACTGGCGCCGTTCCCTTCGACCATCGGTATCTTGTACTTCTCGGTGACCGGGGCGATTGCCGTGGTCAGGCCTGAGCTGTACGGGCCGAGCACGAATTTGACGCCGTCTTGCTGGATCAGGCGTTCGACGAGCTGGGCGCCGTCGTCACCGTTTCCGATGCGTCTCGATCGCGGTTTCACCGCCCCTACCGGCCCGCGGGCTTGGCCCCCGGCGTCCAGGATTTAACCTTGACCGGCTTGCCCGATTGCGAGCGCATCATCTTGGGGCGCACCACCCGGTCGACGGTGGGCGTCTCTTGGGCGCGGGTGAACGAAAGGCGCATGGCAACGAGGGGAATCTCGGCCCGACGGCCCTTGGCGAAGGCCTTGCGAAAGGCCTCGGTATCCTTCGTCAAGCGCGTCAACTGCTCGGCCGAGTGATGTCCGAACCGCCGCCAGATACTGACCAGAAAGGCCTCGGCCCCACCGGGCAGAAACAGATCCACGTCGACATCGGGCCGACCCTTGTTGAATACTTTGAAAACGTTCGGCTCGATCGGCCCCATCTCGTCGGCGACGAAGACGGCCGGCATCAGCTTGCGACCGCCGTAGGCGACCGCGTAGTACCCCTGAGCCAGGAACATCAGCCGGTGAAGCTTCTGCGGTTGTAAGTATTCGTTGTGGTTGAGCGCCTGGTCGCAGAACCACACGGCTACGTCGACGGCGGTATCGATGTTGGCCGGCATCGTGGCTCTCCGGCACGGTTGCGGCTTTGGCTCGGTGGGCGTGCTTGCCCGCCTCGGCTCCAAAATATAGGGTCTCAGAAGGAATTTCCACACATGAGGATCGGGTGGCGATGGATGTTTCCGGCGAGGTTCGTATCCCCGCGGACCGCGAAACCGTGTGGCGGGCGCTTAAGGATGCCGCGGTTCTGAAAGCCTGCATTCCAGGATGCGAGTCCTTCGAGCAACGCTCGGAGACCGAATACGAAGCTACCGTGATCGCAAAGGTGGGCCCGGTGAAGGCCACGTTCGGCGGCAAGGTGACGCTATCGGATCTGGACCCCCCGAACGCCTACACGCTTAGCGGCGAGGGAACCGGCGCCGCCGGGTTCGCCCGGGGCCGGGCCGCCATACGCCTGCGTGAGGACGGCGGCGAAACGATCCTCGCCTACACCGTCGACGCCCAGGTGGGCGGGCGGCTCGCACAGGTGGGCGCGCGGTTGCTGCAAGGAACGTCGCGCAAACTGGCGGCCGACTTCTTCTCCCGGTTTCGCGACGCCCTGCCGAGCGCGGCTCCCGCACCCGCCGCTTGGACCGCGGATGAAGCGGGCGCCGCGGATGAAGCGGGCGCCGCGGAAGCCCCGCTTCCGGCCGCACCGATGCCGGAATCGCCACCGCCCGCCGAGCCCGTCCGCGGGCTGGGTCCGGCGATCTGGGCGCCGGCGCTGATCGTCGTGGTCGCGCTGATGTTGTGGTACTTTGCGACTTGAAGGCGCGGTCGAACGGTGTTCACGACTTCGAAACCCGCGCTTTGCACGCAGCGGACCGGTCATGGACGAAGACGGACAAGTTCTCGACCGAGCGATCGGGTGGCTCGGCCAAGGCCGGCGAGTGGCACTCGCCACCGTGATCGGCACCTGGGGGTCGGCGCCGCGCGCGCCCGGTAGCCTGCTCGCCCTCGCCGACGACAGCGCATTCATCGGCTCGGTCTCGGGTGGTTGCATCGAGGGCGCGGTGATCGAAGAGGGCCGCGGCGTAATCGCCGGCGCAGCCCCGCGCGTCCTGGACTTCGGGGTCTCCGACGAACAAGCCTGGGAAGTGGGCCTCGCCTGCGGCGGCGAGATGAAGGTCTATGTCGAGCAGGCGCCGTCGGCCGACACGCTGCGCGCGCTGATGGACGAGAGACCGGTGGCGCTCGTGACCGAGCTTGCGACCGGGGCGCATGCGCTGGTGCGCCCCGACCGGGTCGGCGGAGATTTCTCGCCGAGTCCCGCAATCGTCGAATCGGCGCGCCGGGCGCTCGCCGAGGACCGCTCCTTTGTCGCGCCCGATGCGCCGGGAGAACTGTTCATCAACGTCTTCAACCGACCCCTGCGGATGATGATGGTCGGCGCCGTTCACATTGCCCAAGGGCTGGCGCCGATGGCGGCGCTCGCCGGGTTCGACGTGACGGTGGTCGATCCCCGCCGGGCCTTCGCCACCGAGGGACGGTTTCCGGGCGTCACCCTCAGCCACGAATGGCCGGATACGGCGCTCGAGGCGCTGGCTCCCGATTCGCGGACGGCGGTCGTTACGCTTACCCACGATCCCAAGCTCGACGATCCCGCGCTGGCCGTTGCGCTCAACTCGAACGCTTTCTACATCGGCGCGCTGGGCAGCCGCCGTACCCATGCGAAACGGTCCGGACGCTTGGCTGAGAAGGGCTTTTCCGAGGGTGCAATCGCCCGCATCCGCAGCCCGGTGGGGTTGCCGCTAGGCGGGCGCAAGGCCACCGAGATCGCCGTCTCCATCCTTGCCCAGGTCGTCCAGGCGAGCCACGCTGTCGCCGGAGCGGACGAAGCGAAAAGCTGACCGCGTCCGGCCGCGATCGATCACGCCCGCAAGTGACTCAGATCATGGAAAAAGTCGCTCCGATCCCGCATCATGTGCTGGGATTTCGGTGATCCCTTGCGTTCGGGGCCGCCCGCCCGGAAAAGCCGATTTGCCACCGTCAAGTTGCTTTAATCCGGTCGGAGTGGGCTCTCAGGAGGCAAAACGATGATTTAAGACGATTCTCGTGCCCACGGACGGCTCGGACCACGCCCGCAAGGCCCTTGCTCTGGCGTGCGGCCTGGCGGAAAAATACGACGCGCGAGTCGTCCTTGTGCACGTTCTTCTGCGTGACGCGGCGCCGGACGACCTTCGCGCGGTGTCCAACGTAAAACGGCTTCCCCAGGCCGTCCAACGCGAGCTCGAACGTGTTGAAGACGTGCCGCTCGCGGCCGCGAGTCTCGGCGGCGGCTACGTGGCACCGCCCATCCCGACGAGCGTGCTCGAGGCCGTGGGCGCGCAAATCTTCGACACCGCGAAACGCTCGGCCAAACGCATCGGGGTCAAAAAGGTCTCTGTCCACTTGGCGGAAGGCGATCCGGCCGATCGCATACTCGAGTGCGCGAAACGAGAGAAGGCCGACATGATCGTGATGGGAAAACGCGGTCTCGGTAGCCTTAAGGAACTCTTCATCGGCAGCGTTTCCCACAAGGTGGGAAACCTCGCGACGTGCCCGTGCATGACCGTCAAGTGAATCGAGAATCAATGCCGGCGCGACGGCAACGGACCGCAAGCCCGAATTTCACTTGCCTGGGATTCAGAGGTGGAGGTTGAGCGAGCCGCCGCGCCTTTCGACTTCGCCGGCGATGACCCTCGCGTTGTTCTCGTAAAGGTCGATGGCTTTGCCTAGAAACTCGGCGAAAAACGCCGCGTTCGAGCCCGAGGCCCGGTAAAGGCCGGTGCCGGCAGGCTGATTGGACTCGAAAACTTCGGCGAAAGCGCGGCTCGACGATGGCGCGACCAACGGCAAGCCTGGTTGCCCGCGGTCGTGACCCCCGCGCGGATGTTGCTCTCCGTATTCCTGGAAAAGAAAGGCGGTTTGGTCGTAAGAGACGCCAACCTTCGGCTCCAGGGGCTCGACCGGCGACGGATTGATCGTGGCAACGTTGCGCACGCCTGGCGGCGGCCGTGTTGCCACACCGCTTGGCGCCGCGGTCGGTACGGTTCGCGCGACCAACGCCATTATCTACCCGCTCTGAAAGCGGCGAAACACGCGTCGCGAACCCGCAACGCGTCACACCGTCCCTGTATATCCCACTAAAACATATGCCGAATCGCAGAAATATCAAGGAATCCACGCCCCTAATAGGGGTCTGCCTCAATCCCGAAAGGTTCGATCGAGAAACGCGATCACGCCTTCGGGTACGTCGAAATCGTAGAGATCGTTGTGCCCGGCCCCGCCCACGATCCGCATCTCCTTGGGCTCGGCCGCGGCCGCAAACAGCCGTCGGCCGTATCGGACCGGGACGATCCTGTCGCCTTCGCCGTGGACGATGTAAACGGGTGATCCGACGCGAGCGATCTTCGATACCGAATCGAAGCGATCGCGCACGATCCATCGGGCCGGAACGAACGGGTAATGCGCCTGGGCCACGGCGCCGACCGAGGTGAACGGCGCCTCGAGTACGACGGCGCCGACGGGATCGCCCGCCCCCGACTGTTCGATCGCCAATTGAACCGCGACCCCGCTACCCAACGATTCGCCGTACAGCACCCGCATGCGGGGCGCCACGCCGTTCTCGCGCATGAACCCGAGCGCGGCGCGCCCGTCCGAATAAAGCCCCCTTTCGCTCGGCGATCCCGGATTGTCGCCGTAACCGCGGTAACCCACGAGCAACACGCCGAATCCCGCGTCCAGGTACGCCCGAACCTTGGCGTCGCGCATGCCGATGTGGCCGCCGTTTCCGCAGAAATAAACGATCGTCGGCCTGCCGACGGCGGCCGGCGCGTACCACGAGTCGAGCTCGAGGCCGTCCGCCGTGGTCAGACTCACCACGGCCATTTCCGGAACCAGGGTTTCGGCGGGCACCGGCACGTTGTCGGAAGGGAAATAGAGCAGGCTTCGCTGAATGACGAAGAGCCCGCCGACGACGAGCGCGTAGCCGACACCAATTACCGTGAGAAAGCTTCCCATACGACGCCTCATCGTCCGGGCGGGCGGCCTTGGAAACGCGTCCGCGGATCTAACGAGCCGCGCACGTGAAATGGGCGATCGCCGGAGTCAAGACCGGGCAGCGCAGGTACTCGCTTTCGGTGTAGCGCGCCACCTTGCCGTACTTTCCGCATTCGGCTTGGGCCATTCGCAAAAGCGTCTCGGACGCGGTGTGCCGGCGGGAGTAGCAGATGGAAACCGTCTCGCGGTCCGCCGGTTCTTTCTTGAACATCGGCGACGAGCGGTCGAACTCACCGGCCTGGTGCACGTACGGGGGCAACTCGCACCCCGCGAGCGTCGGGGCGGCAACGACAAAAACCAAGGCCGCGAACGCGCTTCGGAGCCGCATCGGCTTTCTATAGCGTGATTCGCCGGGGCCAACAATCAGAGCCCGCGCATCGCCGGCCTCAGACCACCGCGACTTCACGGAGCGGCTGTCGCGCCGGAATCCGATCATACGAAAGGCGCTCGAGATCGAGGGTGCGATAGGCACCGAAGGTGATGCGCTCGGCGATCGCGCGCCCGACAGCCGGCGACTGTTGCAGCCCGTGGCCGCTGAAGCCGTTGGCGAAGAGGAAGTTACCGACGTCGGGATGGGGGCCGAGGACCGCGTTCTGGTCGAAAGTGTTGTAGGCGTAGTGCCCGGCCCAGGCGCGCCGAAGCCTGAGCGTTTCGAAGGCCGGAACCCGATCGGCGAGCGTCGGCCAGATGCGGTCCTCGAACATGGCGTAATCCACATCGAAGTCGGTCGAGTCCGTGTCGTCTTCGGGCGGCGGCGGCATGCCGCAAATGAAACCCCCGCCCTCGGGGCGGAAATAGAGGCCCGAGGGATCGACGACCAGGGGCGCGTCGGCGATCGGATCTGGGCACTGGAAATAGAACACCAGGCGCTTGCGCGGTCGCACCGGCAGCTCGATTCCGGCCATGGCGGCAAGCGTGGCCGCGCTCGGGCCGGCGGCGTTGACACAGGTTCCACATGCGACGCTTCCGCGCTCGCGGAGGATGACCCCGGTGATGCGGTCGTCCGCGCGCGCCAATCCGATGACTTCGTCTTCGACATACACCGCGCCGAGCGCGGCTGCGCTTCGCCGGAACGCCTGCAGAAGCGCGAACGCATCGAACCAGCCCTCGCCCCCGAGGCCGAGCGAGCCGCCCGCAAGATCGTCCGCCTTGAGCCACGGGAACCGCTTCCGCAACGCGTCCGGAGACATGAGCGCGACCTCGGCGCCACAGCGGCGCTGGACCGCGTGGTTCTCGCGCAAGATGCCGATCCCGTGGTCGGTCGCCAGGAACAGATATCCCGCCTTGACGAGACCGATGTCGGGGACCTCGTCGCCCCCGGTGAGATGCTCATCTATAGCATTAAGAAATTCGTATCCGAATTTGGAAATATTGATGTTTTCCTCTGTAGAGAACTGCTGACGGATGGAACCTGCCGATAGGGCCGTCGATGATTTGGCGTAACTCGGATCGCGCTCCACCACCAGGATCGAGCCGGGAAACGCGGGCTCGGCGGCAAGGAAATGGGCGATGGCGCTGCCGATGACTCCGCCACCGACGACGATCACGTCCCACGATTGCTGTGAGAGTGCACCCGCGCCCGCCGTCGGATGGTCCGGGGTCAACCGAGATCACTCTTCCGCGAGGGACAGGAGCTGGGCGTCGCCGCCGGCGGCGGCCGTGTTGATCGAAATCGCGCGCTCGGTGGCGAAACGGTGAAGATAACGGGGACCGCCGGCCTTGGGGCCGGTTCCCGAAAGGCCCTCGCCGCCGAAGGGCTGCACGCCCACCACCGCCCCGATCATATTGCGGTTGACGTAAGCGTTGCCGACCCTCAAGCGCGCGCAGACGGCGCGCTGGGTGGCGTCGATGCGGCTGTGGATGCCAAGCGTCAGCCCGAAGCCTGTTCCATTGACGGCGTCGATGACCGCGTCGAGGCGATCCGCCGAATAGGTGATGACGTGAAGGATGGGTCCGAACACCTCGCGTTCCAGCAGCGCCATGCTCTCGATTTCGAAGGTCCGGGGGGCGAAGAAGGTGCCGTGGCCGCACTCCGGCGGCAACGCCGCCTCGCACACCAGGCGCCCCTGGCGCTCCATAGCCGCCGCGTGGGCTTCGAGGTTCGCCTTCGCCTCGTCATCGATGACGGGTCCGACGTCTGTCTCAAGCAACGCCGGATCGCCGACGCTGAGCTCGTCCACGGCGCCGGCAAGCATCGCAAGGATGCGCGCCGAGACCTCGCGCTGCAGGAACAGGACCCGCAATGCCGAGCACCGTTGGCCGGCGCTGCGGAATGCCGATACCACCACGTCGTCGATCACCTGTTCCGGCAGCGCCGTCGAATCGACGATCATCACGTTCTGGCCACCGGTCTCGGCGATCAGGGGCGCGATGGCGGACGCCCGATCGGCGAGCGCACGATTGATCAGCCGGGCCGTCTCGACCGATCCCGTGAACGCGACCCCGTCAGTGCGCGGATCGCGGACCAGCGCCGCGCCTACGCTCGGGCCGTCGCCGGGGAGCAAATGCAGCGCGTCCGCGGGAACGCCCGCCTCGTGAAGGATCGCGACCGCCCGGGCGGCGATCAGCGGGGTTTGCTCGGCGGGTTTGGCGACGACGGCGTTGCCGGCGCCGAGCGCGGCCGCCACTTGGCCCGCGAAGATCGCGAGCGGGAAATTCCACGGCGCGATGCAGGCGAAGACCCCACGCCCGTGCAGGTGCAACTCGTTCGCTTCGCCGGTCGGCCCCGGCATCACGACCGGGGAGGAGAATTCGGCCCGGCAACGGCCCGCATAGTAGCGGCAGAAGTCAACCGCTTCGCGCACCTCGGCGATGCCGTCGTCGATGGTCTTGCCCGCCTCGCGGGCGCACAGCGCAATCAGCGCCGGCATCTGATCTTCCATGCGATCGGCGGCGCGCTCAAGGCACCGGGCGCGCTCGTCCGCCGGCGTCGAATCCCATTCCGGAGCGAAGCGCCGGGCCCGCGACAACGCCTCGTCCACGAGCGCTTCGGTCCCATCCGAGACGGTGCCGACACGCCGACGCCGATCGGCGGGATCGAAGGCGTCCCGTTCGTCGGTTCCCGCCAGGATCTTCCCCCCGATCACCGACGCCGCGCGCCACCCGCCCTCAACGGCGTTCATCGCGGCGGCCATCACGCGAAGTTGCGCCGGGTCCCCGAGATCGACACCTCGCGCACCTAGCCGCTCGTCGCCAAAAAGCGCCCGCGGCAACGGAATGGCCGGGTGCGGCTTAACCTCGAGCGCCTGCACCTTTTCCGCGGGATCGGCGATGACGTCGTCGATCGGCGCCTGGTCGTCGATGACGCGGTTGACGAAGGACGTGTTGGCGCCGTTCTCGAGTAGGCGCCGAACAAGATAGGCCAGCAAGTCCTCGTGTCCGCCGACCGGTGCGTACACCCGGTAGGCGACCGCGCCCCCGTCCTCGGCAACCGCTTCGTACAGGGCTTCGCCCATGCCGTGGAGGCGTTGGAATTCGTAGTCTCCGACGCCGCCGCCCATCTCCATAACCGCTGCCAGCGTATGGGCGTTGTGGGTGGCGAACTGCGAATAGAAGGCATCCGGCGAATCGAGAAGCCGGCGCGCGCAGGCGAGGAAGGAGACGTCGGTCGAGGCCTTGCGGGTGAAGACGGGATAGCCCTCGAGGCCACTTTCCTGGGCGCGCTTGATTTCTGTGTCCCAGTACGCGCCCTTGACGAGGCGCACCGTGAGCCGCCGCGCGTGGCGCCGGGAAAGCGCCGCAAGCCAGTCGATCATCGCCGGCGCCCGCTTCTGGTACGTCTGGACGGCGATGCCGAAGCCCTCCCACCCCGCGAGCCCCGGTTCCGAAAAGGCCGCCTCGAACAAATCGAGCGAGACGTCGAGCCGGTCGGCCTCTTCGGCGTCGACGCAAAGGCTCACGGACGCGTCCCTGGCCGCCGCGGCGAGCGAATTCAAGCGGGGCAAAAGCGCGTCGAAAAGGTGCCGCCGTTTCGCCAGCTCGAGGCGGGGATGCAACGCCGACAGCTTGACCGAAATCCCCGGGCCGTCGAACACCGAGGTATCGCGCGCATCCGCCGCGAGCGCGGCGATGGCGCCCGTATAAGCTTCGAAGTAGCGCTCGGCGTCGGCGCTTGTTCGCGCCGCCTCGCCCAGCATGTCGTACGAGAAGCGGATTCCCTTGTCTTGGAAGTCGCGGGTCCGCGCCATCGCCTCTTCGATGGTCCGACCCATCACGAACTGGCGGCCCAGAATGCGCATCGCCTGAATCATCGCCTGGCGGATCACGGGCTCGCCGGTCTTCGCCACCGCGCGGCCCAGGAAGTCGCCCACATCGCGAAGCTCGTCGTCGCCGGCCAGGTCCATCACGCGGCCCGTGAGCATCAGGGCCCAGGTGGAGGCGTTGACGAAGAGCGAATCGCTTTTGCCCAGATGGCCGTGCCAGTCGGCTTCGGCGATCTTGTCGCGGATCAGGCGGTCGGCGGTGTCGGCGTCGGGAACGCGCAGCAGGGCCTCGGCCAAGCACATGAGGACGACGCCTTCCTTGTTGGAGAGCCCGTATTCGTTGAGGAAGGCGTCGAGGCCGCCGTCGCCGTGGCGCATCTCGCGCACCCGGCGCACCAGGGCGGCGGCGCGTTCGTGCACGCGTTTGCGCGCGTCGGGATTGGGGCTCGCCTCGGGCAAAAGAGCGACGACGCAGGCGGTTTCGTCAGCCCCGTGCGCGGCTTCGATCGCCAGCCGCTCGGCATCGGTCTGCGGGAAGTCACCCACGAACGTCATGGGGCGCCTGCGAATCGGGCTTCCTTCTCACGGCGCCAGAATAGGACATATCCGGACCCGCGGCGAGGGATTTGCCGGGCGCGGACAGGCTGGACGGAGCCACCGGCGTGGGCCAAGAGAATCCATGGGATATGCGCGAGTCCTGGCGCCAGGATCGCGACCGAGAGTCTCGCCGCTGTCGGCAACGGCGCCGAACAGAAAGCGGCGTTAGCGGGGCTGGATCCCGGCAGCGCGCGAGCGAGCGCGGACAACCAGTTCGACCCGAATCCGAGACCCACCGCCGCTGACAACCCGCTCGAACTCGGCCTCTATGAGCGCTACCCCGCGGAGGAAATAATGGCAGCAGATATACTCGCAGCAGCGGAATCGAGGTGGAAGAAGACGTTGGGTACGAATATCTGGGGCCCTGCCGCGATCCCGGTGGGCCAGGATTGGGGCGGGTTCATGAGAGAACACAACCTCCGCACGACGATCGAGACCCGGAGGCGGGGCGGCCTGGACCCGCTGACCGAGACGGAACGGAAAAGGGCGGGCTGGCCGGGGCCGCCCGGGGCGCCGAATTTCGCTGGGGGTCGCTGGGACGACGCTTTCAGAAACAAAGCCGAGCGCGATCGCTACGTACGGACCATGGCCGCGGCGGGCACACAGACCCGGCTAATCGCGGACAATGCGTACCAGAACCTCCCCGGCCCTCCTCCTCCGGCGATGGTCGCGGCCCAGCAAACCGCGGACAATGCGTTCCAGAATCTCCCCAGCCCGCCGCCTCCGCCCCCGGTAAGGGTCACGGCGAAAGGCCGGGCGAACAGAGCGTAGGATCAAGCGTGGGACCAGTACGGCGACGATGGCGGCGCAGGCGACACAAGTAGCGGCACCGGGGGCGCCGGAGGCGACGAAGGTGCCGGCGGCGGGTTCGACGATTGGGGCGGTGGCCCCGGCGGCGTAGGCTGGTAGATGGCGAAAGTCCGGGTGCCGCTGGCGGTGCACAACTACCGGGCGTGGGACCAGCAGGGCGACGATGGCGGCGGCGGCATGAGTAGCGGCACCGGTGGCGCGGCAGGCGACCCATGCCAGGGAGTGGTAGTGCCGGCGGAGGGTTCGACGATTGGAGCTATCAGAGAACCTAATTGAGCGGCGTGCCCTTTATCGCCGAGCACTCCTCATGGGTCGCCCAAAGAATAGCACCGTCCAGGCGCCGACAGTCGATGATCCGAACGCCGTGATCGCTCGCAGAGCGGGCGCGCCTATCGTGGAGATGCTGGAGGCAGTCCGGGCGGAGGGGGTGGCCTTCGTCGACGCCGAAGGACGCGCAGCGCTGGGCGTCGGCGTCCTCCTCTGTGAGGAAGAGAAGGTCTAGATTCCTCTCCATGCGTGCGCGGGCATCGCGGAGTACCTAGACGCAGTGCTCGTGGAGGGGGTGGCCTTCGTCGACCCCTTCGGCCGCGCAAACCTCGGCGTCGGTGTGCTGCGTTTTTTCGGGCTCGGCCGCGGCGCAGCCGGCCAGGACTAAGGCGAGTACGAATGCCAAGTTTCGCACGCAGAGATTATAGCGGATTGGGCTTTTTGGCGCCACCCGCCAGTCGCCCGTAACCGGGAATTGGAATTGGGGTCGCGTTTTACCGAATGTCGGCATCCCTGACCCGGACTTCGCGTCTTCCCGCAGCGCACAACGGTGAAATGTCGGGGAGCGCTGGCGCCGGCGCCTTGGTCACGTCGACGCCGCCGGCGCCGAGGCGGTTGAGGCCCCGGCGTGACGGAACGCTCAACCGGGCCGCGCGTTTAGTTCGTACTTCATGATCCGCCCGTGGGGGCCTTCGCGGTTGCGCTCGAGCCCGAAGCAATCGCCGGTCGGTCCCGCGCGGCCGGCGGTGGCGGCCGCGATCTCGCGCTCGTCCTCGTCCGTCAGGCGCAGCGCGAAAACACCCACGGTATCGGCCAGGTGCCGCGCCGAGGTGGCGCCGACGATGACGCCCGCGACGCCGGGCCGATCGAGCGCCCAGCGCATCGCCACCTGGGCGATGGTGGCGCCGTGGCGGGCGGCGATCGCGTCAAGGGTTGCCAGCAGCGCCTGAAACCGCGCCCAGCCGCCGAATTCATCGATGATCAGGCGGTACTTGATCAAGGAGCGGTTGGCGAGCCCTGGTGCCGGCGCCGGTGCACCCAGCCAGGCCTGCGACAAGAATCCGCCGCCAAGCGCGCCGTAGCCGAGGATCGGGACCCCGCGTTCGGCCGAAAGCGCAGTCATCCCGTTCTCTGCCCGCGCGTCGAGAAGCGAATACTGGATCTGGTGCGCCCCCACGGGAACGCCGGCGTCCAGAAGCTCGCGCAGATGCACCACGTCGTAGTTCGTCACCCCGAGGTGCCTGATCTTGCCCGCCCGGCGCAATTCGTCGAGCACCAGCGCCGCGTCCACATGACCGGGAACGTTCCAATCCCACCAATGGAACTGGACGAGATCGAGTCGCTCGACTTGGAGCCGCGCGAGCGAGCGGTCGATGATCCGCTGGATGCCGTCGCGATCGAGCGTCGCCAGCGCCGAAAGATCGGGAACGAATTTCGTGTGGAGCTGGACCGCGCCTGCGAGCGTTGGATAGGCGCTTCGGAAGGCGCCGATGAGGTCCTCGACGCCGGTGTAGATGTCGGCGCAGTCGAACGTCGTGATGCCGGCCTCGACAAAGGCCGCCATGTCGGCGAGCGCGCGCTCGCCGACGATCTGGCCGTGCCCGCCGCTGAGCTGCCACCCGCCTTTGAGCAGGCGTGAAATTTCGTAGCCGGGCGCGATGC
This sequence comes from Rhodospirillales bacterium, assembly GCA_030746935.1. GTDB lineage: Bacteria > Pseudomonadota > Alphaproteobacteria > Rhodospirillales > JASLLV01 > JASLLV01. Next base: position 10,505 of record JASLLV010000016.1, on the reverse strand, counting down.
GGATCCGCGCGACCGCGCTCATGACGCGTCCGGTCGGGGAAGCGGAACGGCGCTGAAATCGCTGTGGCGGTACGTCTTTTTCGCCAGGCGCCGGATGCGGAACCGAGCCGTGCAGCGGGGATCGGGACTCGCGATCTCTTCGTCGGTGATCATCCAGTCGGCGTCCTCACTCGCGCGTTGTTTCGCCGGCAGGAAGGGGAGCACCGCCATCATCCCGTAGAGCGAGAATGATGGCTCGCCGGAAAAGACGATGCGCCCGCCGATCACGTCGAAGTACTCGCCCGCCTTGGCGTGCGTCACCACCGGCCCGTCACCCGTAACGACCTCGACCCGAAGGTCGTAAAGGGTGAACGAATCGTCGCCCCGATTCTCAGTCGTCATCGGCCTCTCTCCTTTTTCGGATTATCGCCCGCGTCTTTGGCCCGCCGGCCGCGTCAGCGTTTGCGGGACGTCGCCCGTTTCGGACGCGGCACGGTGCGGGCGGCGATCAGAAGCTCGCAAATCTCGCGCACGGCACCGGCGCCGCCGTTCCGCTCAGTCACGTACGCGGCGGCCGCTTTCGCCTGCGTCGCCGCGTCGGCGACCGTCATCGGCGCGCCCACCGCACCCAAGACACCGGCGTCGTTGACGTCGTCTCCCGCGTACGCGACCTGATCGAGCCCGATGCCGAGATCCCCGCACAACGCAGTCACGGTGCGAAGCTTGTCCCCGACCCCGATGAAGACGTGATCGACGCCGAGCACCTTGGCGCGGTGGCGGATGGCCGGCGCCTTGCTCGCGGTCACGATCGCGAGCTGGATTCCGGCTGCCTGTACGCTCTGCATGCCGACCCCGTCCTTGACGTCGAATTTGCGAAGCTGGCGGCCGTCTTCGGCGTAATAGACGCCGCCGTCCGTAAGCACGCCGTCGACGTCGAGCGCGAGCAGCTCGACGCGCGCGAGCCTGCGCATCAGTTGGGATCGTGTCAGCTTGCCGGTTCGCCGCGCGCTCATGGGCGGGTCCTTTCGGAACGAAGTCTCCGCGCCCATTCCACGTCCGCGGTGACGCGACGCTGGCCCGGGTCCTTTCGGAACGGAGTCCCGGGGATCGACGCGCCATTCAGTTCCAGCCCTCGATCCCCGACATGTCGGGAAGCTTGTGTGCGATACCCCTGTGGCAGTCGATGCACGTCTTCTCACCCGAGGCGAGGAAGCGGTCGTGCTGCTCGGACGCGCGCTTGCCCTGCAACGTGAAATCCATGAAGGCGAGGTCGTGGCAATTGCGGCATTCAAGCGAATCGTTCGCCTTTAACCGCGCCCATTCGTGCCTCGCCAGTTCGCGGCGCATGGCCGTGAACTTCGCCTCGGTGCTGATGGTTCCGAAAAACTTACCCCACAGCTCCTTCGTCGCCGCCGTCTTGCGCGCGATCTTGTTGGTCCACTCGTGCGGCACGTGGCAATCGGGACAGGTGGCGCGCACGCCCGAGCGGTTGGTGTAATGGATCGTCCCCTTCAACTCCTCGAAGACGTTGTCGCGCATCTCGTGGCAACTGACGCAAAAGGCTTCGGTGTTGGACAGCTCCAGCGCCCAGTTGAACGCGCCCCAAAACACGATTCCCGCGACGAATCCGCCAAAGGCGAGAAAGCCGAGGCTGAAGGTCGCGCTCGGACGGCGAATGGCGGACCCCACGTCCCGCGCGAATCCGAAAAAAGACACGCCCGCGCCCCTATTTCCGGCGGAGCCGCGACAAGATCGAGCCGATGTCCTCGAAAGTGTTCTCGATCGAGGGCCGCGCTTCGCTTTGCGTCACATGACATTGATTGCAGAAGTACCGCCGCGGCGAGACCGACGCGAGGAACTGGCCCTCGCGGTCCATGAAATGGGTAATGCTGACCATGGGCGCCTGCGATTCTCCAGTCGCGGTGCGGCTATGGCACGTGAGGCACTTGTTCGAGCGCAGATCGATCTGATAATCGCGTATCGAATGGGGAATCGTCGGCGGCTGTTCGGGGTAGTTCCTGACTTGGCGCAGGTCCTTGTTTACCACGCCCGCCATCGGCGCCGGATCCGGCGAATCCGAAATGGCGGCGCCACGGAGCGTTGCGATGTTCTCCTCGGCTGCCGAGGCCCAGGAAAGCAGGACCAGAACGGCAAGCCCGGCCGCGAATCCTCTCATGGTTCGTCTCCTCACGCCCGCTCGATCCTGACCGCGCATTTCTTGTAGTCGGTCTGCTTGGAGATGGGATCGGTGGCATCCAACGTGACCTTGTTGATAAGCTGGCTCGCGTCGAACCACGGCACGAACACGAGGCCTCGGGGCGGTTTGTTGCGCCCGCGGGTCTCGACGTTGGTCACGATCTCGCCGCGCCTCGACTTGACCCGAATCTTGCTGCCGCGGCGGAGGCCGCTGTCGCGTGCATCGTCAGGGTGCATGAAGGCGACGGCGTCGGGAAAGGCCTTGTAAAGCTCGGGCACCCGCTGGGTCATGGAGCCCGAATGCCAGTGCTCGAGCACCCGTCCCGTGACCAGCCAGCAGGGATAATCCGCATCCGGCGATTCCGCGGCCGGCTCGTACGGCAACGCGAAGATGATCGCCCGTCCGTCCGCCTTCCCGTAAAACTCCACGCCGGCTCCGGGTTTCACGTAGGGATCGAACGTCTCGCGGTAACGCCACATGGTCTCCTTGCCGTCAACCACCGGCCAGCGTAGCCCGCGCGTCGCGTGGTAGACGTCAAACGGCGCCAGATCGTGCGCCTTTCCCCGCCCGAAGCCCGCGTATTCCTCGAACAACCCCTTTTGAATGTAATTGCCGAACGCCTCGGCCTCGTGGTTGGGGTAGTCCGGATCCATGTCGGAAAGCGGGTAGCGGTCTACCTGGCCGTTCTGGAACAAGACCTCGTAGAGCGTCTTTGCCTTGTATTCCGGATTCTCGTCGAGAATTTCGCGCGGCCACACCTCGTCGGTGGTGAAGTGCTTGGAAAACTCGACCAGCTGCCAAAGGTCCGAGCGCGATTCGCCAGGCGCCGGCACCAGCTCGTGCCAGAACTGGGTTCGACGCTCAGCGTTGCCGTAGGCGCCTTCCTTTTCCACCCACATCGCGGTCGGCAAGATCAGGTCCGCCGCCTGGGCCGTGACGGTGGGATAGGCGTCGGACACGACGATGAAGGTGTCGGGGTTTCGATACCCCGGGTAGGTTTCCTCGTTCAGATTCGCCGCCGCCTGGAGGTTGTTGTTCACTTGGATCCAGTAAGCCTTGATCTTGCCGTCGCGCAACATCCGGTTCTGAAGCACGGCGTGATAACCGGGCGTGTCGGGAACGGTTCCGGCCGGCACCTTCCAGATGGTCTCGGCGATCGCTCGATGCTTTTCGTTGGCGACCACCATGTCGGCCGGCAACCGGTGGGCGAAAGTGCCGACCTCGCGCGCGGTGCCGCAGGCCGAAGGCTGGCCTGTCAGGGAAAACGGGCTATTCCCGGGCTCGGCGATCTTTCCGGTCAGCAGATGCAGGTTGTAGATGAGATTGTTGACCCAGACGCCGCGGGTGTGCTGGTTGACGCCCATGGTCCAGAACGACGTCACCTTTGTGTCGGGGTCCTGATAGAGCGCAGCGAGGGCCTCGAGCTTGTCTTCCGGCACGCCCGAAAGCGCCGACGTGTAAGCCGCGTCGTACGGTTCCACGAAGGCCGCGAATTCCTCGAAACTGATTGGCTTCGATCCCCCGGCCTTGTCGGCGTTCTTGGCCTTCTTCTCGAGGGCGTGTTCGGGCCGTAGCCCGTAGCCGATGTCGTCGTTTCCGCGCCGGAAGTTGACGTGATCGCGGACGAACGCTTCGTTCACACGGCCGGCCTTGATGATGGAACGGGCGATGTAGTTGAGGATGGCGAGATCGGTTTGCGGCGTGAATACGATCGGGATGTCGGCGAGGTCGAAGTTGCGGTTCTTGAGGGTCGAAAGTACGGCAACCTTGACGTGGGGGGCGCCGAGGCGCCGGTCCGCGACCCGCGTCCACAACACCGGATGCATCTCCGCCATGTTCGCGCCCCAAAGCACGAAGGCGTCCGCCTTCTCGATGTCGTCATAGTTTCCCATCGGCTCGTCCATGCCGAACGTTCGGATGAAGCCGGCGACCGCAGACGCCATGCAGTGTCGGGCGTTGGGCTCGATGTTGTTGGTGCGAAGGCCGGCCTTCATCAGCTTCAACGCGGCATAGCCCTCCCACACCGTCCACTGTCCCGAGCCGAACATCCCGACCGCGTTCGGCCCCCCGGTCTTAAGCGCCTTCTTGAACTGCAACGCCATCGTGTTGAACGCGTGTTCCCAGCTCACCGGCGCGAACTCGCCGTCCTTGTGGAACGTCCCGTCCCTCATCCGCAGTAAAGGCTGGGTCAACCGGTCCTCGCCGTACAGGATCTTGGACAGGAAGTAACCCTTGACGCAGTTGAGGCCGCGGTTGACGGGCGATTGCACGTCACCGTGGGTCGCCACGATCTTTTTCCCTTTGGTGGCGACCATCACCGAACAACCGACGCCGCAGAACCGACACGGGGCCTTGGACCACTGCAAACGAGAGTCTGCCGCCCCCGCAATCACGTCGGCGGCCCAGCTCGGAATTGCCATGCCGGCGGCGGCCGCAGCGGCGGCCGCGGCGCTGGCCTTCATGTACGCGCGGCGGGTCAGCTTCATATCATGCTCCTCAATTTCCCGAATTCGGGATTTCGACCTCGTGATAGACGAGCGCCGCGGAAAGTACGCCGGGGACCGCTTGGATCTGCTCGATATGGGCCAAGATGTCCGCTTCGCTCTCGGCCTCGAGCGTGACCACCAACTTGCCGGTGCGGTCATCGATTTGGATTTCGGCCCCGGCGCGGCTGGCGATCGCTGTGCGGACCGCGCAAACGTTATTCGGCGGGGTCAGCACCAGCAAGCTGGCGACGTGAAGCTCTTCGTGCGCAATTCCCATCGCGTTTCCTGTCGCTCCGCCGAGTCCACGGCGCACGGCCGATCGAAATCGCCCGCCGGGGGAACGCCGCGCCCGCGCGGGTTGGCTATTTATGGCCCGGAATCGGGTCACCAGTCCTATGGTGGGGGCCCGGTCCGCCACCTCAGATCGACGGCGGGCCGGCAACCAGCTGGACCATCCAGATCAGGAATCCATATCCCCCGACTAGGAGAATGCAGACGAGAGGCGCAATGATGACGGTGAGGAACAGGAACCCCACGATCTCGCGTACTCTGACCGAAGCTCTCGCGCTCACCGTATCGCCCATCCCCGGGCCTCGAATTCCCACTTGACGGTTACAAATGCGTCGTTCCGCCGCCGAAAGAGAACAACGAACGTGGTTGGAAGTGCACGCCATGCCCCCAGAACGGCCTGCAGGCGAGGCGCATCTTGACAACTTAGCCGATCGGATGCAAGCGAGCGAAGCGGAGCCGCGGTTTCACCGAACTCAGCGCATCGCTGTCCCGGTCCGACACCGATGCTGGGCGGGCCGAGTTCGGAAAAACGACAGGGAAGCCCGCCCCGCTTTGAGGCAAAATGGATGCGAGACCGTCGTGACCCGAGACCGCCCACGGACAGTCCTTGCGAGCAACGCAGCATGAGAATCACCCGAATTTCGGCCTACGCCTTAGGCCTGCGGTTTCGCGAGGGCACCGTCCGGATGTCCGGCGGTCGCTCGGTCTCGACCCACGATTCGACCCTGGTCCGCATTCAGACCGACGCCGGTCTCACGGGGTGGGGCGAGGTCTGCCCATTCGGCGGCGCCTACCTTCCGGCCTATCCAGCCGGCGCGAGGACGGGACCCTCAAGGGGCACGGCTATGCGAAGACGGCGATCGACATCGCGTGTTGGGACCTGCTGGGCCAGTCCACGAGACTTCCGCTTTGCGTTCTTCTGGGGGGCCGGTTCGGCGGTGCGGCCGACGCCTATCACGAGGTTACGCTGGGTACGCCCCGGGAAATGGCGACCCGCATCACGACATACCGCGCCCAGGGATACCGAAGGTTTCAGCTCAAGGTCGGAGGGGATGCGGACGAAGACGTGGCCCGCATCCGCGCCACCTCCGCCAAGGCCGGTCGGGGCGCCGTCCTTATCGCCGACGCCAATGGGGGCTGGCGGATGCAGGACGCCGCCCGGGTGGTGCGCGCGGTGCACGCGCTCGACGTCTACATCGAACAACCCTGCCCCACATACGACGAATGCCTGGCAATCCGGCGCCGCACCGATCGTCCGTTCATCCTCGACGAATCGATCGATTCGCTGGCCGCCTTGCTTCGCGCGCACCGCGACGGGGCCATGGACGCCATCAACATCAAGCTCTCGAAATTCGGCGGGCTGACGCGCGCGCGCCAGATCCGCGACCTGTGCGTCGAGTTCGGCATCCCGGTGAACATCGACGAGACCGGCGGCGGGGACGTGACGGCCGCGGTTCTCGCGCATCTGGCCCACTCGACGCCCGAGCGGAACCGGCTCGCCGTCGCATGGTCGTTTCTTCAGGTCCGCCCACGGACCGCCTCGGGCGCGCCGAGGCTGAAGGACGGCGGGATCTCGGCTCCGACCGGTCCCGATCTCGGCATCCGGGTCCGCGAAGACGTTCTCGGAGATCCGATCCTCGATTTCGCCTGAGGGCGTTGGCGCGCAGGCCCTTCAGGCAGCGTCCTCTTGAACAAGGCGGCGGTGCGCGACAACGCGAGCTGGGTGGCGCGCCGAACCCTTGACGCGAACACCACCATCTCCCGCTTCATTCCCGGCCACGGCGGCGAAAACATAAAATTTTATGCAATTTTATTTATTATTTGTTATTACTTTATAAATACATAATTTATTCGACTTTTCTCTTGTAGATGCTATAGTTCCCTCAAGTCGGAAGACAGGCACCGGGACAGGGAACGACAATCATGGCACGCAGCGGACGGACCAAGACGAAGCGCAAGGCACGCAAACGGGCGTATTCGCCCTGGAGAGGAGTGGGACGCCTGATCGCCCTCTTGGGGTTCAGCATTGCCGCCTTGGGGCTCGTCGTGCTCGCGTTTCGGGTCGACGCCGAACCCAGTGTCTGGGAGACGCTTTTCGCCGACCGCCCCAACGGCCAGCACGTATTGGCCGGCGGCATCTTCCTCGGAATGAACGCTGACGCGCTGCAACGCTATCACCCGGACGTCGACTTCACCGCCGACGGCGCGGGCGGACACCGTGGCACCGTTCGCGACAGCAACGGCGTCCATACGGTCTGGTTCACGGACGGCCATGACGGCACGCCGGCGTTTCGCCTGACGAGCGAACTCACGCTCGTCGGCGCGCGCATGGACGAGGTTCTCGAGCTTTTCGGCGGGAATTACGGAAGGCCCTCGGCCTCGGGTTGCGAACGCAGCCGGGTTCTCGACGCCGTAAAGTGTCATTTCCGCTGGCTCACCGGCGGCCCCGTCTCCATCGACCTCCATGTCATGAACCAGCACAACGAGGATGGCGGCACGAGCACGAAGATTAGGGTCGTCGCGGCCGACATCAACCTCGAAACCGATCGCCTGCACGCCCGCGTCGCCGCATCGACTACCAAGATCGGCACCTCGATCTAGCACCGGCGCGCGCCCCGTGACATCGGACGGCCCCTGTGGCACGTTCGCTTGCCTTGTCGGGAGATGGCGATGCCGGGCGACGCGGCGTTTCAGTGGGACGACCCTTTCTTCCTCGACGACCAGCTCGACGACGCCGAGCGGTTGGCGAACGAGACGGCACGCGCTTTCGCCCAAGACCGGCTCATGCCCGGCATCGTCGAAGCCAACCGCCACGAACGCTTCGATCGCGCAATCCTGACGGAGATGGGCGCGCTCGGCCTCTTCGGGATGCTCACCCCCGAAGAGTACGGGGGCGCGGGCGCCAATCACGTCTGCTACGGCCTCGCCGCGCGCGAGCTCGAGCGCGTGGACTCCGCCTACCGCTCGGCCATGAGCGTACAGTCGTCGCTGGTAATGTTTCCCATCCTCGCGTTCGGAACCGAGGATCAGCGCCGCAAGTACCTGCCGAAACTCGCCACTGGCGAGTGGATCGGGTGCTTCGGCCTGACCGAGCCCGACCACGGCTCGGACCCGGGCAGCATGATCACCCGCGCGGTCGCCGCCAAAGGCGGCTACCGGCTAAACGGCGCCAAGATGTGGATCACCCATTCGCCCATTGCCGACGTGTTCTTGGTGTGGGCCAAGCTCGACGGCACGATCCGCGGGTTCATTTTAGAAAAGGGAATGAAGGGCCTGAGCACGCCCAGGATCGAGGGCAAGTTCTCGATGCGAGCCTCGCCCACGGGCGAGGTCGTGATGGACGACGTACACGTTCCCGCCGCCAACATGCTTCCCGACGTCTCGGGGCTTCGGGGGCCTTTTGCGTGCCTGACCAAGGCGCGCTTCGGAATCGCCTGGGGAGCGCTCGGCGCGGCTGAATTCTGCTGGCACGCGGCGCGGTCGTACACGCTGGAACGTCGCCAATTTGGCCGCCCGCTCGCCGCTAACCAACTCATACAAAAGAAGCTCGCCGACATGCAGACCGAGATCGCCATCGGAGTGCAATCGTGCCTCAGGGTAGCGCGCCTGATGGACGAGGACCGCTGCGCGCCCGAGCTGATCTCGCTGGTCAAGCGCAATTCGTGTGGCAAGGCGCTCGATATCGCGCGGGTGGCGCGCGACATGCACGGCGGCAACGGAATCGTCGACGAATATCACGTGATCCGCCACGTGATGAACCTCGAGACCGTCAACACATACGAGGGCACCCACGACATCCACGCACTGATCCTCGGACGCGCCCAGACGGGGATCCAGGCGTTCGGCCCGTGATGTCCGCGGGAACGATTCCGGCAGCAAACCCCGCCGATGCCCATGAATCTCGGACTAGGCGATAAAGTCGCCCTGATCTCGGGCGCGAGCCGCGGGATCGGGCGCGCCATCGCCGAAAAGTTGGCGCGCGAGGGGTGCGATCTGATGATCGTCGCGCGGACGTCCGGCGATCTCGAACGCGCCCGGGACGAGATTGCGGCGGCGAGCGGACGCCGCGTGGCGATCTGCGTCGCCGACTTGAGCGCGCGCGCCGGAATTGACGCCGCCGTGGCGGCGCTGAACGACTCGTACTCGCGCCTCGACGTCCTGGTGAACAACGTGGGCGGCATGCCCCACGGACACTTCCTCGAACTCGACAACGACGACTGGCATCGCGGCTTCGAGGTCAAGGTCTTCGGATACATGCGCATGTGCCGCGCACTTTGGCCCTTGTTGAAGGCCTCGCGCGGCGCGGTGATCAACATCAGCGGCAACTTCGCCGTCACGCCGAGCCACAACTTCATGATCGCCGGCGCCACTGGCGCGGCATTGATGAACGTCTCCAAGGCCTTGGCGAACCTCGGGCTCATCGACGACGTCAACGTCAACGTGGTGCAACCGGGCGGCACCGTGACCGGGCAGCTCAAGCGCCTGCTCGAATCCCAAGCCGATGCCGAGGGTCTTACGGTCGCTGAAGTCAAGAAGCGGAACGCCGGCGTCACCGGGATCCGCCGCTACGCGGAAACCAACGACGTGGCCGACTTGGTGGCCTTCCTCGCCTCGCCCCGCGCCCGCCATCTCCAGGGAACCGTCGCGGTGGTCGACGGCGGCGCAACGAAACGGATCTGAAGGCCGGCGGTTCAAAGGCGTGGCCGCGGTTCGATGAAACGCCCACTAGAGCGGATCGGGGTTGATTGGAACCGTGATGCAGTTCCAGTCAACCGCGTAAATCCCCTCTATTTCAATAAGATCGACCAGAATCACGTGATCGGCGGATCGCCGATGGCGATTTCGCCCGACCACGATCTGGTCTAGCGGCGCCGGCAAGGAGCGTTGGACCCGGTGCGCCCTCGGCTTATGCTTGGCCCCGCCCACGCAATTCAGGAGGTGGCTCATGGCAGGACGAATCGATGCGCGCTTGAGTGAACTCGGGATCGAGCTTCCCGAGGCCGCGGCACCCGTGGCCAACTACATTCCCTTCGTGGTGAGCGGCGGATTGGTGTTCGTCGCCGGTCAAGTCACGTTGTGGAAGGGCGAAATCCAGTACGTCGGCAAGCTCGGCGCCGAGTTCTCGGTCGAAGAGGGATACCAAGCGGCCCGCATCTCGGGCCTCAACCTCTTGACCCAGTTCCGAGCCGCCTGTGACGGCGACCTCGATCGCGTCAAGCGGCTCGTGAGGCTCGGCGTCTTCGTGAACTCGATCCCAGATTTCACTCGCCAGCCCGAGGTCGCCAACGGCGCCTCGGACCTGATGGTCGAGGTATTTGGCGATGCCGGACGCCACGCGCGCACCGCCGTCGGGGTCCCGGCGCTGCCGCTCGGCATCGCGGTCGAGGCCGACGCAGTCTTCGAGATTGCTTGAGCCGGCCGGACCCGGGGCGTGGCCGAAACGCGCGCGAAGGCCCCTTGGTGGGCCCAGATCCTCGCCGTCGTCGCGGTCGCTTTTGGCGCTTTTTCGATTAACGCGAGCGGCGGCGTCCTGTTGGCGCCCGGCGACGCGC
>JASLLV010000169.1 GCA_030746935.1 Rhodospirillales bacterium | reverse complement strand
AACAGGCACAGCGCCCGGGCCAGCGCGCGAACCGGGAAGTTCTGGTGCAGCATCATCGCGATCGCGACGCCGAAGGTGATCTGGAGGAACAGCGTGCCCACGGTCCAGACGATGTTGTTGCGAAGCGAGGTCCAGAATTCGGGATCTGAGAACAGCGCGATGTACTGACCGAAGGCGACGTAGGGACCCGAGAGCGTCGGCGTATACACCTTGTAGAAGCTGAGGAAGATCGCCTGCACCAGCGGATAAGCGATCAGCACGATGAAGAAGATCGCCGACGGCACGACAAGCGCGATCCCGAGGCGGTTGTCACGCTGCTCGAGCGTCCGCGGGCGCATCAATGCCGAGGGCAGCACGTTCGCCGCCCGCGCGGTCAGGGTTTCGCTCATGAGTTTAGTCTCCCGCTTCGCCGCAGCGAAAGGGCGACGCGACCAATTCGACGCGCCGCCACTCCAACTGTCCGATGAGGTGGACACAAAATGTCGCGGCGGTCTCGGGAGATCGATTCCCCATCGGTTGCGATCACGCGCTCCGCCACGCCTATCCTCCCAATCTCAGCCGCTTTCCTTCCGGGCGCTCAGCCCTGGCGCCGCGGCCTGTCGGCTCCAGTTCGGGACCCTCTTGTCCGGCGACTCAGACGGATGCCGGAAACCCCTTTCGTGTCGATCGGACTGCTTGCGTCCGCTATCCGTTCGTTTAGCCGACCGAGGCGGATTGTTCAATCCTTACGCAATTCGACCCTGAATGCTATTTGCCCCGGCGCTATTCGGCCGCGGCCACGCGGTCGCCCGGCTCGAGCATCCCGTCGGCCACATCGAGCGCCCGGTCGATCACGTCCAACCCCTCCAAGAGCTGCTCTTCGGTGATGCAGAGCGGCGGGGCGACGGCGATCATGTTCGGGCGAATGAAGGCGTAGATACCGCCGTCGCTGATCACTTTCTGGATCTCGGCCATGCTGCCGCCGGTCACGTACGGGCCTTCCCTTGCTTCCATGAGGCGCTCGCGGGTGGTTCGGTTCTTGACCAACTCGATCATCGAGAACAGCCCCTTGCCGCGCACCTCGCCCACCGACGGGTGCTTCTCCTTAAGTCCTTCCAACGCCTGGGCCAGCACTTTGCCAAGCTTGGCCGCGTTCTCGATCAGTCCGTCTTCGCGATAAACTTCGATCGACGCGATCCCGGCCGCGCACGCCAGCGCATGGCCCGAATACGTGGACCCCGACCACAGCGTGTTGTCATCCATGTAATCGGCGATCTTCTTCGAGACCACCACCGCACCCAGAGGCACCATCGAGTTGGTGAGTCCCTTGGCGGTGGTCAGGATGTCGGGGACCACGTCCCAGTGGTCCATGGCGAACCATTTGCCCGTACGGCCCCAGCCCGACATCACCTCGTCGGCGATCAAGAGGATCCCGTACTTGTCGCAAATCGCGCGCAGCTTCGGCATGTAGTCGTCGGGCGGGACGTACAGGCCCGCCGTCGGCCCGGTGATCGTCTCGACGATGATTGCGGCGATGAAGTCGGGATTCTCGAACTCGATCATCTCTTCGAGCGAACTCAGGCACTCGCGTTTGCAGCTTTCGGGCTCCTGGCCGAACGAACAGCGATAGCAATAGGGCGGGTAGGCGTGAACGACGCCCACCATGCCGGGCTCGTTGTAGGCGCGGCGCCATTCGCCGGTCAGGCTGATCGGTCCGGTCATCGCCCCGTGATAGGATCGGTGACGGGCTATGATCTTGGGCCGGCCCGACGCCATTTTTGCGATCTTGACCGCGTAGTCGACCGCCTCCGCGCCGCTTGAGGTGAAGTAGGTCTTGCACAGATCGCCGGGCGTGACCTCGGCGATCATGCGCGCGAGCTTGCCGCGCACGTCGGTGGCGAAGCTGGGTGCCGCGTAGCACAGCCGCTCCGCCTGGTCCTGGATCGCCTTGACGATCTTGGGATGCTGATGGCCGGCGTTGACGCACACGAGCTGGCTCGCGAAGTCGATGTAGCGCTTGCCGTCCGCGTCCCAGAAATAGACTCCTTCCGCGCGCGTCACCGGGATCGAGTTGAGCCCACCTTGCTTCGACCAGGGAAAGAGGACGTGCTTCTGATTCTCGGCCGAAATGTCGTTCGTGCTCATGTTCGATCACCTTCCATCATGCGGTTGTCGCGGTCGATCGAAAGTTCCGGACCGAACACTCGACCGCCTCCGCTTAACCAAGAAACGTTACGGAATTTCAATCGCTTCCGAGTTCGGACTCGGGTGCTTACAGTATGGCCCATGACCCGTCAAGCGCGTGTCGCGGGCGCTTCGCTCGGCCTGTCGAGGCGGCCGAGCGACCTCGGAACCCGGCGCAGCGCGTCGCGGCGATCGGGTCCCGGCGGCGGCGGCGGAAAGTGCGCGCGGCTGCGTCGGCCGGCGGCGTTGCGCCCGCGTTGACCGCGCCGGAAGGCGCTCGCTATGATTGCCGCTCCGTGAAGCGATCGCCGGGGCGCTTTTGCGTCCGCGCCCCGATAACCGACTCCCATCGAAGGGCTTCAAATCCATGTCGCCGCCCCTTTTCGAGCCGCTTGCGCTTCGTGATCTGACGCTTCCCAACCGCATCGTCGTCGCGCCCATGTGCCAGTACTCGGCGAACGACGACGGCAGCGCCAACGATTGGCATCTCGTCCATTACGGCAGCCTCTCGCTCGGCGGATTCGGCCACATGATGTTCGAGGCGACGGCAGTCGAGGCCCGCGGACGCATCACCCACGCCTGTCTTGGGCTGTATTCGGACGCCAACGAACGCGCGCTCGAGCGCGTCGTCCGCTTCTGCAAGGCCTCCGGCAACACTTCGATCAGTCTTCAGCTCGCGCACGCCGGCGCAAAGGCATCGCACCGCATCAAGTGGGACGGCGGCCAACCACTAGGTGCGGGCGAGCGCCCTTGGGCGGCGATCGCGCCGTCGGCCGTGGTGACGGCGGCGGATACGCCCAATCCCGAAGCGTTGGACCGTGCCGGTATGCGAACGGTCTTCGAACAATTCGAGACGACGACGCGGCGCGCCGATCGCCTGGGGTTCGACATGCTCGAGCTGCACGGTGCCCACGGTTACCTCTTGCACGAGTTTCTTTCGCCGCTCACCAACCTCCGCGACGACGAGTACGGCGGCAGCCGCGAGAACCGCATGCGCTTTTCGCTCGAGGTGTTCGCCGCGGTCCGTGCCGTCTGGCCCGCCGACAAGCCGCTCGGCATCCGGATTTCGGCGAGCGATCACGCGGACGGCGGATGGACGCTCGAGGATTCGACCGTCTACGCCCACGAGCTTAAAGCGCTCGGGTGCGATTTCATCGACGTGTCCTCGGGCGGGTTGACGCCCGCCCAAAAGATCACGCTGGGACCCGGCTACCAGGTGCCGCTGTCGTCGCATATCCGCAACAAGGTCGGGATCCCCACCATGGCGGTCGGCATGATCGTCACGCCCGAGCTTGCGAACCAGGTTGTCGCCGAGGGCCACGCCGACATGGTCGAGCTCGCCCGCGGGATCCTCCTCGATCCGAGGTGGGCGTGGCACGCGGCCGAGGCGCTCGGCGGCAAAGCCGCCTATCCCAACCAGCATGCCCGTTGCCGGCCCGATCTGTGGCCCGAAGCGTTCCCGGAACGCGACTTCGGCGACCCCGCGCCCAATGTATAAAGGGTTCGAGCGCCTCGGCGTTGATGCCGGCGCGGCGACCATCAAGCTGGTACGCGGCGGCGACGGCCCATGAGAGGCGCCCGCGGCGACCGGGCGTGGCGGCACTTCGTCGGCTGGTGCCGGGCGCGGGGCTTGCGGCCGCTGCCGGCGCATCCATGGACGGTCGCGGCTTACGCGCGCTGGTGCGAACCCCGCAACCGGTTTCCGGTCATCGTCAAGCGGCTGAAATCCATCGCCCGCGTTCACGTCCTCGACGGCAGGCGGCCGCCCGAACGGCACCCGACGGTGACCCGGACGCTTCGCACGATCGAGATGCGAACCCGGCTCGGGGGAAGCCGCGCAGCGCTGTTTCGGGCCGAGGACTTCGCCCGCGAGGATCGGGGGCCGTCGCCCCGCCGGAGTCCTACGCAACCCAGCGACGAAGGCCGGAAGACGCGCGTCCGAACCATGCGCGCCCGGCCCAGACTGGTCCGGCGCCGCGACGTGCGGTCGGGCAACGCGCCCTAGACCGTTTTCCACTTGAGTGCAATCGCTCCAGCCAGCACCCTCGTCCGGCCGCCCACAGAATGGTGCTCTTGGGGTGGCGGTGCGGGCTAGGCTCAGGACTCATTGATTGAGATAGAAGATGACGAAAGCGGCGATGCATATGGCTGAGAAGAAAGTGTGGGC
>JASLLV010000168.1 GCA_030746935.1 Rhodospirillales bacterium | reverse complement strand
CTCACTTTCTTGCCCATACCGCCAGATTCGCATTAAATCCGCCTGTTGGGAATCCTTTGTTTAGAGCGGAACACTAGCGCGCTCCGCAACGGCCCCGAATCACCATGGTGCACCATAGTACGTCGCGCACCCGCGCACTATTTCTGGGACTCGGCTGGGCCCCAGTCTTGCGGAGCATTCCCGCCGATCGCCGACGCCGTTTGCGCGATTGTCAATCCGGTTGGATCGGGTAGCATCTCTCCGTCCGCTACGCTAAGGAACCTGTGGATATTCGCGACAAGGCGGAAACACCCGCATGAATCGGGCGGAACGGCGTAGGCTCGCCAAGCAACGAAAGACCCCGAATGCCGCGCCAGATCGAGGCGCCGCCGCTCGGCTCGTCGAAATCATGCAAAGGGGAATCGACAGCTACCAGGCGGGTCGTTTCGCCGAAGCCGAGCGAAGCTTCCGGACCTTTCTGGAAACGATCCCCGACGACGCCGACGCCCATCACCTGCTCGGGGTCGTATTGTATCAGACGGGCCGGCACGAGGACGCGGTGGCCCACATCCGAAAATCCATCGACTTTGCCCCCGAGAACGCGAGCTTTCAAAACAACCTCGGCAACGTCCTCAATGATCTGGGGCGCACGGACGAAGCGTTCGATTGCTTCACGCGCGCGGTCGCGATCGATCCCGGCGTCGCCGAAGCACACAACAATCTCGGCAACCTGCTCAAGGATCGCGCGCGCGCGGAGGACGCGTTTCAGCATTTCGAACACGCGCTCGCGCTGAACCCCGAATATGCGGAGGCCCACAACAACCTGGGCAACCTGCTCGCCGGAGAGGGGCGGCTTGACGACGCGGTGGCGTGTTTCCAAAAGACGCTCGCGATCCGCCCCGACTTTGCGAACGCGCATTTCAACCACGCCAACGTACTGGTCGAGATGAACCGGTTGGACGCCGCCGCCGCCGGCTACCACGAGGCGTTGAAGGCCCGCCCCGATTTTGCCCATGCTCACATCGCGCTCGGCAACGTGCTCAAGGATCGGGGTCGACCGGACGAGGCCACCGCCTGTTACGAAAAAGCGCTCGAGTTGCGGCCCGACGACGCCGACGCGCGAAACAATATTGGCAACGTGCTCCTGAGTCAGGGACACCTGGACCAGGCCCTGGAAACCTTTCGCCGCTCCGTCGAGATCGACCCGGACGGGTCCGGCTATGCCAAGCACATGGTGGCCGCGATTACCGGCGAGACCACCGAAATGGCGCCCGCCGACTACGTTCAAAAGCTGTTCGACGCCTATGCCCCCCGCTTCGACGCCATCTCGTCGACGAGCTCGGCTACGCCGTGCCCGAACTGATGCGCCGGGCCGTGGACCGTTGGCGCGATGACAAGGGCTTGTTCAGCCGCGCCCTCGACCTCGGCTGCGGCACCGGGTTGGTGGGCGAAGCCTTCCGCGCGCACGTCGGGGAACTTCACGGGATCGATCTGTCGGCGAAGATGCTGGACCGGGCGCGGCGCAAGGGCATCTACGACGCCGTTCATCTGGAAGACGTGCACGATTGTCTTAATCGTTACGCCGCCGAAGGAACGGCCTTCGACCTGGTCGTCGCGGCCGAGCTCTTCATCTACATCGGCAATTTGGAGCCGATCTTCACCGGTATCGCCACGGTGTTGACGCCGGGCGCCCTATTCGCTTTTTCTGTGGAGGGGTGCGCAGACAGCCCGTTCAAGCTGCTCCGGACCGGCCGCTACGCTCACGGCGAAGGTTACGTGCGCGCGCTTGCGTCCCGCCACGGTCTCTCGGTCGACGTTTCGGACGAAATCGAAATCCGCCAGCAGGCCGACGAATTCGCGGCTGGCCGTCTGTACGTGCTGAGCGCGGCGCCGTGAAAGGGCTTGGCACTTCGCTTCGCCCGCCCGATCCCAGTGAATCCCGCTACCCGAAGTCGCAGTACGTGGCGTGCATCCCATCGATGAGGGGCGCGCGGCGGCTGCGAAACGTCTCCATGCGCGCCGCCCCGATGTGATTTTGGAGCGTCGCATCGTCGCGCCAGATTGCGAAGGAGAACGCCCGGCTTTCGTCGTCGCGCGGCAGCAGCACGTCAAACCGCTCGCACCCGTCTTCGGCGAGACTGCCGGCGGCATGATCGCGGATCGCCTCGGTGAAGGCATCGAGGCATCCGTCCTTGACGTCCCATTCGACGATGATGGCGAGCCGGCTCATGGATCCCTCCTTTTCATCTTCGACCAAGCACCGCAACCTCGCACGCGGGTGCGGTTCGCGCTACCTCGTTCAGGTCGATATCGAACCGCCCGCGCTTCGCATCACCCGGCCGATCCGCCGGGATCCCGTCACCCGAAGTCGCAGACGGCGGCGCGAGACCCGGCCATGAGAGGCGCGCGGCGCGTGCGAAAAATCTCCATGCGCGGGGCCGCGAGGTGTTTTTCCAGCGCCGCGTCGTCGCGCCAGATTTCGAAGCAGAACGCCCGGCTCTCGTCGTCGCGCGGCAGCAGCACGTCGAACCGCTCGCACCCGTCTTCGGCGAGACTGCCGGCGGCGTGATCGCGGATCACCTCGGTGAAGGCTTCGCGGCATCCGTCTTTGAGATCGAATTCGACGATGATGGCGAGCCGGCTCATGGACCCCTCCTTTTCCTCTCTGATCAGGCGCCGCAAACTCGCACGCACGAGCGGTTCGTGCTAGGATGTTCGTGTCGAGATCGCGCCGCCGGCGCTATCCGCCCGAGGACCCATAATGAAAAACTATCCCGAGACCGCGCATCCCTATATGGCGAACTCGCCCGCCGCCGTGAAAGACGAGATGATGAAGGAGGTGGGGATCGAGAATATCGAGGAACTGTTCCAGCAGATCCCCGCCGATCACCGGCTCGTCCGCCCCTTCGATTTGCCGCCTCAGCTTTTGAGCGAGGCCGAGTTGAAGCGGCACATGACGGAGACGCTGGCGAGGAACCGGACCTGCGCCGACACCCTAAGCTTCCTTGGTGGCGGCTGCTGGCAGCACTACGTGCCCGCGGTCGTCGACGAGATTTCCCATCGCAGCGAAACCCTGACCCAAATTTCGGGCACGCCGCAGTCGGCCCACGGCCGCAACCAGGCTTGGTTCGAATACACGAGCCAGCTTGGTGAGCTCGTCAAAATGGAGGTTGTCGGACTGCCGGTCTATAGCTGGGGCGTCGCCGCCGGTCACGCGCTTCGCATGGCGTCGCGCATCACCGGACGGCGGGAAGTGCTGCTTCCGAAGACCACCGGTCCCGAGCGGCTTTCGGTGATCCGGAACTTCTGCGAGCCGACCGAGATGGAGAACCACATCGCGGTGGCGCTGGTCGATTACGACGCCGCGACAGGACTGATGGACGTGAGCGACCTCGAAAGCAAGATCTCGGCGAAGACGGCCGCCGTCTACTTCGAGAACCCGTCCTATCTCGGTTTCATCGAGAGCCAGGGCGTGAGGATCGCCGAGATCGCGCGCGCCAAGGGCGCCGAGACCGTGGTCGGCGTGGATCCCATATCGCTCGGCGTCTTGGCGGCACCCGCCGATTATGGCGCCGACATCGTCGTCGGGACCACCCAGCCCTTCGGCATCCACATGAACTGCGGCGGCGGCACCTGCGGATTCGTCGCCTCGCGCGACGAGGTGAAATACGTCGGCGAATACCCGATGGGTTTGAACAGCATCGCCGAGACCATCGTCGAGGGTGAATACGGTTTCGCCCCCAGCACCCCGGACCGAACGTCGATGAGGAGCCGCGAAAAGGGCAAGGACTGGACCGGTACCTCGGTCAACCTGTGGGCCGTCGCCGGCGCCGTCTACATGGCGCTGCTGGGGCCCCAGGGGTTTCGCGAGATCGGCGAGCTGATCATCAAGCGCGCCAATTACGCGGCCCGCCAACTCGCCGCGATCGAGGGCGTCAAGGTGCGCCTGGACGCGCCGTTCTTCAAGGAGTTCGTGGTCAACTTCGATGGCGCCGGCAAAAAGGTGACGGACGTCAACGCCGGGCTTAAGGCCCGCGGCATCTTCGGCGGGCACGATTTGTCGGGCGAGTTTCCCGCGCTCGGCCAGAGTGCCCTTTACTGCGTGACCGAAATCCACAACCGAGCCGACCTCGATCGGCTGGCGGACACGATGCGCGAGGTTGTGGGCGGCTGAGGGGGAACGTTTCCGGCTCGCATGGCGCCCGTGGGCCGGGCGCTCAAGAGCCTAACAAGGGAACGCCATGGCGGTGCTGGTGACGGGCGGCGCAGGATTCGTCGGCCTCAATCTGATCGAGAGACTTCTGGAGCGCGGTGTCCGTCATCTGTCCCCCGTCAGCACCTGTGAGACAGATTTAGCGGGTTGAATAAAGGAGGATTTCTGGCTCATCGTAACCGCCA
>JASLLV010000167.1 GCA_030746935.1 Rhodospirillales bacterium | reverse complement strand
GACGCAGGTGGCGCTGACTGCATGGGGAAATGGATGGCTGGGCGGCACCGACCACCCACATCGCGAGATGGCGGTAAGCTCTGCCGGGAAGAACCGGATTTGCTCTTCGGGCCATCCGTTATTCGAGAAACATGGCTTCCTTGGACGATCCCAAATTCCGGAGCCGCGGCCCGGATGGTGTTCGCGATGTGCGCCGCCAGGATCCGTAAATGTTCGTGGTTATCCTTCCACGTATTCTGGACAAAATCTGGACAAAAAACAGAGGCGCAAAGTTAACTCATTGAAAATAATGGCGTCCCCAGGGGGAATCGAACCCCCGTTTTCGGCGTGAGAGGCCGATGTCCTAGGCCGCTAGACGATGGGGACGCTACCCAACCCCATACAGGAAACAAGCGTGCCCGATCAAGGGCTTTGGGCTTCCGCGTGGCGCCGCGTGGCGGTGAGAAGCGCGTCCACGTCGGCGTCGGCCGTGTCGAAGGCGGTCACCAGACGCACAGTCCGGCTCTGCTCGTCGCCCCAACGATGAAAGACGAAGCCGTCGGCCAGCAAGCCTGCGATCACGGGTTCGGGCAGCTCGACGAAGGTTTCGTTGGCGTCTACGGGATGCACGAGGCGGGCGCCGGGCAAGTCGTCTAACCCTTGGGCGAGGCGCCCGGCGGCCGCATTGGCGTGGCGGGCGAGATCGAGCCACAGACCACCATCGAGGTAGGCGTCGAACTGGGCCGCCAGCAAGCGCATTTTCGAGAACAGATGACCGCCGCGCTTGCGCCGATGGGCAAGCGTCGCGCTAAGCGCCCGGTCGAACACCACCACCGCTTCCGCCGCAAGCGCCCCGTTCTTGGTCGCTCCGAAGCTGAGCACGTCGACGCCGGCCCGCCAGGTGATGTCGGCGGCAGCACATCCCAATCCCACCAGCGCGTTGGCGAATCGCGCGCCGTCCATGTGCACCTTGAGGCCGCGCTGGCGGGCCGCTTCGGCGACGGCGGCGATCTCGTCGGGCGTATAGACGGTGCCCCACTCGCTCGCCTGACTCACGCTGACGGCCGCCGGGGGCACCGCATGCACGCCGTGGCCGGGTGCGTCGGCCGCGGCGGAGAGCTCGGCTGGGGCGATCTTGCCGTCCGCGCCCGAAAGCGGCACGAGCCTGGCACCGCCCGCGAAGAACTCGGGTGCGCCGCATTCGTCGCGGTGTATGTGGGAATCCGCGTGACAGAAGACGGCGCCCCAGGGCGGTGTCATGACCGACAGCGCAAGCGCGTTGGCCGCCGTGCCCGTGGCGACCAGGAAGACATCGGCTTCGGTCTCGAAGACGTCGGCGATGCGCGCTTCGATCGCCTGGCTGTCGGCATCTTCGCCATAGGCCATGCGCGCGCCTTCATTGGCCTGCATGATGGCCGCCAGGATTTCGGGCGCGGCGCCGGTGACGTTGTCGCTCGCGAAGTTCATGACGCTTGCCCGCCTTCCTCGCCCATGGTCGCACGCAACGCCACGGCGCGGAAGTGGGGGCCTTCGGGCTCGTAGACGTGCGCCCGCGTCTCCACGGACCGGCCTTGGGCAACGGCGGTGATGAGCCAGACCAAGTCGGGCTCGAAGACCCGATCGAGGTCGCGTGCGGACGGTTCGGCGGAATGATCGGGGTGGGAATGGTAAAGGCCCACGATATCGTCGTCGCGGCCGCGGAACTCCTTCATCAGCGCCAAAAGGACGCGTGGGTCCACTTCGAAAGACGTTCGCGCATCACCGGTGGTCACGTTCGCGCTTTCGGCGACGCGGGTTACGAGAATGTCGTCCGCCGCGCCCCGGCGGCCGACCAGCAACCCGCAGCACTCTTCCGGATAGGCGACTTCCGCGGCACGCTCGATCCGCTCGAGGAAGGAACGCGCAATTTGGATCACCGCGTCACCTCGACGGTGCCGAGAATCTCGCCCGATAGGGCGTCGAGCACGATCACGCGCTCGCAATCGTTGATGGGGGGCCCGATGCGCAAGTACAGCCGCGCGCCGTCAGGTTGCACCTCGACGATGGTGCAGCCGGACGGCAGCGTGATGCTCGCCTCGCCGAAGGCCGGCGTCGGGTCGTCATCGGTCGAAAAGGGCGCGAAACCTGGGTCCGTGGCCTTGGAGTAGAGCCCGTACGCAATCAGCGCCATGCCGACGACGATGAGGATTCCCATCCCGATCACCAGAGCCTTGAGTGCCCGCATCTGCCGCGACCCGTGCTAAAAAACTAAAGATGCGCGGGGCCTGGTCCCCTCCGGGACCGTTATTTCGGTGCCCGCGCCGGAGGTGCCGTGACCCCCGGAACCACTTATACCGTTCCGGTTCCCGCGGACAAGGGGGGGACCCGGTTGGACCGCTTGCTCGCCGAGGTGGTTCCTGCGCTGTCGCGGATGCGCGTCAAGGCCCTGATCGAGGGTGGCCAAATTGCGATCGCCGGCGATGTCGAGGCCCGGCTCTCGCCGGCCTATCGGGTTCGGCGGGGCGAAACATTCCGCGTCATCGTGCCCGAGGTCCGGCCGGCGACGCCCGAAGCGCAGGCGATTCCGCTTTCGATCGTCTTCGAGGACGCCGACGTGATCGTCGTCGACAAGCCGGCCGGACTCGTGGTGCATCCGGCGCCGGGTAACCCCGACCGTACCCTTGTGAATGCGCTGTTGGCCCACGCGGGAGCGAGCCTTTCGGGCATCGGTGGCGTGGCGCGGCCAGGGATCGTGCACCGGCTGGACAAGGATACGAGCGGGCTTCTGGTGGTGGCCAAGAACGATGCCGCCCATCGGGCGCTTACCCGCCAGTTTGCGTCCCGCCGTCTCGGGCGCGTGTACACGGCGCTCGTTTGGGGTATGCCGGAGAATCGCGATGGCACGATCGAGGGAAACATCGGACGCAGCGCCAAGAACCGGAAGAAGATGGCGGTCGTCGCCAAGGGCGGGAAGGCGGCGCGCACGCGTTACGCCGTGATCCGTGCCGCCGGCGCGTCCGCGAGTCTGCTGGAATGCCGCCTCGAGACCGGGCGCACACACCAGATCCGGGTCCACTTGGCGAACCTGGGGCACCCGGTTGTGGGCGATCCGCTGTATGGCGGGAGCGCGGCGCGCCGGCGGTCGGTCCCCGAGGCCGTGCGCGAAGCGATTGCGCGCGCGGGTCGCATCGCGCTCCATGCCCGCGAACTGGTCTTCGTCCACCCGGCGAGCGGCGAGCGCTTGCGGTTTCGTTCCCGAACGCCAAACGACATGAACAAGGTGATCCGTGCAGTCGATGCGATGGGGCATCTCGAATCGTGAGCGGAGGCGTTCGCATCGTCCATCTTGCCGACACACCCGGCGCGTCGGCGACGCTTGCGCGCTGGTTCGAGGACGAATGGGCCCCTTGGTACGGCCCCGAAGGGCCGGGCGATGCGGCACGCGACCTCGCGCTTTGCCGGCACCGCGACGAACTTCCCATTTGCCTCGTCGCCCTCGGCGCCGGCGACCAAGTTATGGGGACCGTCGCACTCAAGTCCGAATCGGTGGGTGCCGATCAACACCCTGGTCCATGGTTGGCAGCGTTCCTAGTGGACAACGAGCATCGCCGTCGGGGCGTGGGGACAGCCCTCGTCGAAGCGATCGAGGCCGAGGCGCGGCGTCTGGGATTCGCCGCCGTCCATACGTCAGTGGAGAATGGCGGGACAATGTTCGAGCGCCGCGGCTGGCGCGCGGTCGGGACCGCTCAAAGCTTGCGCGGAGGGGTCGTAGTCTATCGTCGTGATCTCGGGGAAGGTGCGTCGCCGGCTTAACCCAAATAGTCGCCGTCAGGCGGGAACCTGGTCGTCCGACGTCTCTTGCGGTTCTTGCGGCTCGGGCTCCGGCTCCTCGAGGTGGCTCGCGACCTCGTCTCCCCATTCCTTGATCAAGTCGCGCTGGATGTCCTTGAGCTGCGTGACCCGACGCTGGTTCATGACGGTCAGCACCGCGCCCACCAGCGGCGGCACGGCGATATAGATCATCCACCCGAGGGCGGCGGCGGAATAGATCAGCAAGAGAGAGAACACGTCGGTCAGGGTGTCCACCGCCGCGGCGACCGTGTGCTGCCCCGTCCACAAGTCCGTGAGGAACGGATAGACCCCGCAGAAATTTATCCCGCCCACGCAGTAGACCGAATACTTCTGCGGCGTCCGGTCAATGATGAAGGCGACGATCGCCGGCATCATGGCGAATAGCAGCAAGATGACGGTGGGGAGCGAGATCACCACCACCAGCACGAACGTCACGGCGAGAAGGATCGGCGTCCAGGACGCCTTATTGCCGCCGTCGGGCGCCGTCGGGTTCGGGTTCGGTTCGGCCATGGTCGCGCCGATTCCCTAGGGTCAGGACCCATTAATTTTCTGTTCAGCATTTTTGCCGATGATGATGATCCTGTTCAAGGAGGACATCACAT
>JASLLV010000166.1 GCA_030746935.1 Rhodospirillales bacterium | reverse complement strand
CCCACACTTTCTTCTCAGCCATATGCATCGCCGCTTTCGTCATCTTCCATCTCAATCAATGAGTCCTGAGCCTAGTGCACCGGAACGGGCCAACATGAACGAGACGCTGGCGGAACCCGAAGCGGATCAGAAAGAGCTTTATCGCGCCCAGATCCAGGTCCGCGACCTCACGGACCTCGTCGAGGCGTTGCGCGGGGAGCTCGAGAACACCGGGGCCGACAACGCCGCAAGCGTGCAGCAAGCGGTGGCCGAGTCCAACGACCAAATCGTCCAATTGCACGAGACCGCACGCGCGCTCCGCGCCGAGCTCGAAGAGATGCGCTTCGCGACGGACAAAGCGGTCCAGCAGGCGATCGCCGAGGCCAATGACGAGATCGTCCAGCTCAAGGCGGCCGCAGGCGCCCTTCGCGACGAGCTCGAGGAGATGCGCTTCGCGAAGGACAAGGCGGTCCAGCAGGCGGTCGCCGAAGCCAACGACGAGATCGTCCAGCTCAAGTCAACCACTACGGCCCTTCGCGACGAACTCGAAGACTTGCGCTTCGAGAAGGACAAGGCGGTTCAACAGGCGGTGGCCGACGCCAACGATCAGATCGTCCAGCTCAAGGCGGGCGTGTCGGCGTTGCGGGAAGAGCTTGAAACGAACAGAATGGACCACGAGCAAACGGTGCAAGCGCTCAAGCGCGCCGCCCGCGACGAAAGCAAGCAACTCAAGGATACCGTCACGTCGTTGCGCGGCGAATTGGAGGCCGCCGTTTCCGGTCAAGCGAAAGCCTCGAAAACCAGGTCGAGAAAGCCGAGAGAGAAACGCCATGCCAAATGACGTCCAAGCGAAGACCACGGGAAACGGCGGCGCCGATACCACGAAGAAGGTGCGCCGGGATCGAACCGTCAACGATGCGATGAAGCTGCGCCAGGCGCAGATGCTGCTGAGCGTCTCCAAAACCGTTGCGGCGTACGAGACCCTGGACGAGGTGCTGGCGACGCTGGTGAAGTTCACGACCAAGGAGACCGGCTGCGACCGGGGCACGCTGTTCCTCAACGACGGATCGACGGGCGAGCTGTATTCGCGGATCGCCCAGGGAAACATCCAGCGCGAGATTCGGGTCCTGAACACGAGCGGCATCGCCGGGCACGTGTTCCAAACCGGCACCGGCGTCCTTATCCACGACGCCTATGCGGACCCGCGGTTCAACGCGTCGGTCGACGAGCAGACGGGCTACGTCACCAAGAGCATCCTTTGCGCCCCGATACGCACCGCCAAGGGCGAGATCATCGGCGCCGCCCAATGCCTGAACAAGAACAAGGGCCGCTTCACCCTCGGCGATCTCGCGCTCCTGCAGGAAATGACCACGCAGGCGGCGGTCGCACTGCAAAGCACCCAGTTCGTCGAGCGCATGCAGAAGACGCGCGAAAAGGAGATGGCGTTCCTCGACGTGGTCTCCGATGTCACGTCCGAGATCGACCTGGGCGCGCTCTTGCAGAAGGTGATGGGCGAGGCGACGCGGATGCTCAATGCCGAACGCTCGACGCTGTTCATCAACGATGAGAAGACGAGCGAGCTTTTCACCAAGGTGGGCGAGGGCTTGGGCGCTACCGAGATCCGCCTGCCCAACCACTTGGGGATCGCGGGCGCCGTATTCACCTCGGGCGAGACCGTGAACATCCCCCACGCATACGCGGATCTACGCTTCAACCCGGGTTTCGACAAGCAGACCGGCTTCTTCACGCGCTCGATCCTGTGCGTCCCGGTGATAAACAAAGACGGCAAGACCATCGGCGTCACCCAGGTCCTGAACAGGCGCGGCGGACCGTTCACCGACGAGGACGAATCGCGGCTGCGCGCTTTCACGGCGCAGGTCTCGATAGCGCTCGAGAATGCCAAGCTGTTCGACGACGTCCAGAACATGAAGAACTACAACGAGAGCATGCTGGAAAGCATGTCGAACGGCGTGATCACCCTCGACGAAGACGCCAAGATCGTCACCTGCAACTTGGCCGGCTTCCGGATCATGCGGGTCGAGCCCGAGGATATCCTCGAGAAAAAGGCCGATGAGTTCTTCATCGACGCCAACGCCTGGATCCTCGAACGCATCCATCGGGTCGAGGAGACCCAGGCGGCGGACGTCTTGATGGACGCCGAGGTCACCTTCGCCGACGAGTCGATGTCGGTGAACCTGACCGTGCTGCCGCTGACCAGCGCCGAAAACCAGAAACTCGGTACCATGGTCATGATGGAGGACATCTCGAGCGAGAAGCGCATGAAGTCCACCATGTCGCGTTACATGGATCCGGGCCTTGCCGACCAGCTTCTCGGCGGAGGCGAGGACATCCTCGGCGGCCGGAGCGCGACTGCGACGATCCTGTTTTCCGACGTCCGCGGCTTCACGACCCTGACCGAAGAGTTGGGCGCACAAGGCACGGTCGCGCTTTTGAACGATTACTTCACCATCATGGTGGATTGCATCAGCCGCGAAGAAGGGATGCTGGACAAGTTCATCGGCGACGCGATCATGGCGGCCTTCGGCATTCCCGTCGTCCACGACGACGACGAGGATCGCGCCGTGCGCGCCGCGGTCTCGATGATCACGGATCTGCGGGCGTGGAACGCCGAACGCCTCAACGAGGGCAAGATGGGCGTCGACATGGGGATCGGGCTCAACACCGACGAAGTCGTGTCCGGCAACATCGGCTCGCCCAAACGCATGGACTACACCATGATCGGCGACGGCGTGAACCTGGCCGCACGGCTGGAGAGCGCGTGCAAGCAGTATTCCGCGCGCATCCTGATCAGCGAGAATACGTTCAAGAAGCTGCGCGGCACCTATCGGTCGCGCGAGGTCGACCAGGTGGTGGTCAAGGGAAAGACCGAGCCGGTACGGGTTTTCGAGATCCTCGACTACCACACCGACGAGACCTTTCCCAAGGTCATGGAGGCGCTCAACCATTTCAAGAGCGCGCTCGGGTACTATTACGACGGCAAGTGGGACGACGGCATCCACGGCTTCAACGAGGTGTTGGCCTTGAACCCCGACGACGTGCTGTCCAAAACCTACATCGAACGCTGCGAGCACTTGAAGGCGGACCCGCCCGACGATTGGAACGGCGTCTGGGTGATGACGTCGAAGTGATGCTCGGACGCGCCGGGGCGCCATCGCCGGCACCCGTCGCTGCGTGAGCCTTGGCACCTGAATCGCATCCGCGCGGAAGTCTGGTGACCGGCGGAGCGGCCGGCATCGGCCTCGGCATCGCCGAGGCGCTGGCGGCGCGGGGCGACGCGGTGACCATCGCCGACAAGGACGCCGAAACCGGCGCTCGGGCGGCCGACGCGATCGCCGCCCGTGGTTTGGAGGCGCGCTTCGTACACCTGGACGTAACCGACGTCGCCGCCGCCGCCGACGTAATCCGCGAGATCGATTCGCGCACCCCCCTTGGGGTCGTGGTCAACAACGCCGGCATATTGATGTCGGCGCCGCTCGTGGACGTGACGCCCGAGGATTACGACGCGTTGATGGGGGTGAACGTGCGGGCGCTTTTCTTCGTCATGCAGGCGGCGGCGCGCCTGATGGCGCCACGACGCATGGGGTGCATCGTCAACGTCTCGTCGACGGCGGGAATACGGCCCGCGACCATCCTGCCGCAGTCGGTCTACGGCGCCTCGAAAGCCGCCGTCGCCATGCTCACACTCGCCGCCGCCCGCGAGTTGGCGCCGCTCGGCATCCGAGTCAATGGTGTCGCGCCGTCCACCATCGACACGCCGATGGTGCGCACGATGGCAAGCGATGAAGCGCTCGGGAACCACGTTCGAACAATGGTCCCCATCGGCCGGCTGGGGACGCCCGGCGACGTGGCCGAAGCGGTGGCCTTCCTGACCTCGGCCAAGGCCTCCTACATCGTCGGCCACACCATCGTCGTCGACGGCGGCAAGCTGACCTGATCGGGCGCAAGGGGCGGGCAGGGAAGGCGATCGGGCGTGTACGCCCGCGTTCGATCGTCAGTCGTCGGTCCGCATGGTGTCGCGGTAACGCTTCCAGTTCGCGACGTAGCGGGCGGCCGGGCCGGTGATGATTTCGAGGTCGCGATCCGTGACCTCGCGGACGACGCGGCCCGGCGAGCCCATCACCACCGAGCGCGCCGGGATCTCCTTGCCCTCGGGGATCAGGGTGTTGGCGGCGATCAGGCAGTTCTCGCCGATGGTCGCGCCGTTGAGCACGATGCTGCCGATGCCGATCAGCGAACCGTCGCCGATGGTGCAGCCGTGCAGCATCACCATGTGGCCCACGGTTACGTCACGGCCGATGGTTAGCGGATAGCCGGGGTCGGTGTGCAGGACCGAGCCATCCTGGACGTTCGAGTTCTCACCCACCGTGATCGCCTCGTTGTCGCCGCGGATGACAGTGTGCCACCAAACGCTCGC
>JASLLV010000165.1 GCA_030746935.1 Rhodospirillales bacterium | reverse complement strand
AACCCGGGCAAGGCGCCCAACTTCTTCGACATCCTGGCCAATCCGCTGGACGGGCCGTACTACTGGGAACGCTCGCCCTACACCATGTACGACCGCATCAAGATCCCGATCTATGCGCGCTCGGGCTGGTGGGCCTACGCGCACATGCATCTGGTCGGCGCGTTCCACAACTATCTCGGCATCGATGCGCCCAAGAAGCTCGAGATCGACGCCCCGGTGGTCGAGATCCGCCCGCTGCCCGACGAATACAACGCCGAGGTGGTGCGCTGGTACGACCATTGGCTCAAGGGCATGGATACCGGAGTGATGGACGAGGCGCCGATCCGGTTCTGGGTCAACGGCGCCGGCGAGTGGCACACGGAAAAAGAATGGCCGCTCGCGCGCACCCGATGGACCAAGCTCTATCTCCAGCGCTGGGAAGCTCTCGGGTGGGAGCCGGAGGAGACTCCCGGCAAGCCCGACGCCTTCGTCCAGCAACCGCCCGACGAGACCGACGAACTCTGTTCGGTGCAATACGTCTCGGAGCGCCTAGAGCAAGACACTGAGGTCACCGGGCCCGCCGCCTGCACGCTCTACGCCGCGATCGACCAGGACGACACCAACTTTTTCCTGTCGATCCGCGACGTCCACCCCTCGGGCAAGGAGGTCGAGCTGACCAAGGGCTTCCTAAAGGCCTCGCACCGGGCGCTCGACGAGATCCAGTCGAAACCCTACGAGCCCTACCACCCCCACACCGATCCCATGCCCGTGACGCCGGGCGCGGTCACGGAATACGCCATCGCGCTGTCGCCCATGTCCAACGTTTTCAAGGCCGGCCATCGCATCAAGCTGGTGATCTCGAGCATGGATCATGCGCGTGCGCGCAACTACGACCTCGCCCCCGAATCGCTCGGCCGCACCCACGCGCCGTGGCATCTGTGCTCGTCCAGGACGACCCTGCACAAGATCCATCACGACGGGGCGCACCCGTCACACCTGCTGCTGCCGGTCATCCCGGCGTAGCGTCCGGCGCGGATGGCGGCGATGCGGCGTTTGACCGGTTCGGCGGTCATGACCGCGATCTACTCCGGCAGCCCGGCCTGGCGCAGGGCATCAACGATGCGCTCGAGCCGCCCCGTGCTCGCGAACCAGGCATAGCTTGAGGCACGCGCTAGGCTGAAACCAGGATCGAACTCGATCAGCCGTTGCGCAATACGGTGGGCTTCGTCGAGACGTCCGATTTCAACCAGCGATGCGATCCAGGCCGTCAGCATCGGCACGCCAAGGGGACCACCGTGGGCAACGTTGCGCTCGTAGGTGTCGGCCGCCTCCTGGTATCGACCGGCGACGAAGCACGCCCTGCCCAGCGCATTGAGATAGGGACCCGCGACGTACTGCGGATCGAGCCGCAGCGCCTCGAGAATGATGTGGCGCGCCTCCTCGCCGTGACCCGCCCACGACAGGCATGATGCTAGGAAGTGGTGGATGTCGGCGTCGCCCGGTTGTAGCTCGAGAGCGTGCCGCGCGGCAGCGATGGCGTCGTCGTGACGTCGCACGGCCGTATAGGCGTAGCCCAGCGCCGAATGTGACAGCGCAAACTGTTCGTCCATCGCCACCGCCCGCTCGGCAAGTTCGAGCGCGATCCGCGCATCGTCTTCCGGGTTTTCACTGTGGCCGAACAATGCCGCCATCGAATGGCTGACCGATTTCCCGGCATGGCCGCCCGCGAAGCTCGGATCAATGTCGATGACGTGCCCGAAGGCGCCGCGCGCGGTCAGGATATTGGTCCGCACCGGCGGCCAGAGCGACATGCGCGCGCGCATGTAGAGGTCGTAGGCTTCGAGGTTGTCGGTCGGCGCGTGCGCCAGCAGTTCGCCTTCGCCCGGTTTGAGCGCCACCGCCAGTGCCTCGGCCACGTGGCGGGCGACCTCGTCTTGCACGGCGAAGATGTCTTCGAGGTCGCGGTCGTAGCGTTCGGCCCAGACGTGATGGTCGCTGGTCGCGTCGATCAACTGGGCGGTGATGCGCAGCCGGTTGCCGGCCTTTCGCACGCTGCCCTCCAGCGCATAGCGCACTCCAAGCTCGCGGCCGACCTGCTTCAGCGACACCTGTTTGCCCTTGTAAATGAAGCTCGAATGGCGGGCGATCACGAACAGGCCGGAGATCTTCGACAGCTCGGTGATGATGTCCTCGGTGATACCGTCCGAGAAATATTCCTGCTCCGGATCACCCGAGATGTTGTCGAAGGGAAGAACCGCGATGGACGGTTTGTCGGGAAGCGAGAGCACGCCGGCTCGCTCTCTCGACGCCACCGCCGTCTCTGCCGATTCATCTCTGACCCGATAGACGCGTGTGGGCTTGGAGATGTTCTTCAGCGTCCGCTCGCCAAGATCGTCGAAGGTGGCCTCGAGTTTGCCCTCGATGTGGTCGCGAACCGTACCCGAAACGTAGACCTCACCCGGTTCACACAGCCCTTCGAGCCGGGCCGCGACGTTGACACCGTCACCGTGAATGTCGTCGCCCTCGATGATCACATCGCCGAGATTGATGCCGACCCGGAATACCAAGCGTTGCTCCTCTGGCAGGCCCGAGTTGCGACCCGCCACGGCTGACTGGATCGCGAGCGCGTTTCCGACCGCATCCACCGCGCTCGAAAACTCCACCAGGATGCCGTCGCCAGTGGTCTTGACGATGCGTCCGCCATCGGCGGCTATTCGGGGGTCGATCAGCTCGGAATGAAGCGAATGCAGCCGCGCGCGCGTGCCGACCTCATCGCCTTCCATATGTCGGCTGTAACCGACCACATCGGCCGCCAAGATCGCCGCAAGCCTTCGCTGGACCCGCCCTTCGGCCACAGGTCACTCCCAGATACAAGTTGTCGTCGAAATTCTATGTGGGCGTGACGGGCGTGTCCATCGGGTCCGGTTTATCGGGATCGGCGCTCGTGTGACCGAACTTCTGATCCTGGACGCTACGGCCCGTGCCGCTCCAGAGCGATGATCTCGGGCCGACAGCCGCACGGGTCGGCTTGGCGAAATCAATTGTTCAGGAAGGCTTGATACTTCTTGCGGGCGCGTCCCCGACACCAGCATGTATCGGCCTCGGACATGACGAAGTACCCGAAGATCATGGCGGCGTGCGTCGTGCTATCCTCGCTGCTTCCGATCGCGGACGGGGTGTCCGCCGGCGCGCGCGCGGCCGATCGCAATCCCCGGCTGCTCGGGCTGGCGACGAACCGCTGGATCGAGATCCATCAGGGGCCGCGCGACGGGTGGCGCCGCGAGCCCCATGTCGGCATGGCCTACGATTCGAAACGCGGCGTGCTGCTGTTCTTCGGCTCCGGCACCCATGGCCGCAATTGGGACAACGCCGTCCACGCGTTCGATCCGGTATCGGAGCGTTGGACGAGGCATTATCGGCCGGCCGATCCCAACACCTATCGCGCCGACCCGAACGGCAGACGCATTGCCGGGCGCGGCCGGATCTTGCCGTGGGCGATGCATGCCTATGACGGCATCGTCTACGATCCGAGGCGCGATGCCATGATCGTCGCCGCCCGGCCCGCCCACAATCCGATACGGAAGAAGCGTCCGGCAGCGATCGTTGATCCGGTCTGGATCTACCGGCTCGGCACCCGGCGCTGGCGGATCATGGACAACGCCGGCGAGCCGGCGCCCGTCGTGTTCGCCGGCGGCACTGCCTATGATAGCCACCGCGACACCATCGTTCTGTCCCGGCCCTATCGACGCGGCGGCGAGGTTTGGGAGCTGGGGCCGAAGCGGCGCAAGTGGGTTCGCGTCTGGCGCGGCCGCAAGCAGCACGGCATCCATGTCAACATGGGATACGATTCGCGGAACCGGAAGATCGTCGTGTTCGGCGATTATCGCGCCACCGAAACCGTCGCGGTCTACACGCCGGGCGCCAAGCCCGGCGCGCCGGGGAGCTGGGAAAAGCGCGATCCGGGCGGCGATTCATGCCCCAAGGTTACCCAGGCGCCGATCGCCTACAGCGAAAAGGACGGCGTATTCCTGGTCGCGCCGCTGATCCGCGAGACCCGGGAGACCGTGACCTGCGTCTATGACGTGGCGACCAACCGCTACCGGCGCATTCCCGACGCGCCGGTCGGCAAGAGACGCATGAACTTCATGATGGCTTATGACGTCCATCACGACGTGTTTCTCATGGTGACCGGAGATTGGCGGGCGCCGCCGATCGTGTGGGCGTTCAAGCTCGATCTCGACGCGCTCGACTGATTCAGGGTGACGACCACGATGTCGTCATTGGGCTCCTTGATTATCGGTGATTCCTTGTTGGTCTTGGTGCCGTGGTATTGTGTCATCGAGCCGACAGGGTCAAGCTCGGTAATGGGGATAATTGGGGAGCCCAGGGGAGATGGCGGAATTCCGGGGCAGGATCTACGACAGCATCACCGAGAC
>JASLLV010000164.1 GCA_030746935.1 Rhodospirillales bacterium | reverse complement strand
CCGCTGCTGCCGCACTTCGGCGTCGATCCAATGCTGTTCGGGATACTGATCGCACTCAACCTCCAAACTTCGTTCCTCACCCCGCCGATGGCCATGTCGTGTTACTACCTCAAGGGGGTGGCGCCGCCCGACGTCGAGCTCGCCGAAATATTCAAGGGCGCGCTGCCGTTCCTGTCGATGGTGATCGTCTATACGGTGCCCGCGGCGACCACATGGCTTCCCAACCTTATTTACGGCTCTTTCCGTTGAAAATGCCCCGCCTCATGGCCCACGCGGTCGGACGCGTCATCGGGACCGGCCGGTGACGACCGTCGGGCTCAGCGCACGCGAAGCGGCGGCAGCCATTCGGGCCGGCGAAATCTCGTCCCAGGAGCTGGTCCGCGATTGCCTCGATCGCATCGCCGAATTCGAGCCCACGGTTCAGGCGTGGGCGCACCTCGATCGCGACTACGCCTTGGCGCAGGCGCGAACCGCCGACGACATCAGGAAATCGGGCGGCGTCACAGGTCCCCTTCATGGGGTGCCGGTCGGCGTCAAGGACATCTTCGACACCCATGACATGCCGACCGAGAATGGAACCGTACTGCACGCGGGCCGCACGCCGATGCACGACGCCACGGCAGTGGCCCTGTTGCGCGAAGCCGGAGCCGTGATCCTGGGCAAGACGGTCACCACCGAGCTCGCCGTTTTCGCACCCGGCAAGACAACCAACCCACACGACATCGAGCGCACGCCAGGCGGGTCGTCGAGCGGGTCGGCGGCCGCCGTCGCCGCGTTCATGGTGCCGCTGGCAATCGGAACCCAGACAAACGGCTCGGTCATCCGCCCTGCGTCGTTTTGCGGCGTCATCGGCTTCAAACCCAGCCACGGTCTGATCTCGCGACACGGCGTGCTTCGCCAATCACGGCATTTGGACCAGATCGGCGTCTTCGCGCGCACGCTGGACGACGCAGCCCTGATCGCCGAGGCCCTCGTCGCCTACGACGAAAACGACCCCGACACGCGCCCCCGGGCGCGTCCACCGCTTATCGAAACCGCGGCGTCGGAGCCTCCGGTCACGCCCCTTCTGGCGTTCGTCAAATCACCCGTGTGGGACCGTGCTGATGAGTCGACGCAGGCGGCGTTCGAGGAACTGGTCGAGCACCTGGGCGAGGCCGTAGCCGAAGTCGAACTTCCGCCCGCGTTCGCAGACGCCGTCGATTGGCACCGGACGATCGTGGAAGCCGATATCGCAAAGAGCTTCGCGCGCGAATACGCGATCGGCCGAGACCGTTTGAGCACGATCCTTCGCGAGATGATCGAGCGCGGTCGCTCGGTGCTGGCGATCGATTACGCACACGCGGTGGACGGAGTGGAGTTCTTGAAGCGATCCTTGGACGAGATCTTCGAGGGTTACGATGGATTTCTCTCGCCCGCGACCACGGGCGAGGCGCCGGTGAGTCTCGATTCGACGGGCAGTCCCATCTTCTGCACGCTTTGGACGCTCTGCGGCGCACCCGCGATCACGCTGCCCGTGTTCCAAGGTCCCAGCGGCATGCCCCTGGGGGCCCAGCTCGCCGCGCCGCAAGGCGGCGACGCCCGCTTGTTGCGGACCGCGCAGTGGCTCGTGAACAGGGTAAACGAGAAATAGCAGCGTCCGATGATCCGGGACAACGGAAGCGCTTCGCGCTATCAATTATCCGATTCGGTGACGTTCGATGAACATGCGATTCGACGGCTGGGCACGCGCCGCTCCGATCATCGGCGAAAGAACCCGTCGAAATGGCCAGCCAAAAGGGAATGAACCGCCATGGTCGATATCATCGCCGGGGTTTTGGGAATCGCGGCGGCGGCGCTGTTTTTGGGTTTCTTGGCCTTCGATATCGGCTCCATCCCACTCACCATCATTGTCGTCGTCGTGATCGGCATGATGACGGCGGATCTCGTCGGGACCGTGCGCGGTTCGCTTCGCCAGCGCGATGATCGCGGGCCGTCCTGACGTATCGTCCGCGTTCGCGGAGTCGCACCGGCCCACGTAC
Organism: Rhodospirillales bacterium; assembly: GCA_030746935.1. Classification (GTDB taxonomy): domain Bacteria; phylum Pseudomonadota; class Alphaproteobacteria; order Rhodospirillales; family JASLLV01; genus JASLLV01. The sequence goes on along the minus strand of JASLLV010000164.1, from coordinate 2,431 downwards.
CGGATAGTGCGCTAGAAGCGGTCGGGCCGGAACGGGGCGAGATCGACCGACGGCGGTCGTTCGGCCACCAGATCGGCCACCAGTTTGCCGGTGATCGCCCCCATTTGAAGGCCGTTCTGGCCGTGGCCGAACGCGAATACGACCCTTTCGTAACCCGGCGCGCGTCCGATCACCGGCAGCGAGTCCGGGGTCGATGGGCGCGGCCCCACCCAGCGGGTGGCGCCTTCGGTCTTGAGGCCCGGCACCATTTCGGCCGCCTGGGCGAGGATGCGGTCCGCATGCGCGTAGTTGGGGGCCGCGTCCGGGTGCGCGAACTCGGCGATACCGGTGATCCTGAGCCCGTGCTCCATCGGCGATATGACGAGGTTCCGGTCGGCGAGCGTCGTCATGAGACGCCCCTCCACGCCAGGTTTCGGCAGCATGACGTGGTAGCCGCGCTGGGCCTCGAGCGAGACCCGGGTGCCGAGCATGCGTGCCAGCGCCTTGGACCAGACCCCGGCCGCGATCACCACCTGTGCGGCCCCGTATTCGCCGCCGCGGGTCCGCACCGAGGGCGCGCCATCGGCGGCGAACGAAAAGCCGGTAACCTGGTCCGAGATCAGCTCGCCGCCGTCGGCCGTGAAGCGCTGCGCCAGCACCTGGACGAGACGGCCTGGATTGATCGTCTGGGCGTGGTCGGGAAAGAACACGGCGCAGTCCACCTTGGGTCCCAAGATGGGATTGAGGCGCCGCGCCTCGTCGCCGTCGATCTCCTCGAAGACGACGCCGCGTCGGCGCGCATACTCTCGGCCGACGCCCGCCAGCACCATGGACTCGCGGCTCTCATAGACATTGAGCGAGCCCGTATTGCGTACCATGTCGGTCGCGCCGGCGGCCTCGAGCAACGGCGCGAAGCTTTCGGTTCCCATCGCGAACAGGCTTGCGCGCGCGTCCGAAATTTGTTCCACCCGGGCCGGCGCGCTGGACCGCGCGAAGCGCACGAACCAAGGGATCATGGCCGGGAAATAGTTCCAGCGAACCGAAAGCGGATGCTTGGGATCAAGCAGCATTTTCGGTGCCTTGCCCACGATTCCGGGTAGCGACAGGGGCGCCACCGAGACCCCGCCGCCGATCCCGCCGGAATTTCCGAAGCTGCACGCCTCGCCGGGCCCATCACGGGTGATGATGGTGACGCGCAATCCCTCGCGCTGGAGACAAAGCGCCGAGCACACGCCTACGATGCCGGCGCCGATGACGATGACGTCTGGATTTGCCATCGCCACCTACCAGCCGACCGCGTACGCCGGACGGCGCGAATCCGCGGCGCCCCGCTTGATTCCCGTCTTGAGATCGGCGTGGACCACGCAAACGCAATTGAGCGATTGGTGATAGAACGACCCCTCGGTCGGCCACCATTCGACCACGTGACCCCGCTTACCAAGCGCCGCGAAAACGTCCTCGGTAATCGGCGGTTCCAAGTGCAACAACCCGGGATGGCTCTCGTGCGGCATGGACGAGGACGGGAAGCTGTACGAGACAAACCGCGGCGCTTCGATCGCGGTTTGAGGCTCCATATCGAAGACGAACATATTGAGAAAGACCTGGAGCATGACTTGGGTCTGAACGTCGTGACCGGGCGTTCCGAACGGCATCACGAAATCGCCGTCCCGCATGGCGAGCGCCGGATTGGGCGTCAGCCGCGGCCGCTTTCCAGGCGCGATCGACGAAGGATGACCGGGATCCACCCACGATTGGCCCCCCCGCGACGACGGCACGACGCCGGTCCCCGGCACCACCGGCGCGCCCATGGAACCGTCGCTGGGAGTTCCGGAAAAGGCGTTTCCGGCGGCGTCCACGACGCAAACGTAGGACGTGTCGAGGGTGGGAAACTTGGGCGGCGCGCCGCTCGCCGCGGCGCCGCTCGCGGACGCGCTCCGGCCCGCAATCTCGCCCGCCGGCGGCATTTCCGGCCACGCCTCGCCCGCGCGGATCTGATTGCGTCGCGCCTTTGCGTATGCGTCCGAGAGAAGCGTCTCCATCGGCACGTCCACGAACTTGGGATCGCCGTAGTAGGCGTGGCGGTCGGCGGCCGAAAGCTTGATGGTCTCGGCAACCGTGTGAACGTAATCGGTCGAATTGTGGCCGAGTGCGGCGAGATCGATGCCGTCGAGCACGCTGAGGGCTTGTAGCATCATGGGCCCCTGGCACCAGGGTCCGCAGCCGAATACGTCGACGTCGCCGAAGCGGACGCGAAGCGGTTGTTCCACCGTCGCCCGGTAATTGGCGAGGTCGTCGGCCGCGAGCAAGCCGCCGTTTTCCTCTTGAAACCGGACGATCTTGGCGGCGACGTCGCCGCGGTAGAACGCGTCGCGCGCCGCTTGAAGTCCTTCTTTGCGACCCTTCGTTGCAGCCGCCTGCTCCTCGTCGGCCATGTATTGCAGCATCGCGCCCA